>JAGVCW010000010.1 GCA_020059045.1 Minisyncoccota bacterium | reverse complement strand
ACACTTAAAGAGAACTGTTCTTAAGCCAAACTAACATTATATTGGTGGTGGGGTCAAGGAAATGAGTGCAAACCACTTGCAGCGAGGGGAGTCCTCGCTGCAAGTGATGTTAAATAAAAAACCGCCACGGTAGATGACGGAGTGTATTACAAAATCTTTTTAGGCTTTTCTCGAACAGTAACTGGGACTAAGACATCAATGAAGCCCGAACAAAATCTTCCTGGTACAAGTGAGTACTGCCGGAGACGTACCACTTTAGTTTCTACAATAACCACTTCCCTTGCGTTTACGTTTGGGCTGAGGCCTGGGCTGGGCGAAGAGATTTCTGATTTCTCAGTCATTTCAAGCTCTAATCGGTAAGTGTGATTCTCGGAGAACAAACATTCACAGTGCCTGGAGCATGTTGCTCGGCATTCAGCTCCATTAGTTCGGCTGCGTGCTCGAAACCAAGCACATATCCCCACACGTAGCCTCCTCCAACACAAAAACTTGCAACAATTGCATACGGGAACAACTTCTTGAGAAGCTTCACCTGACACCTAATCCTTTTTGAGTGGCCAAATTGCAATGTGCACTTCCCATATTATATCACAAAGTAATATAAAAAGCAATAAAAAAACGCAGGCACGAATGGCTTGCGTATTAAATACTGAAATTATCAAGTGGAGATCTAGGTTTCTTGCTTTTTAGCAGTTCAACAAGGTGTTCTAACTTATCTGAAGCTGGAGCATAGTGGTTACCTTCATTTGTTTCGTAGGAAGAGAACTTAAATGCAAAACTCTTATCAAAAATCAATTGGTGACTACCCCACGCGAATCGTATTTCATAAAAACTATACTTGGGCCCCTTACTTGCCAACAAGAACGTTGCCCTGACTTTCGGATCACGGCCTGAACTACCACTTGGCATACACGGAAGATCACTTGAGGTGAAAGTTGCAATGACTTCTACCCACTGCTTCCACCTATCTTCGTTTTTATATAATTCAGTACCTTCAAGAATCTCTTCCACGTTCATATAAACTATGCGGATCTGTGTTATGTAGACCTTGCTCATTGCAAGCATTTCCTCAAGCATTGCTCTGAGTATCTCTGTGATATAGGAATCAGTGAATGATTGCCTAACTATCTCTGTACCGACTGGCGTGGATACTCGCATAAGCCAAATGAGGGTTTGAGAAAGAGCAGAGTGCAACTAGTTTGTATTTGAGCATATTCTTTGGCTAAAGGTCAAGAGTTTCAACAAGAGTTGCACCCCGAGGGCCTACCTCGGGGTGCAGTGGGCAATAATGGCCATGCAATGTATAATCACCATACTTTTCCAAGTTAACAACCTAAATCAAGTAATAATTGAGAGGCTTCCCCGTCTATAATCATGAAGGACACAAAGACACAATTTATAAAGGCATACGATGACTACGCTGACAATCTTTTCCGCTACTGTTTCTTTAAAATTGGGTCAAGAGAGCTTGCCAAAGACATGGTTCAAGAGATCTTCACAAAAACATGGGTCTACATGTCAAAAGGCAACGAAATAACAAATATTAAAAGTTTCTTGTACAAGACTGCAAGCAATATGGTCATCGATGAGTACCGCAAGAAACATAAAAAAACTGAGTCACTCGATAATATGTACGAAAGTGGATTTGATTACGCCGAAGACACAAACAATATCAAATACGAAAAGATAGATGGTGAGAAAGCCATAGAAGTAATCAAGTCACTTCCTGAAACTTACAGAGATATAATATTTATGAGGTATGTACAGGAACTCTCGATGAAAGAAATTTCAGAAATAACAGGTGAGTCAGCAAACACTATTGCTGTAAGGATATATCGAGGACTTGAGAAAGCAAAAAAAATATTCAACCATAAATGAAAAATAAAGATTTTAAAAAAATAATAATGGAAGCCAGAAACTTTGGCTTGAGTACCAAGGAGAGGCGTGATCTTACTCGTAAAGTATATGCACTTACGAACAAACCTGAAATGAAGGTTGCCCCAGAGGTAACTCCAGAGAAGATTTCTTTCTGGCTTGGCTTTAACTCCATATTTGTGCAAAGAAGATTTGCAGGAGCTTTCACACTGGTTCTCCTTGTTGTAGCTATGGGCGGTACAAGTACACTTGCAAACGGAACTCTGCCAGGCGACATACTCTACCCAGTCAAAGTAAATGTAAATGAAGAAGTGAAGGCTTGGTTTGCAGTCGGATCGGAAGCCAAAGCAAAAATAGAATCACTACGTGCAAGCTTGCGTCTTGAGGAAGCAGAAAAGCTTGCAGTACGAGGTGACCTAACAACTGAAAACAAGAATGAACTTGAAAATAATTTCAAGAAACATACTGAAACCATCAAAAAAGGACTATCAAATCTTGAGGCAAGTGGGAACTTCGATGAGGCAGCTCTCATCAGTTCTGACCTAGAAAGCTCACTTGATTCCCACCACGCTATACTTGTTTCACTCTCTGAAAATAGCGCAGACCAAACAGACAGAGGGGATATTGCAAATCTTGCAATCACGGTGAAAAACGAGCTACGCGAAACAGCAACTGTAAGAATGTCCTCTGAAACAAAAATTGCCACTTCAAGCGAAAAGACGAAAATTGCGGCATCAAACTCACTTAAGTTAACCGAGAAGAAAATCGCTGAAGCTAGGTCTCAGATTGCAAAAATTGTGGAGCCAGATACAGCTGGGGCTATCTCAACCATGAGTCTAAAGGTTGCGACTGACTCTGCTGTGGAGGGTACGATCAGTGAAACATCAAGTGAAAAGATGGAAATGGAAATCACACTTTTGGAGGCAGAACTCGATGTGGAGGAAGGAAAAAAGAAACTAATAGAGGGAGCATACGGAGAAGCATTTATACTTTTTCAGAGGGCATATCGTACTGCGCAAAAGATAAATATTATCGCAACACCTTCAAATGATGAACGTATGAATCTCGATAGTAACATCTACCTCAAGACAAAAACCGATAGCGAAACTAGCACTATTACAGATGAGCCTAACGCCGCTTCAACACCTTCAACACAAAATGACCCAACAAACCTGGGAGTTCCTAAAACAGAGACCGATGTGATTCAAAACAAAACTGAAATTCAGAATGAAATTAGGATAAACGTAAGCTCATAATCTAGTACCGAAAACCACCCAAGAGGAATTCCTCTTGAGTGGTTTTCAAACCTACTTAGTCGATTTAACTACATTACAGCCACCACCTTAGAACCAGTATTGTTTGTCCTGTACTTGTATTCTGTGCCGCGAGCTTCAAGAGTAATCTCATAACCTGGCGTAATGACTTGTGCACATACTACACCTGGTTCAGCGACATCAAGACAAGCGTTTGACCACACTTTTGTATCTTCCTTGGTTACCTTGATCTCCTTGGCGTCAATATTTAGCCGCGTAGAAAGATAAATTCTTGCTGCCGCTCCTGCTGGAGTTATCTTTTCGCCAATAAGAGGATTAGTGACAGGTATCGTAGAGGTTTCTGCTACTGGCGTAAGGTTTTCTGGAGCCTCTACGCTGTCCCCTTTCCCAAACCAAACGACGAGTATCACAACAACGATTATTACTACTGCCCAAACTATATAGTTTTGATTTTTCTTCATAAAATAAATCTTAATTTACTAGCTCATACATTATACTCATATAATTTCTTATGAGCACGCAACTTGTCAACATTTGGGAAGTGGTTCTAGATTCTCAAGTTTCTACTTTAAGTTTTCATTAAGAAATGAAAGTGTTTTGCTCCAGGCATCGCGGGTCTCCGTTGGTGCGTAATTCATACCGGAGGGATTGGCAAACGCATGACCAACTCCGGGATAAATGTAAATATCATTTTTTACACCGACAGAGGACAGGTTGGACTCGAAGGTACGCACAGTAGAGGTCGGGATCGACATGTCATTGTCTCCAAATATTCCAAGTACTGGCCATTCAATTGAAGAGAGTTTTGCTTCGTCCGTCTCGATTTGTCCATAATATATTATCGTTCCATCTAGATCCACATCCGATAGAGAAAGTTGTAAACTCTGTCCTCCGCCAAAACACCAACCAAGAGATGCAATTTTGGAAGCACCTCTTTCGCGTAAATACTCTGTAGCTCCTTTAAGATTCTCTAAGGCGACGCTCTGGTCTAGCCCCGACACTTGGGCTCTTGCTTCATCAGTTGTCGTTGCAACTCCTCCAAAAAGATCAACTGCGAGGACTTGATAGCCATTCTTTGCAAGTTCCCGCGCCATATCTTTGATATTGTCATTTAGTCCCCACCATTCGTGAATCATAACAACACCAGGGTAAGATTGGTCCCCTTCAGGCCGGACATAAAAGCCTTCTGCATTACTATAGTATTCTGGCACTTCCTCGATTATTGGAAGTTCGGAGTCGCTTCTAAGCATGCTTGAATTGTTAACTAAATTGTCCTCGCTAGCATTTCTACCAAAAAACCAAACTAGAAGCACTATAATAACTAGAATAATAATGGTGAGTAGAATATTTTTCATGTGAAATATCATTGTTTAGACTGTAAAACTATTTTATCGCAATCTACTTGATTGGATTTTCTCCTCGAATGATTCTGATTAAAAACATAATAATTGCAACAACAAGAAGTAGATGAATGAACCACCCAATTGTGTACACTCCTATTACTCCGAGAAACCAAAGCACCAATAATATTGCGGCGATTGTGGTTAACATATTAATTAGTTTAATTTTGTAATTTTATCCTTTTATTAATAAGCCCATTAGACATCATGCTGCTACGCGTTTATTATCCCTGTCCCCGAACAGCGCATTGATAAGAGAGATAAGAATCGAGAAGAGAAACGCGGTCCAAAAACCTGATATTTCGAAACCAGGAACAATCTTTGCAGCAAGAATCACTAGCAATGCGTTTATAACTAGTGAAAATAAACCGAGAGTCAAAATATTTATCGGCAGCGTAAGTATAAGTATAATTGGTTTAAGAAATACATTTATGAGACCGAGTACAATTGCGAGAATGAGAGCCCCTACAAGAGTAACTGTGGCACCTGGCAACAAGTAAGCTGCGATTGCGATGGCTAGAGCGGAGATAAACCAGTGTAAAAGATTCATAATTTTGTTTTATTGATTAAACCCCAAAAGATAAATTTTAGATCTTACCTCTTGGATCAGAACGAATTGAATTCTTGAGTGCTGCTCCTATTAATTCACCCGTGTAATCTTTACCCTTGATAAGTAGAGATTTTATAGATGGCATACGTGAGCTTGCATAAATTTTCGACCAATAGTTTCTGTTACCCAGTATTTTGTCTCGGGTAATAGTAGCTGCAATAGGAGCGTACGTCATACCATTACCAGAAAAAGCTGTGGTATAAATAATTTTTGACTTCTTTTCCAAAGAGCCTACAAACGGTAATCCGTCTACAGACTCAAGTATTGGCCCACGCCATTTCCTATTAATCTTGTATTCAATTTTTGGTATAGAAGATAAGATGGATTTAAGATATTCTTCGAGTGCTTCAAAACTTTTACTTGGGTTTACTTTTATATCCCTCCTATGATCCTCTCCTCCAACTATTATTCTATCAAGTCTTTCTCCCTTATCAACACGAAGATAGTGGTAGGGATTGTGCGTATCCTCATAAGTTCCTACCTTAAGTAAGCCCTTATCAATTTCAACTTCAAACACGTACGATGTGTAAAAAGCTTTTTTAAAATGTAGACTGAACGGCCTTTCAAAAGGGGCGTATGTTGTAACTATTGCAAAATTTGCCATTATTTTCCCTCGTGAAGTGACTACACCAACACCCTTTCCTTCTTCAATCTTTAGAGCCTCTGTGTTTTCATAAATATCCACCCCATACTTCCTGGCACTTTCTGCTAAACCGTAAAGAAACTTAATTGGATGATACTTGGCCTGATTTTTTAATTCTATTGCCCCAAAGTTCTTGAAACCAAAACTCTTTCCTTCGTTCCATACCACCTCAACATCGATGCTTGCAAGAAGTGGCAACTCTTCTTTGAGTTTATCTACCTCCTTCTCACTATTTGCATAAATGTAATTGGAGCAAGATGTGAATTCACATTCAATCTCCTCCTCTTCTATTGCATTTTTTATTAAATCAATTGCCTCGAGATGAGAATCATATATTTTTCGAGCATTTACCTTTCCCACTGCCTTCACAAGACTACTTGGATCTGTATCGATACTTTGTGTTATAAAACCAGTGGTAAGACTTGTGGCGCCCGAGCCAATAACGCTTTTTTCTATCAAAGCGACTTTTGCCCCTGCCTTTGCAAGCAAGTAAGCAGCCCAAATCCCCGCAAGTCCACCACCGATCACCACTACATCCACAACCATATTTGAACTAAGTGGCTTATACTCTCTTTTGTTTACACCACTTGTCCATATGTCGTATTTCTCGTTATTCATATATATAGACATTTAAACCGATTTACGGTGAAGATAAGATTAATTACGAGCAAGCTTCACAAGGGTTGTAAACAAAAAAGACGGTGGTTATCCGTCTTTAACTAGTTTTCTCTTTGCCTTAGAGCGACCCTTCTCAAGAGCAAGATTTACACTTGCTCTATCTATAAGTATCTTTAGATCCTCTTCAGAGTTTACAGTTGTTTCAGCAGGACTAAGCGACCCTATTCCAGCCGATGCACTGACCGGGATCAAGTGCCCACCATAGGATACCTGCAGACCCTTGATCTTCCTGCGAGTAAACACACTACGTCGCTTTGCGGAACGATCATTTGTATTCTCGAGAAGAATTGCGAATTCGTCACCACCCCAGCGAGCAACGACATCTGTTGCATCTCTCTTGAATGCCCCCTTCAGCACAAGTGCAACCTGTCGTAATACTTCATCACCACCGAGCTTCAGCCAAGGATGCTCGTCGTTAATATTCTTGAAATCGTCAACATCTACCAATATTAGCGATGTAGATGTCCGATGGATGCGAGAATTTGCGAGAATTTCCATTGCCCTTTTGTCAAAGCCACCACGATTTAGAATGCCCGTAAGCTTGTCATGCATCGCTGCATGCTGTGCTTCTATGGCAACCTGCTTGGCATGTTCCTCGTTTTCCTTCGCAATCTTAATCCTTTGTAGGATACGCAGATTGTCACGAAGTATGGTTACTCCATGCATTAGCATCCGCTGTAAATCAGGATTATTCAGTGGCTTGCCAAGATAGCCATACGCTCCAGCGACCGCGGCTTCGTCTCGTGTCTCACCTCTCACATCTCCAGTCAGAAAAAATGGAGCTACTGGATGGAGCGTTGCTCCTTTGATCTTAATTAAGAGATCCAGACCGTCCTTCGGAGACCGTAGCGTCATGTCCAACAAAACAATGGCTGGTCCATCAAGCCCTCCGATAACTTTCATGGCATCACCTGCGTTGTTTGCAGGAAAAACCTTGTGGTTAACTCCCTTACCATCAAGCAATAATGGAACAATTAATTCAAGTCCCCAGGTAAAATCTTTTTCATCGTCAATTATAACTACATTGATGACGACGCGGTCAATATCCTCTATGGAGAATCCATTGGCGCGGTCAGGCATATTTCCTCCCGCGCATTGCGCTGGTTTATGTGAACGTACGTCTACCCTGATTAAACTACAATTAAAGATATATAGCAATGTTTGCCGGGAAACCGAGAATTTGGTAAAAGGGGTATTTCGGCACCACGCGGAGTGTATTATTGCGCTTTATTCACCCTTTTTTCATTCCATATCTGGCATTCTACATAATGGATGCTTGCTTCTTTTTAGGAAACGGAAAAGAAGTCTAAGTATTGTTAACAGCCTAAAGTACACTTACATTTATATGGCACAAAATAGAAAAAGTCAGAGAAAAGGATCAAGGTCACAAAAGTCTCAGAGGAGAAACCGACTCGGTCAATTCTCAAGTAGATAGCTCTACTTACAAATAAATACGATGACCGCTCAAACGAAACACCTAGGGTGTTTCGTTCATCATTTGTATTAATATCTTTTATTACAAGACTGGCTTGGGCGGACCGTAGATAAAGTGTTTCCATATTGCTACCAGGTTCATTCACTCTTCACCACCACCAGTTTAAATTATATACAACTTCTTTGGGCGAAAAGAAGTTAGTTTATAAACTAATTAATATTATTTTATATATGACACAAAATCGAGAACAAAAAAGAAGCGCTCCAGGTTCCTCTGATGGTGCACAGGGTGCCAATCAGAAGACCAACACCTCTCCTAGCCGAGAGGATGATCGAGGTGGCGACCAGTGGATGAACCAATAATAATTCTCTCTCCGAAAAGTAGGCACAATAATAGTTTCTCCTCGACAAGCATGGGTAGCGACTCCCCATGCTTTTCCTTATATCTGAATTATACTGAACGGCTCAAATACACCATTTGAGCCGTTCAGTAAAAAAGCCCGACTTATGGTCGAGCCCTTGCAAGGTCATGAAGCTTGGCTACGCCCGCAAGAAGAGCGAGCTGTTGCTGAATCACCTCAATATTGTGTGGAACTAGTCTATACCCACTTGTTTTTTTATCACCTTCCTTCGACTCGGGGTCGAGCCCACTTCCGTGGCTCGGAATACTTAGACGCAAGAGACCGCTATCAGATATCACAACTCTAAACTCACGGTCGAAGAGCTTCCTTGCTGTCTTATCACTTGGCCATATATGATAATATGCATCTCTCATCGCCTCTTCTATTTTACTTGTATAATGAGCACCTTTTACCACAAGCCACTTTCTCATTGCGGGTGCCAGGTGAACATAGAAACCATGTCTTCCATCTTCATCTGCTGCGAAGCTCTCGAGAACCAAGAGTTGATTCAATGTTTGATCACCGTTGGACCGATCAGCGGACACAAGGTGCAATAGTCTCATCAAAATTGAGAGTGTAGCACGTATTGAGAAGACTTCTTTTCTTTGTTCCCACTTTCTTTGTTGCCACTCACCCTCTCGGCCACGTAATAGTGGCAAGTCGAAGTGCCATGCAGACCAATCCTTCCTACCGCTTT
>JAGVCW010000014.1 GCA_020059045.1 Minisyncoccota bacterium | reverse complement strand
TCTGAAAAATATACTCCGCCGTTCGATCCCTGCACGTTCGGCGAGCGATCGCCGAACTTTGGGCGGATCACTCACTCCGTTCGTGTCCGCCCAGCAGGGATCGAACCTGCGACCTTATCCTTAAGAGGGATCTGCTCTACCAGCTGAGCTATGGGCGGAAGTGTTTTAAAAAAAATACAACGGCACACATTTTACTTTTATTTTACTAACCTTGCAACTCATAGGATATATCGTATGAAAGAGCAAAGAAAGTATTATAGGTTTTATTGTATAGGGGTGAGAATTAGTGAGACGTATAAGTGAGAAAAAATATAGAACAATAATTTAATTTTACATTTCCACCTTCTTTGACGTGATGTTTTCTATAACCGTTAGTTCGCCCTCAATTACTTTCACAACTATTTTTCTACCCCATGCTCCAGTGGGCGGATTAACATTCCCGAGTTTAAAAAACCAGGGAACTAGAAATATACCTGGTTCCGTTTCCGCTGTACATGCATAGGTTCTCATAGCTCCTTCAAGTTGAGTGGTGCTGCCTTCGAAAAACTTTAATATTTGTTCATTTCCCGGGTTTAAATGAGAGAGAGTAGGGTCACCAGTATTTGAGTAGAAGGCGTCATGCCAGTTCTCTCTTTCAAATGTTCTGACTTCGTGCTCGTACACTTCTCCATGAGAAGTTTTAGTTTTCTCTCCGTAGTCTGTAAAGTTAGTTGCCACATCTCTTTTTGCTCGACTTTCCCAATTATTTTGGCTTTCGTGTGTCATGTAAGTATTATACAAAAAGATTGGTTTTGTGTATGACAAAACAATACAAATAATGGGCCAGGTTGGAATCGAATCTTACAGATTCTGTACACCTTTCGACCCGCCTAGGCGGAATACTCAAGGTTTTCGATTCCCACACGTAATATGCACTGGCATATTACTCCCTGTTACCTCGCTTTTCTTGGTGCCCGGGGTGGGAATCGAACCCACACGACCTTGCGGTCCAGGGATTTGCTTGCCTACAGCAAGCTAGTTTTGCTGTTAGGGAAGTCCCTACGCCCCGTACAAATGGTGGGCCAGGTGGGAATCGAACCCACACGACCTTTTACGGTCACGAAATTTTAAGTCTCGCGTGTATACCAGTTTCACCACTGGCCCATCATTTGCAAAGGGTAAAGCTACCAACGTGCCCCGTACGAAATAGGTTGCTTAATTTTTTAAATTATTCACTTTTACTTCTTTCGTAACCGTAATTTCGTTTGGGGTTACGTCACCCGGGCGCTCTAATTTTATATCGGCTGCACACTTATCATTTCTGCACTGCATGAGTACATGCAGCACGCCGAAATTTTATTGTCGCACTTACAGTGCTCGTTAAAATTTCGCGGAGGCCTGGGAGGGATTCGCACCCTCGTATAGCGGTTTTGCAGACCGCCGTGTTAGCTTCTTCACCACCAGGCCTTACATTTCGTACTTTTTCTTAAGTACCTCTTTTTGTTGATGATTTTTCAAAAAGTGTTCCTGTTTTACAGCAGCACTTCTTGAGTCAAAACTTTCATATCCTAGCAATTTCCATGGTCTATATGCTTTTGTAGATCGTACTTGCCCTTGGTTGTGTTTCCCAACTCGTATACTTACATTCTGAGTTGATCCTATATACAAATCATTATTTTTCAAACTTCTCAAGTAATATACGTAGTACATAAAGTTTTGTCCCGCTCCGCGGGATCTGGCGAAGCCATGACAGAGCTTTGCCTTACTCATCGCTTTGCGAGATCCTGCGTAGCATGGACACTTGGCCACTACGCCACATGCAATAGAATAACGAATAAAGACTAAAGAATAAAGGAGAAAGTTTAAGATTCTGAGGAGAGTTCATCTATTCTTTGTCGGTTTTTCTCTCCAATATCAATAGAAAACTTGATCTCAGGCATCCTTCCGACCCGTCCGTGTTTGTCTACAAACTCTGCAAAATCCTTTTTTCTCCTGTTTGCAAACTCTAGTGCCTGTTCCTCTTTGTCATCAGGTAGTACAGTGAAAAAAATTTGTACTCTTTTAGAGTCCTGTGACAGCTCTGCACGAGTGACAGTAATTAAGGATGTATGATTTGATTCTCGTTCCAGAAATTCTGCTGCTAGATGCTGTAGAAGTTCTGGGAGCCTCTGCTTCCTGTAGCTTATGGGTTTCTTCATGGTTTAGAAATGAGAATTATTTGTTTACGATTGTGAATGATTCAATTCGATCTCCAGGTGCAATCTCGATTTTCGCCTCAATCATAGCTCCAAATTCTTTATCTTCGGGAACTGAACTTGTCTTCTCCTTTTGCATCTGTAATTCGCGTATTCGCCCTCTAGCAATTTCTACATCTCTTCGCATTATTTTTACTGCCTCGTTAACAGAGATAGCACCGGATTCTACTTTGCCTCCAAGTATCTGCTTATCTTTTGTAATGCTGAAAAATTTTAGTATCTTAGCCTTGCCAGTAACTTCTTCTGCTTCTATCGAAGGGGTACGCTCCTTGAGTGTTTCTTCTAGCCACTCTGTTAGTTTATAAATAATATCGAATGACTCAACTTTTATTCCTATTCTAAGTGCGAGACTTGCGGCTGTTGGTTCAACTTTCGTGTGGAATCCAATTACGAGTGCACCAAGGTGAGCACCAGCAGCTTTGACATCGTTTTCTGCCACGGGGCCAACATTTGAAAGTATTATTTTGAATTTAATTCTGTCATTCGCTAGTTTTGTAATTTCATAGAGTAAAGCTTCAAGACTTCCAGAAGTATCGGCTTTAAGTACTACAGGTATAACTACAACATCCGTTGGTAATATCTCCATGACATCTGTTTTTTCTTTGATTTCAGAATATTTCTCTATCTCTGCAAAAGCATCTTTTTTATCACTGAAACAAATAAACTTTTCGCCAACCAGGGGTTGGCTATCCCAGCCAATAATTCTTATTGGACTTGAAAATGTTGCTTCGTTAATCGGTTTACCTAGAAAATTTTCAAGTATGCGGGTGGGGGAAATGCTATTGCCACAAACAGCAAACAACCCCTTTTTTATTGTACCGTCTGTAATGATAGCGGTAGCGACAATCCCTTTCTTCGTGTCAAGGTTACTTTCTATAACAAAGCCACTCGCCGCAGTGAGAGGATTTGCTTTAAACTCTTCAAGCTCCGCGACCAATAGAAGTAGGTCTAGAAGTTCGCTTACTCCATCTCCAGTTTTTGCTGATATTGCAACCCACGGAACCTTGCCACCATAACCTTCAAGATAAACATCGTTTTCAGCCAGGTTCTGTTTTGTTTTTTCTATATTTGCTCCGGGTTTATCAATTTTGTTTATTGCCACCACAAACGGCATGTTTGCCTCTCGTAATGAGTTCAGAGCCTCGATTGTCTGGGGCTTGACTCCATCTTCAGCAGAAACCACAAGAATTCCAATGTCAGCTACACGTGCTCCTCGTGTTCGTATTGCCCGGAAAGCTTCATGTCCAGGGGTGTCAAGAAAGGTGATTCTATGAACCTCTCCGTCCTTTCCTTCGTGGTTTACCTCGTATGCTGATAGGTGCTGAGTTATGCCGCCAGCTTCTCGCTCTGTAACATTTGTTTTTCTTATGTAGTCAAGAAGAGTAGATTTACCATGGTCTATATGACCCATGACAGCAATGATCGAAGGGCGCTCTATGAGATTTTGGTTTGTGTCTTTCATTTGGTTCCATAATCATCCTTATTAAATCTGTTTTGGCAAATGGAGAGCATCCTTTGCCCCATTTATCACAGTCTTCTCTTCTTCTGTAGTCTCAAACTCAGATACAAATTTTTTCACTGGTTTTGAGTAGACACTCATTCTGTCACGGGAATGTAGGCTTGAGATTATAACTCCGTCACCCTTCTCACTTAGAAGTGCCGTAGAAAAACTCTGGTTACCCCCAACACCCGTTCCTTTAAACGGATTGAATCTAATGGTTTCAACTGCCTGTATGCTCCTCTTCAGTCTCATTTCAATTAGCTTCAAGTATTCTATAGATTCATCCCGAAAAAGGTTTAAGTCCTCAACTGCTTTGCGGATATTTGCTATTGAATCCTCAAGACTCTTACCATCTTTTCCTGCAAGGAGCCGAGACATTCTAATCTCTAGTCTTATTATCCAGATTATAAGAAGGATAATTAACCCAAGAAGAATGTAAATTACTGTTGAAGTATTGAAATAGGAAGATATGGATGAAAAATTCATAGGATTTTAAATTATATATTGTTAGGCTTGGTTTGGGAAACCATTAGTTCAATCATTTTGTAAATTAGTAGAATTAAAGTATAAAAAACTGCAAGCATCCATTGCTTGCAGAGTGGTCTATAAGTTTTACAGCGATGGAAGACCCTTAGCGTTGCGGGCCCTCATTAGCGCCATTTGGCAGTCTTCACAATTATCGATATGGTCATCTTCAGCGGCAGGAAGATCAAGTAGAGGATCGGTATTTACTGAAAGTTCAAGTATTCTTTCGGGACTCAAACATTCAGTAACTGGTCTACCTATATATGGCCCTTCCGTGTATTCCCTAATTCTTTTAAGTACCTCTTCTTTCTTAATACCAAGTGTGTCTGCAACCTTTTCAACCAAGTCATCGCTTGAATAGGACGAATCTCGATCCAAAGAACCTTCCATGATTAACACCTCCTTTGGCTAGATCAATTGTATCACTGAGAAATGGAATACAAAGCTACTCTTCGGGCGTGCATTAATAAATGACTTGTTAGTGGTTTATTAAAGAGTTTTTTACTTGTTTTAATCCATCGTTGACTTTTACTTAGCTTATTGGCAAGGTGTATACGGGAAGTGCCGTGCACTTTCCCAGAAGCACAAACGGCGCAGTGCGCCCAACTCGGAGGTACCACATGGGATATACAGCCACAAAGATTGTGAAGGTTGTACTCGACGAGGATAGTTTGAAGGAGTTGCTTGCGTTTATGCATGGCGACAGTGGCTCTGTTCCTTGCCCACCCAAAGGGGAGAAAGGAGTAGTGTTAAAAGGATGGATAAAAGAGGGTACTGCTCCTGCACATGGTCTATTCGAGCAATTACCCTTTGTTACGCTTTTGCGTGATATTGCTACTCGTCCTCAAAGAGAAGGAGGAGAGATATCCTTTTCACACGGTGTTGTTTTGAAAGTTCAGACATTACTTGTCGCCGCAGAAACCGATGATAAAGGCTACTTTCGCTGTCACAACATTGAAGTGCCTCGGAAATTTCTCATTGGTTTATACGAGGTTATAGGGATGCTTCACAAAAAAGTAAGTAAGTAAGTTCTCCCAAACTTCGCGTCACACATATATTGTGGCGTTTTTTATTTGCAACAAAGATTTAAATAGCTAAAATGCCTGAATGAAAAGAAAAGCAGAAAGAATCTTTCTTGACCACGCATCGACCACTCCACTTGATAAGCGAGTATATTCTGCTATGAGACCCTTTCTTTTGGGTAAATTCACAAATCCGTCAGCTCTGTATGGAGAGGCAGTAGAAGTAAAAAATCTCTTAAATAAGTTTAGGAGTGATGTTGCAAACATTCTGCATGCACACAGCAATGAAGTTATTTTTACCGGTAGTGGAACCGAGGCAGATAATCTTGCAATTATTGGTCTCTTTGAATCGGTGTCTAATTTGCACTCGCCATTCTTTATTCGTCACCCTCACTTCGTTACTACAGTCTTCGAACATCCTGCCATTCTTGAGACTTTCAAATATCTTGAAAAGCGTGGGGCACAAGTATCTTACCTTCCAGTTTTTAAAGATGGTTTTATTTCAGTTGCAAATTTGAAGAACGCTTTGAAACCAAATACAGCGCTTGTTTCCATAATGTATGCGAATAACGAGATTGGGACGATACAACCAATAAAGGAAATTGCAAAAACTATAAGAATTTATAATAAAAATAGAGCAAAAAATAGTACAAAAACGTATTTTCATACTGATGCAAGTCAAGCTACTAACTATTGCAATATAAATGTTTTGGAACTTGGAGTTGATCTTATGACTTTAGATGGGTCAAAAATATATGGTCCCAAAGGTGTTGGAGCTTTATTTGTCCGCAGAGGAGTTAGTCTTGCTCCAATCATACATGGAGGTGGACAAGAACAGGGGCTCAGATCTGGAACAGAAAATCTTTCCGGTATTGCTGGATTTGCTAAAGCACTAAGTCTTGTAGAGACTGAGAAAGTGACTGAGTCTAAAAGATTAATAAAACTTCGTGATTTAGCAATTGGAAGTATTCTCAAATCTTTTCCCGAATCGTCACTCAATGGAAGTCTAGAAAATAGGTTGCCAAACAATATAAATATCTGTTTCCCTAGAATACTTGGTGAGCTGGCAGTCTTGCGTCTTGATGCAAGTGGCATATCTATATCTTCTTCAAGCTCGTGCAGAAGTTTGAAAGATAATACAAGTTCGTATGTCATTGAACATTTGGGAAAGGGAAAAAATTGTGCAGAATCATCATTACGTATTTCGCTTGGCCGCTCGACAACAAGAAATCAAATAAATACTTTACTCAGCAAACTAGAATTGGTTTATGTGTGAAGTCTTGATATAATTAGGGGGATGGTCCCATTCGAGGAAATCTGTTCCAAGGTGCTCCAGCACTGTTTTGGTAAGCAGAACATCCTCGAACGGGATTCATCCCGTTAGAGATGGTCGCGGAAACAGATAAAAATATATGCACAATATGTCACTTGGTCGAAATAATCACTTAATAAATAATTTACTCGAGACAGGAGTCTAATAGACTCCTTATCTCTAACGGGATGGAAAACCTCACTAAAACACAACTAACGCTTCTCACATTACTTGTCAGCTTTGTAACTTCCATTGCTACGGGTATTATCACTGTTTCACTTCTGCAAGAAGCGCCTCCCGGTATAACTCAAACAATCAATCGAGTTGTTGAAAGAACAATAGAGAAAGTTGTTCCTGCCGAAGGTACCGGAGTGGAAACTAAAGTGACAGAGACAATAGTTGTAAAGGAAGAAGATTTAGTTATTGATGCAATTGATAAAAATTCAAAAAGTATAATTCGGATACGAGACATGGCTCTTATTGATGGAGTAAGCCAGTTTTATGGAATTGGTTTCCTCATATCTAAAGATGATGGAATCGTGGTTTCCAATCGACGTGAGAATGTATCCAAATCTACAACATACGCGGGAACTCTCTTTGATGGAGTAGTGGTTCAAATGAAAGTCCAAGTGATAGATGAAACTGCTGGTCTTGTCTATCTTCAAATAATCAAAGATCCAAACGTTGTAGTTAAAGCTGAGGAAGTAGAGTTTGCCACAAAGGATCTTGCTCTGGGTCAAACAGTTATAGCCATAGAAGGTGAATCAAATACTATTGTTTCTATTGGTCGAGTAACGAGTCTTGATTATGGTGCTACTTCAGGTGAGTCTAAACTTGCATTAGGTATTGAGACCGACATAGTTCCTAAAACAAATATTTTTGGTGGGCCACTTGTAAATCTTTCTGGAGAGGTGGTGGGAATACGCACTATAAAAGAGTCCAAAGGAACTTTGGCAGAAAGCTATACGTCTTTCGGAGTTATAGGTGTATCCATTGCTGCAAATCTCAAGTAGTTCGGCCACATATAGTATTTTTTACTTTGACTTTTGGTTTCAAAATGGT
Source organism: Minisyncoccota bacterium (assembly GCA_020059045.1). Lineage (GTDB taxonomy): Bacteria > Patescibacteriota > Minisyncoccia > Phycocordibacterales > Zambryskibacteraceae > JAGVCW01. The sequence continues at coordinate 9,925 of JAGVCW010000014.1, read as the reverse complement.
ATTATTCAACAAATATGCCGCCATTCAATCAATTTACAACTAAAGCTAAGGAAGTGCTGAAGAAGGCCCATGAACTTGCTATTGAACGTGGGCAGAACCATGTGAGTCCAATGCACCTTTTGTGTGCATTGATCATGCAAGAGGAAAGTATGGTTGCATCAATTCTAGATAAATTAGAAGTTGATACTATACTACTTGCTGAGCATTTATTGGAATCACTTGAAGGTACAGATGGTGGGGCAACTGTTGCTCCGTCTTACCAAATATTTATTACTCCCGAGCTTGCACAGATTATAGAAGGAAGTCTTAAGGTAGCGAGAGGTTTGACAGACGAGTTTGCTTCAACCGAACACTTATTTATCGCGATTATTGATCAACCGGGACCCGCTCATGATCTCTTAGCTAGATTTAAAATAACAAAAGATGCTGTGATTCGTGTTCTCGAAGAACTTAGAAGTAACAAAAACCATGAAGCCAAGGAACCCAAGAAATTTAAATCTATTTTGAAATACACTCGCTCACTTACTAAACTAGCGGCTCAGAACAAGCTTGACCCAGTTATTGGTAGAGACACAGAGATATCTCGTATCATTCAAATTCTTTCAAGAAGAACAAAGAACAATCCGATTCTCATTGGTGAAGCTGGAGTGGGTAAGACTGCAATAGTAGAAGGTCTTGCAATACGAATGGCAAGTGGCAATGTCCCAGAATCTTTACGAGACAAGGAGCTAGTATCGCTTGATCTTGGCCTGCTTATAGCTGGAACTAAATACAGAGGTGAATTCGAGGAGAGATTAAAAAACATTTTAAAGGAGATTGAAAGATCAGAGGGGAAGATCGTACTTTTTATAGATGAGATTCATACAATAGTTGGTGCAGGTTCAGCTGAAGGCTCACTTGATGCATCGAATATGTTGAAACCGGCTTTAGCTCGAGGAGAATTGCGCGCGATTGGTGCAACAACTTTGAAGGAGTACCAAAGGCACATTGAGAAGGATCCTGCACTTACAAGAAGATTCCAGCCCGTATATGTGAACGAACCAACAATAGAAGACGCGGTTACGATTTTGCGTGGGCTTAAGGAAAAGTACGAGCTATACCACGGAGTTAGAATAACAGATGACGCAATTGTTTCAGCTGTCGAGCTCTCGACTAGATATATAACAGACAGGTTTCTTCCAGACAAAGCAGTTGACCTTATAGATGAAGCAGCCTCTCACTTGAAGATATCACTTGAGAATATGCCACCAATTCTTGAAGAAACTCACGGAAAAGTTATGAAGCTTGAGATAGAGCGTGAGGCACTTAAGAGAGAAATAGCAAGTAACAAGAATCCCAAGACAAAAGCACGTATAAAAGAAATAGTAGAGCAGATCGCAGATTTAAAGGAAAAGACTGGAGAAATTGAATTAAAGTGGAAAAATGAGAAAGAAACCGTAGGTGATATAAAAAAGATTAAAAAAGATCTAGAGACACTTCGACTTGAGGCCGAAGGTGCTGAGGCTCGTGCAGATCTATCTTTAGCAGCAGAGATTAGATATGGCAAGATCCCAAGTCTTCTGACAGAACTTGAATCAAAATCAAAAAGGCTTAAGCGTTTGCAAAGTTCAAGAAGAATTCTAAAAGAAGAAATTACTGAATCTGACATTGCAGATGTGGTTTCGCGTTGGACAGGTATTCCCGTTACACGAATGCTTGAACAAGAAGCAGAAAAACTTGGACGTATGGATGAGTTCTTGAAGAAAAGAATTATTGGACAAGATGAAGCTGTACAGAAAATTGCAGACACCATTAAGAGATCTCGCGCGGGAATCTCTGACCCCAATAGGCCAATTGGATCGTTTATGTTTCTTGGGCCAACAGGTGTAGGTAAAACTGAGCTTACTAAAGCACTTGCAGAGTTTATGTTTGATGACGAGAAGGCTCTCATTCGAGTGGACATGTCTGAATATATGGAAAAACATTCTACATCAAAGCTTATTGGCTCACCGCCAGGCTATGTAGGTTATGACGAGGGAGGGCAGTTGACTGAACTAGTGCGACACAGACCTTATGCTGTAATACTTTTTGACGAGATCGAGAAAGCACATCCTGAGGTGTTCAATATTCTCTTGCAAGTTCTCGACAATGGAAGGCTAACAGATTCCAAAGGCCGTACAGTTAATTTCAAGAATGCAGTTATAATTCTCACTTCAAACATTGGCGCACAATATATTGATAGAATGGAACGAATTGGATTCTCGGATAAATCAGAAGATAAGGAAAATTACGAAGAAGCCAAAGCAAAAGTTATGGAAGCAGTAAAAGATAACTTCAAACCCGAATTTCTAAATCGCTTAGACGATATTATTCTTTTCAATATTTTGTCTACAGTTGCAGTGAGAGAGATTGTGTTAATCCAAGTTGCTCAAGTCAAAGAGAGGCTAGCGCAGAAAGAGATTTCTCTCGAAATTTCTGATGCTGCGATAGAATTCTTGGCTAAGGAAGGATATGATCCTAAGTATGGCGCAAGGCCTCTCAAGCGCATTATTCAGAACAAGATTCTTACACAAGTTGCATCAATGATGATTTCAAAGGGTGTGATGAAAGGTGGTACGGTTAGTGTTGATGTAAAAAATGGTGAATATATATTTGAAGTGAAAAAAGGAAAGAAGGGAAGTCTCTGGGCTGGAAATATGATTGAGTCAAAAAGTAAGTAGTTTGAAAAAAAATCACTCTGCTGTACAATCGTTTCTGTGATTCAATGCGTCGGTGGCGGAGTGGTCAATCGCAGCAGACTGTAAATCTGTCGCCCTTGCGGCTACGTAGGTTCGAATCCTACCCGGCGCACACTTCGACTCGCTTTACTAAAAGCTCACTCAGTGTAAACACTGAGTCTTTGATGTGGGGAGAAGTATCCCGAGCTTGTCGAGGGGCGTATAATATATTTCATATCCTGGAAGGATGTACTGCTCCTGTAAGCCGAGAAACTCCTACCCGGTGCACAATTTAAAAAAAAACGATACAAGACTTGTATCGTTCTAGGGGCGTACTGAGAGAAGTTACACGATAGGCGGTAGCCAGCCTTTCGTTGCAAGAGCTTCGCACTCTGCACAAAGTATTGCTACTTGGCTAAGCGGGGCAAAACAACTCCGGCAATAAGTCTTGATCGTTTTGTTTGCTGCATATGCTTCTTGTCGTGCCTGAAGAGAGCTTGTGGCGATAGCCCGCTGTAACTCATCATCTCCAGACAACTCGGCCGCAACATCGACCATAGTCCTCATGACGCTCCTCCCTTTAGTGATCAAATATGATTAAAGCATATTCAGCTCTTTCTGTAAATTGTTCTTATCTCTAAAATTAGGTCACTCATAACTGAATCTAACGAGAGAACACCTACCCAGCCTGCAAATATTTTCTCCCAATTTAACGAATTATTAATTAATTGACTTTTATACGTATATATAGTACAGATAGTATAGATCGTTGTTCCTAATTTCCCCTGAATGGAGAAAGCCATGCAGACCTATGTAGAAAACTTGGCCAGCATGCTTCGAGAAGGTCGCTTCACTGAGATCACACTTGATCAATGGGAATCGATTATCCTCAGTATCATCGTGGAAGATATGGAAGCTGACGCTGCTTACAAGAATCAGAAGCCTCCGGCCTGGATCTCAGGCGTGCCTCGGGTTCACTTCACAATAACCCTAGGTCTTAACACGCGAGATGGCGGTGAAGTAGTGGCTGCTATCATGTTTTTTGAGGAGACTCTTCCAACGGCAGTACGCTTCACTCTATCTGAGGCTCTTACGCGATTTGTTAAGAACGCGTATGAAACGCTCAAGCAGATTGGATACGATAAAAATAACGTTGTGTACGAGCAGGCAAAGACCCTTGTTGATCAAGGTCTTTCAATTTCCTCACTTCTGAACGGCGCAATTCGCGCCGATGTGGTTGAGGAGATGGCTCTCGACTCAAAGTTCCACAATCGCTGGGCGGCGGCGGGTAATCTTCTTGGGCAAAACTTCCGCAACAGCGCCTCTCCAGCGTTTTGGGAGAAGCTCGAAGGACAGGTCTCAAGGGCGCCAGAGCTCGCTCCGCAAGTGATGCACTATCGTCTCGATGAGCACAATGAGTTCGCTGCTCTACGTGTTCTCAAACACGTTCCCAAGGAGCCTGAGGGTAACGTGATCCGGCTCGTCGAGAGAGCACTGAAGAAGACCAGGCAAGTTACCGGTTGGGATGAGCACGTGCGCAGCATATTTGGCGAACTTCCACCGTGGGTACTCGAGATGGTGAAGGAGAATGTGGAGCTGGATCCGATCCTCCAGGAGGTCATCGACCTACTGGAAGCGAGCCCTACCTAGTTTTTTAACCCATACTTGTGATATTGGTGTCCGAGAAATCGGACGCCTTTTATTTTGCCTTTCAAATATTTTATACCAATCCAAACTTTTATCGTTTTATTTGACATAGCAACTAAACTGTGATAATTTAATTAAAGATAGGAAGCAATTTCCGCCGCGAGATTTCGTGGTAGCTCGTTCTTTGGAGGAAACATGAGCTGGGAACCAGATTATAAGGCTATGTATGTCGACGACGCGATGCGCTTTCTGAAGTGGATCCTGAAGCGTAAAGGCGAGCCTGCTCGTATCGATGTAACGCCGATAAACTTCAACTCTGCACACTGGATGGGACACAATCGTCCGGAGGGCGGACCGCTCATGGATAGCCAACAGGCAGAAGGCTACAACACCTTCGTCTGGACTGTTACTGAGGCAGGTTTCATCTTCATGCGAGAGAATGGTTGGACAGGCAACGAGATGGAGAATATCCCGCTCGATCCAGCAAAGGAAGTAAGGGATGAGCTTCTAGTGCTAACCAGTATATTGAAGCTTGATTTGAAACGTCGTATCCATGAGATAACTCTCCTGGAAGCGCCTGAAGTAGTTCGCGACAAACTTGCGGACGGTAGCAATAAAGTCATGATCTTCGGAGGCGAGCTCTACGCTGTATCGTTTGAAGAGTTAATAGGTTTTAATGCTGATTTACTTTTTGAGGAAGTTTAAACAAAAAACCTTTCTCATGTTGCCGGTGTCCTCACGGATCCCGGTTTTTTTATTTCTTTCAAATTAAGTATTGAACAATAACGACTTGTGTGCTAAAAAGTTGGAAGGAATGCTCTTTCACTCTTCGTCTAGGAGGTGGTCATGAAGAGAACCCTGATCATGTTTATCGCTCTACATGTTCCCATTACGCTCTTTAGCCAAGTGGCAGAGATTGCAAATCTTGCAAGGCATGAACATGTGCCGCTTCCACTTCTCCGGCTAGATAATCTTGAAGAAAAGGTAGCAAGTGGGGTTCTTCACAATCGGAGTCTTTGTGGTCCATATTTTGCAGTACTCAAAGATTCAAGACAGGAAGGTGGACTCTTGTTTCTCGTAGTAGACAGAAACCCCGATAGCACACTTGCACCTCTGCAGTTCCTCTTTTCTTCAGAGAAAATTGAGTTCGTTCTTGATAGTAGAGTATCAGCCCCTATCGGAGTGTTTGATTTTCAAACGCAGACAAAAAAGAAAGCAAAGATTCGCATAAAACCTGAGGAATTCAACAGGCATAGTTCCTGTTTGAAAACTAGTGGTTGAAGTTTGGAGCTCGGGGAATTGCCCGGGCTTTTTTGTTGCAAAAGATCCTTTATATGCTATGGTAATCCATCATCAGAGTTTGTTGCCTTAATGTTATGGTAATGGAGTGAATAAGAATTTAAAGTAAAGTTTCAATGGAAGCGATGCTATATTAAAAGAAGTGGATTATAATTTTTTATCATCACTTCGTTCAGTAAAAATCAATCATGTCACAAGATAATCTAATCAAACTTACCTGCTCAACCTGTAAAACAGTAAATTATTGGAGTCGCAAGAATCGTAAGAAAGTTGAGCGCAAAATCGACCTTAAGAAGTTTTGTTCTAATTGTCGTAAGAGAACAACACACAAAGAAAGCAAAAAGTAATTAGCTGTAGTTCCAGCCGCCAAAGAATTGCAGGTGATTTTTTTATGATTATTTTAGCACTAAGTCCAGACACCCTTTCCATCTGAACCATTTTTAGCAAATATTAATTTCATATGATCTTTTGGGTACGAGGGGTTACGAAGGAGCAAAGCAAGTGTAACTTTCTTTACTGGGTCAATAAGTCTAATGTCTATAGCTCCATTTTCAGATATAAACATAACGTGTTTGTCATATATGAAAAACCTTACACCGTTTAGCCCAGGGATTAATATCATATCTACAAACGGAACTACAACCATTTTATCTCCAATAGACTCATTATCTTCTATGGAAACTCCTTCAATTGTCCGGAAACTTTCATGTACCAAATCATACGCAGATTGACTGCTACTTACAGCGGGCGCCTCTTCAATGAGAGCAAAGATTTCCCCCAAACGCTCTCTTTTTGTACGAGTGTCTTTCTTCTGCTCAGTGGGGTCAGTAAATGATTCTAGGGTAGTCATTGTATTAGTATATTTCCACGAGAATTTGAACTTTTTATAAATCTACTTGCGGGTGGTGAAGGAATCGAACCCTCGACAGCGGTTTTGGAGACCGCAGTTATGCCACTTAACTAACCACCCAATTTTTTTGGACCTGCCTGCCGGTAGGCAGGACAGGCAGGGACCTTTTTTACCATTGAAACTATAGGTCCTAGCGCTGTTATCCTATCAGATTATTGTCATATTTTAAACAAAAAACCGCATTCTTTGTGTAACGTAAGTCACAAAAAGAAGCGGTGAATGAGAGGCGATATGGGTTGATTCTTCTCGTCTACGAGAATCTTTGCAAGTTTACTCTCGTTATCCTCTGGCCATTTTTTGATAGCGGCAACTATTGATATCACATGAACAAGTGTAATTATCACAACGAGAAGCCAGCTAACCTCTGTTTCTGGGTTCATGATTCCTCGCTGAAGTGTCTAATCTGATGATGCACTATTATCTGTGTCTTGTCAATTTTAAAAATTAGCCATGTTTCAAAAAATCTTTGGATAGTTTTTCAATTTTTCTAAATTCTTTTACAGGGTCTTGTATCCAATAAATACTATTGTTACCCTTAAACCACGTTATTTGTCTTTTGGCATATCTCCAGATTTCTGTTTCGAGTTTTGTCAATAAATCTTCTCTAGTCATTTTCTTTTGCAACAGTATTGCCATATATCTGTACTCAAGACCAAGACTTTCCATTTTTTTCCAGCTTAAACCCCTCTTATGCAAAGCCTTGGCTTCAGCGAGCATCCCAATTTTGAGACGCACACGAAGTCTCCTGTGAATATTATTTCGTAAACGTGGTCCGCCTGGGTCTATCCCTATCCATAAGGTTTTGAATAAATGCTTTTTTCTTAAATTCGGAGTTGCACCCAATGCTTTTGCAATTTCTATAGCACGTATTAAACGTCGAGGATTATCTCTATCAATTTTTGATGCTCTCTTGGGGTCAAGCTTCTCTAGTATTTTGAACAGCTCACTAGTACTTATCTTTTCAAGTTTTTTTCTCAATACGGTGTCTGGTTTTGCAGAGGGTATTGTAAGCCCATGGATTAAAGTATCAATATAAAATCCAGTGCCACCACAAACGATAGGAATATTTCCTCTCTCAAATATTTCCTTTATACACTTGCTAGCATCGCGCGCGTAGTCGGATACTGTGTAAACATTTTTAGATGATGCTATATCAAGCATGTGGTGGGGGATACCGGCCATTTCTTTCTTAGTAACTTTGCCTGCTCCTACATCAAGCCCTCTATAGACCTGGCGTGAATCAGCAGAAACCACTTCTCCACCAATCAGCTTGGAAAGTTTAATTGCAAGAGCGCTCTTACCTGTAGCTGTGGGACCGACTATTACTAGTATTTTGGGTTTCATCAAGCTAATTCTCCACAAAAAGATTTTTTTGTAAAAGAAAAAGCACCAATGTGTTACTGGTGCCGCATTAACCGCTCTATAAGTTTGGGTTCTGCAAAGTCCACATGCAAGTCAAGAAATCCCTTGCGCCTTAAAATTCTAGAAATCTCAAAACGCTTGATTTCTAGAATCTTTTGGCCAGACTCAGTTCCTACTTTTTTTAGACCATTGGAACTGGTCCTGTTCGTATAGAAGAGGTAAAAAGTGTGAGTTCCCCTGTCTAGTTCTGTGACCAGTTCAAGGTGTCGCACTTTTAATCCAGTTTCTGCAAACAGCTCTCGTGTGGCGCAGTCCTCTGGCGACTCCCACCCATGCCTTTTGCCACCAGGGAATTTCCACACTGGGCCCCTTTTCGTTGGATTCCGAACCATCAAAATCTTTCCTGCCTTCTCCACCATTACAGCTACGGAGAAGTCGCCATTGTGTTTTTCCATGGGATTCTCCGTCAGGGGAAGTAGCTCTTTTCTAACTATAGCATACCTAATTTAAAAGTCAACTCATGGTAGCAATGGGGGGGATATATGTAATGGTTTCTTTTAGAATGGGCGAGGGGTAATATGTATGGATAAATTAAGCAAAGAGGAGGGACTATAGTAAGTGAGGTCTATCGCTATAAAGGAGATTTACTGCTTTAAATAGCAGTTTAAGCATTAAATTTTGACTTCAATGAACTTTTCTACTATGGTTTTACCAGGTTGAACCGTTTCCCTTTTTTGAAGGAGGATCTAAACTCTATGGATTCCATAGACAACTTGGACCTACTGCCCGACAGTGAGCTTATCCATCAGTGGGCTGGTGAGCAAGCTGTATGTCCCGTAGAATTCACTGGTAAGCATAAGCACTACATGTTGTGCACGCGGTGCGGTAAACGTCGCCATGGTGCTCACACTGAGCCTGGTGCTTATCATTACTTCACCTTTGACCATCCGGGCATAGAGCACGAAGCAGTTCCTCCTTGCATAGGAGAACCACCCGCAGGATATAAAGTAATCACAATCCAGATCTGTAAGAAATGCCAGCACTTCGCACAGCAAGATACGTGTTTCTACGGCCACTCTGAAGGTTTGATTGACCTTAAGATTGTAGTTCGATTGAAACAGACTCCAGCTCCAGTTTAAGCTGGGGTATTTTTTTGTGCCGCGGGAGAGACTTGAGTCTTACTGACTCTGTTCATCCTTCGAGTCCCGACAAGCGGGACATACTCAGGATCTTCAAGTCTCTCACAAAGCAAAGTAGTTTGCTTTTCCTTGCGCATATTCACTTCGTTCATTTGTGCCGCGGGAGAGACTTGAACTCTCATGGGTTGCCCCGCACGATTTTGAGTCGTGTACGTATACCAATTCCGTCACCGCGGCTTTTATAAGCTTTTTAAAACTTCTCTGCCTTCTCCAGATTTAAACCACTTTTCTCGTGCTCTGGCACTTATTCTGTCCTGGAATTTTTCTATATGCAAGATATCAAATGGTCTGTATGGCCTAGTAGTTCTGTTTTTGCCAGAGTTATGTTGATTAAATCTACGAGCCAAATTACTGGTTATACCTACATATATATAATTTCTTTTCCGACTTTTTATGGCATATAAGTAATGCATGCGATTTTGAGCCTGCCTGCCGGCAGGCAGGTCGTGTACGTATACCAATTCCGTCACCGCGGCTTTTATTAAACTTTTCTACTGAAAAATTAAGTACCTTATGTAGTAGTAGATTATAACAAAAAAGTCGCTTCTGTGAGCGACTGGTTGTTTGTCGAAGTCTCGAGTGTAGCACACCTGTGATCGTGCAACCGGTAGCATGCCCAAGCTGCCGTTCGTAGCACACCATAGTCTCAGCACCAAGGGTGAGCATTGTTGGCTTTCTTGGATCAAGTCCAAAGGGCAAGCCCAAAGGACACATCCAAGCTTCATCTCTGGTTGCTCAAGCCAGAGTGGCCCTGCTACGGGGCATAAACACAGCTTATCGCCATGTCCACTGTAGAACACTTAAAGAGAACT
>JAGVCW010000011.1 GCA_020059045.1 Minisyncoccota bacterium | reverse complement strand
TACTTGAGGCAATCCAATACAGACCAAGGAAACAATAAAGCAAAATACCAAGTTTTACCTTGGTATTTTGCTTGGCACATTATCTAGATTTGGTTCTGAACCCCGCATGCGAGATTCAAGAGCAAGCCCGGATTTACCGCCTAAGTTTTTAATAAAATTTTAGAAGATTTAATATGTTCCTCTTTATTCATCATTTATCCATTTCAGTTGTAACCAACTAAAATGGATTCTTTGCTCCACGAATCTCAAAATGCAAGTGCGGACCAGTCGCCTTACCAGTACGGCCAACGTATCCGATCACCTGACCTTGCACAACTTCTCCACCTTCAAACACAATGTTCTGACTGTTGTGAGCATACAAAGTCTGTGTACCGTTTGAGTGCTGTATAACCACATATGTTCCGTATCCACCGTTCCATCCTCCACTTCTTGAAATTATTACTTTGCCGCTTGCAGAAGCAAATACAGGTGTTCCAACCGGTGCACCAATATCGATTCCGTTATAACCATGAATTCCTTGAGTCTTTTTACCATTTACAGGCCTCATATAGTAACCTTCATAGGTTTTAGTACTTCCTACGATCTTTACCTGTGAACCAGGCTTTGAACTTGTTGCTGGGGCAATCTCTCCGTCTGGAACTATAACCACCTCTCCAACTGCAAGACTCGAAGATTCTGAAATATTGTTGTATCTCTCAATATCCTCGATGTCTGCTTTATATAACTTTGCGATTTTGCTTAGTGTATCTCCTTTCTTTACGGTATGGCGAACCCCTGAAACAGGAAGAATAATGAGGGTCTGACCTGGCTTTATGGTTGAGCCGGCAATGTCATTGCTCCATCGGATAGTATTTACAGATACCCCAAACATTTTAGCTATAGTCGAAAGAGTGTCTCCATCACGTACTATATATATGCTAATTTGATCAGAAATTGGATGATCATTAATATTTTCAGAAAGGCCTCCGGTTGGACCATTTTCAGGAAGAAGAGCCATTCCTCCAACAATAGTAATATCTGCCCCGCCTGACACTGGATTAGGGTTTGTGTTTATTGCAGCTCTGAGTATCTCCATATTTTGAGAGTTGACCTCTACCGATTCTTCGGCTCTAGCAGAAGATAGGAGTCCTGTGACAAAGGAAAAGAACCCCGCCTGTACAGTAATTGGAAGGACAAAGACTAGTATGGCCGCAAACGATGGGGACCAAAAAAGCCTTAAAATACGATGTTTTATAGCTTGAGCCCGTGTTTTACCTTTACCGAAAGGGCTCAAAAACTTACCAGTAGATAAAATAAGCCTAACTTAAATGATAATTCTGTCGTTTGTGTAAAATATGGCTTTGTTAAGCCATATCGCATCTGTACTGTATGTTTCTGGAACTCATTCATTATACCTTCATGACAGTGTGAGTCAAACTTACTATCCCCGGGTGGGGATAAGAAAAAAATCAAAATTAAACTGGAAAATGCAAAATCAAAGTAAAATCGGACGTGCTCTATGTCTTATTTTTAATTTTAACCTTTAATCTTCTAGTTGTATATCTCGTGATATATTAACTCGATGAAATCATTAAATGAGGCCCAAAAAAGCGCAGTTGAGACTTTATCAGGCCCTCTTCTAATACTTGCAGGTGCAGGTGCTGGCAAAACTAAAACCCTTACTTCAAGAATCGTAAATTTAATAAGACATGGGGCAAGCCCTAGTAGTATTTTGGCCATCACATTCACAAACAAAGCCGCTCGTGAAATGCGGGAGAGAGTAGATAAAGGAATAAGAGAAGACGAAGTTCTCAAAAGACCAGTGAGCGAGTGGGGTAGACCATTTGTAAGCACTTTTCACGCGCTTGGTGTCTATATTATAAGAGAAAACGCTCACTCACTCGGTCTTCCCAAATTTTTTGCAATATACGACAAGAGTGACTCCCGTTCGGCCATAAAAGAGAGTATGAAAAGTGTTGGTGTGGATCCAAAAGAGTTTGACCCAGGAAAAATTCAATCCATGATCTCAAAACAGAAAGGTAACGGCACGAATATAGAGGAATACAAGGTAACTGCTTCCGGTAACTATGTGGGAGAGATTGTCACACAAGTTTGGCGCAGGTATGAAGAGGTTCTTACCCGAGACAAGGCTCTTGATTTTGACGACCTACTACTAAAAACTTTATTACTTCTTGAAAAGAAAGGGGTCCTTGAGCGATACCAAAGTATCTGGAAATACATTCACATTGATGAATACCAGGATACAAACATGGTTCAGTACAGGATTGCAAATTTGCTTGCAAAAAAAGAAAGAAACCTCTGTGTAGTGGGTGATATAGACCAAAATATTTACAGCTGGCGCGGAGCAAGACTGCGAAACATCTTAGAATTCGAGCACGATTACCCTGAGGCAAAAGTGGTCATACTAGAAGAGAATTACCGCTCTACTGAAACCATCTTAAACGTGGCAAATCTTATAATTAAGAAGAACAAATTTAGAAAAGAAAAAAATCTTTTTACCAAGAACCCTACTGGAGAAAACTTATCGCTGTACGAAGGTTTTGACGAGATAAGTGAAAGCGAGTTTGTGGTGAATAAATCTAGGGAATTAATATCAAGTGGTGTTCGGCCAGATGATATTGCTGTACTTTTTCGTGCCAACTTTCAATCTCGTGTTTTAGAAGAAGCTTTTTTAGCCTACGATGTTCCATACGAAGTTGTCGGTACAAGATTCTTCGAGAGAAAGGAGATCAAAGACATTCTATCCTATATTCGTGCGGCACTTGATCCTGAAAGTGTTTCCGACATTAAGCGGATTATAAATACTCCCGCGCGAGGAATAGGAAAGGTTTCTTTCTTGAAAATTGTTGAGGGCAAGACCCAGTCCTTGCCCCTCAAAACACGAGCGTGTTACACGGATTTCATGAAATTGCTTTCACGTATTCGCGAAATTACCAAAACAAGCAAGCCATCAGAAATAGTAAAATTTGTCATGAAGGAAAGCGGGCTCGAAGATACGTTTGAGCATGATGGTGATGAAGGAGAGGAGCGCCTGGAGAACTTACGAGAGTTTGTAAGTCTTGCAGTAAGATATGATGAGTTGCCAGACGACACTCGACTTGAAGAAATGCTTACAGATGCCGCGCTCCAAAGTGACGAGGACGCACGAGAAATTAAAGATGGAGTCAAAATTATGACTGTTCATTCCTCAAAAGGACTTGAGTTTGATTATGTTTTCATTACAGGACTTGAAGACAATCTCTTCCCACACAGAAGACTTAGCGAAGAAGAGACGACCGATGAGGAGAGTGAAGAGGAGAGGCGACTTTTTTATGTTGCAATCACTCGTGCTAGGAAAAAAATATTCTTATCCTACTCAGGAATTAGAACCATTTTCGGATCGAGGCAGATCAGTATTCCTTCAGAGTTTATTGTAGATATTCCTGATAAGTTTATAGTTCTTGAGGAGGGCAACTTTGGCCTACTCCGAAAGCCACGAATTGTAAGAAGTATCGAATTCTAACTCGTGGAAGCCGAGCTTCCACGAACAGCTTAGATAGGATATACTCCAAAAATGCGAAACATTACATTTGCTGAGGGGGAATTTTATCATGTTTATAACCGTGGTACCGACAAACGAGCAATCTTTGTTGACGAAAAAGACCTAGACCGCTTCTTTCTAAGTATGTCTGAATTCAATGGGCTAAACGCAATAGGAAGTATTTATGAAAACAGGCATAACCGTGGAAGCCGAGCTTCCACGGAGACTTCCACGGAACCAATAGTTAACATTATTGCTTATTGCCTTAACTCAAATCACTACCATTTTGTACTTGAGCAAGTTTCAGAAAAGGGAGTCGAGAGATTTATGCACCGGCTCGGCACTGGCTATTCCAAGTATT
>JAGVCW010000027.1 GCA_020059045.1 Minisyncoccota bacterium | reverse complement strand
TTAAGTATTATCAAATGACAAACTTAAACAGCAGAAAAGATAGAAGTAAGCATTCACTCGAATGTAAAATTTCTATCGGGGCCTGCTTCTAACGGGATGAGTGAAATAATTGCAAGAATCAAGCATAGTCACAAGGTCATACCTGTTTTTATCGCGAGCTTTTTTATTGCGCTTCACTACATTGTTGTTATCTATATTAATTCCTCGTTTCTACGAACATTTTTATCATCAAGAGAGCTGAGCATTTTGTACACCTTCGTTGCGGCTATAAGCTTCGTCACATTTTTATTTGCACCAAGACTTGTGAGAAGAGTGAGCAACTTCGACTTTCTAATAGTCATATTTCTTCTTGAAATAATTGCGCTTCTTACTCTTGCATTTGCGACTTTCACTGCCCTTTTGATAGGCGCGTTCCTAGTCTACTTTGTATCTGTTTACGCAATCTTCTATAGCATGGATGTGTTCCTTGAAACTCTAACAAAAAAGGAGGGCCACACTGGCGTTTTGCGAGGTGCCTACCTTACGATAGCAAACCTTGGTGTGATAATCGGTCCAGCACTGCTTTCAGTTCTTGCTCATGACAACGACTACTCGACCGTGTATATTGTAGCGGCACTTCTTCTATTACCAGCTTTTTTCATCGCTTTAAAATATTTCAAGAATATTCAAGAACCTCACATATCACATATAAATATTAGTGACGATGTTGCTGACCTGATACGCCTGCCCGATGTTCGTCGTATCGTCTTCGTCAATTTCTTACTACAGTTTTTCTTTTCATGGATGGTTGTCTACACCCCGATCTATCTACATGAGACATTGGGAATACCATGGTCAAGTATTGGTTTGATTTTCAGCATTATGCTTCTACCATTTGTAATATTTGAGCTCCCCGTAGGAGAACTTGCAGACAAAAAATTTGGAGAAAAAGAGTTTCTATTTATCGGCCTAATGATTATGGCTGTCTCTACTGCCTTTATTGCCCTACTTGATACTACACTCCCTCTTATATGGGCAGTGGTACTATTCCTTACTAGAGTGGGCGCAAGTATAGTGGAAGTCGCGGCAGATACTTACTTCTTTAGACAAGTGAGTGGCAAGAATGCGAATTTAATAAGTATATATAGAGCCATGATTCCACTCTCACTTATTGTCGCACCACTAGTATTTTTCATTTCCTCAAATTTTTTAGACTTGAGAGTTTCATTTCTTGTTCTTGCGTGCATTATAGCAGTAGGTATTATCCCCATATTACGAATAAAAGATACTAAATAATTAGTATCTTTTATGAGGAACGTCAGATGTGTAGTTTCTCTTACGCGCCTGTCTCAACCCCTCCAGAAGCATTTTCTGCTGTCGCATGTTCGCTGTGTACTCCATCTTCACATCCGCATATCTTCAACTCCTCACCTTTCTTATTGCAGAAGTCTGCTTGGCAGATCCCCGCATCATCGGAAACTGTTTTGCAATCTCCTTTACATACATAATGACTCATATTGGTTAACTAAATTTCTAAATTTGTATAGGACTATCTTACCTCTAAAACACAATAGGAACAAGAAGTGCATTGTCATGCTCGGGAAGTCCAGATGGATTATCTTTTCGGAGAATTAGAGTCCCCGTTGCGGTCGTTGGCATACTGAAAGTAATTTGTGATTCAAATGGGACAAACTCTTCTGTCATCCAGTCATCTCCGGCTTGCATTACACCAACCCCAAGTTCCTGGCCATTCGAATCATATACAAAAGCTGGAAATGAGGCTTCGAAATACCACCCGCCACGTGCACTACCCTTAAGCACTACCGGGCTTGTGACCTTATCTCCTGGTCTTGGTGTTTCAAGTACAATCAAGTCAGCTACAGCAAGTGCATTACCAATATCTTCAGTATAAGTTTCCCCGTCCGATGCTCTACACTGACGCGGATACGATTCCATGACTGGGTAGCCTGCTTTCACACAGTCGGCAAAACTCTTCACTACCACTTTCGACTTACTTTTTGTCATGTAGACACCTAAAACAATTAGAATGATTACAACAATAACTGCAATTATTTTCTTCATTATTATTCTTTAATTAATTCATTAATTATTGGGTGAACTCTTTCCGCTATTAAGGCATACCCTTGATCATTTGGGTGTATTGAATCATACATATATTCCCGTTTAAACAAAGCGAGGTCCCCCACAATGTCAGAGACATATCCTGTCTTGTATTTATCACGCAACGCTTCGTATTCTACCTCGAAGTTATCTCTAAGTATTCCTCCGCGAACGCCGAGTATTACAACCACCGCCCCTCTCGACTGAAACTCCTCTATAATCTTCGATATATTACTGAAAGTTACCGCTGATGGCACTTTTTGTAAAAAATCATTACCACCAAGTACTATTATTGCCATTTTTGGATGAGGTACATCCTTAAATACTTGAGGAAGTCTCGCAAGAGCAAGTGCCGTTGTATCTCCCGTTCGCCCATAGTTAAGTATTCTTGTGCCAAGCTTTCGCGCAAGAATTGAGAAGAGATCATTGCCCTCAGTTGCTCCTACGCCCTCGACAAGACTATCACCGAAAGCAACGATCTCACCACCTTTTGAAGGATAGTTTTTTATATCTGGGTTACTCGCTCTAAAAAAGAAAAATCCTACAGCTACAAACACAAGTATGGCAACTCCAAAGATTTGAGACCTAGACATTTGGCTATTATACCAAAGGTCTCTTACCTAACTTCCACAAATTTATCGAACAGTACTCTATATATTGCACCGAGCGCAACAACAATGAACGCGTATTTAATAATATCTCCAATGTATGGAATGAAATTGAGAACAATAGTTGCGACAACTCCTATCACTACAGTTTTATAACTTACGGTAATCTCTTTTTGCCTTTTAGTTATTTTGTATATGAGCGCTCCGAGAACGATCGGACCGTATATGGATGCAATGATGAGAAATATAGAATATATTGCCACTCCCAGTATCCCAAACGGGATGCCCACAAATGTGGCAAATGCAAGTACTAAAGCAATCGGTACTGCGACAGCAAAGAGAAAACCATAAAGAAGACTTCGCCAGAAAGAATTGATAGAAGTAGCGACAAACCGGTGTGAAATGTTACGGAATACTCCATGCAGAACGAGTGCGGCAATCATGAGAACAACAAATTGTATGAGCACCCATGTTCCCCAAAGCGTAGGAAGGAACTTCTCCTTGCCTGGACGAGTATTGATAGCTTTGTACACCGTCTCACCGCGTATCTCTGCACCATCACTTATCTCGGCCACATGACCAGATGCATAATTTAAGTTGCCGGAAATCCTGGCCTCGGGCCCGATTACCACTTTGTCTGCTGTAATAGATACGTTGCCGCCGATCACGTCATTGATGATCACTTCTCCAGCAGCAATCTTTACATCACCCACCACTTCTCCTCCAAGCACTACTCTGCCTGCTGCTGCAATGAAGCTGCCTGAAACTTTCGACTGTGAAATAGTTTGTATCTCTTGAGCCGCTACTGCCAAGTCTTCTCCCACCGTACCACTGAAAAGTGCCTTGCCTGCAACAAGTCGAAGGTCCTCTCCTATATCGCTCACAACATTCACAGTTCCACCTATTATTAGTGCGTCGTTTGAAATTGTATTTCCTCCCACAAAAACGTTGAGTCCAGTTGCGAGTAAATCCCCGAGCACATTACCAGCTATTGTTGTGCTATTACCTGCAACGTATAGATCATTTACCACTTCCTCTCCTTTTCTTAAAGAGTAATCACGATCAAAGTGCACCGTGCCAGCAAAAAGGGTTACCGGCAAAAGTATGGCTAAAATAAGACTATATATAAAGATTTTTTTCATATTGTGTCTAATAGCTCGATTATACGCTTAAAGCACGCTTTTTCAATGAATTCTATTACTACAAAACTATTCTCTTATTCTCGAGAATAAGAGAATAGTTTTGTGCATGGTAAGCACTAGTAAGTTGGGAGAGCTCCAAATGAAATGTTCGCAGGTAGAACAAATACAGAAACATCTTTATTCCAAGGATCACAGTCATAATTTAGCTTCTGATCATAGCTCACTCCGTTCTGTGACTCTGCACCGGCTGAAGGTGTATTGCTGACCGGCATCTTAAATCCTTGCGTTGTAAGTGATGACCAGACATATATATCGCTCCCATCAGAAATCATATATGAATTGAAATTCTGCCCCGCAGAAGTAGTCTCAAAGTCTCCTCTTACCTTACCGTCTGCTATGTATACTGTGCCATTTGAATCCGCATTGCTTGTCACTTGAGTAAATGTGCATTTCACCGGCTCACCCTTGTCTACAAGCTCCTTCATTGATGCAGTTTGAGTTCTAGAATCTGCAACCATATTTTCTATATCATTACTTGTAACTTCTGTTTCTATGCGAGCATCTCCATTGTCCCCTTTCGTCATCATATAAGCTATGCCTCCTATAACTACTAGCGCTATTAGTATGTAAACTATTGTGTTTGATTTCATCCCGTTAGAGATAAGGAGTCCTTAGACTCCTGTTTCTATTAGATTATTTGTAATTGATTATTTCGACGAACGAATCTCTATTAAATTATACCTTATTTTAAGCTCTACCCATCTCTAACGGATTAACTTTTATATAGTCATTCTACTCCTATTCCATCGACATGCACTTTTGACATGTCCTGCTAATTATGCTATTACTTAATTAGTTCGTACCTTACATCAACCAGGGGAATTTATGAAACCACTAAGAAAGTGGCGTGAGTTTGCGGCGGACAATAGAAACTTTCCACAGTTTCTGAACAAAAAAGCAGCAAAGGTTTTCTCGAGCGCTGTCCTCGCTATTTTTGTTCCTCCCGTGATCGGCCTGCTTATTGTTAAGTATTCCATGCTCTTCATGAACACTCAGGAAGAGAGCTGGGGACTGTTTGTGTTTCTGGTTTTCTTGGTAAGCAGCTTGATTCAACTATTCACCTTAATTCTATATTTCCTTCCAATCAATTCCCGTTTAAAAAAGCGGCCAATTGTGGATCTTCTCGATTTAGAAAAAAAGATTAGGGAGAACGCGAGTGACCCTGTGAATGGTATCCCTTCTGATGTCTTCCTTATGGAAATCATACAAAAGGAGATCAATGCGGAAATCATGGAGAAACAGAAAATACTCTCGGGGTGGAAGGACATACGGTACGTAAAATTACCATGGCATGGTTTACCCCTAAAGAGTAAATTTGCTGTTATGACTTTTGCGCTCATGGGGCTACTGTCACTAGCTTGGGGTATAGTACTTGTTACCGGCAACATGCCGAGACATCCAACTCCTCCAGGTATTTTTGATACCACAACTGCTTCTGGTAGAGTGGCCCAAGCAATGAGAGCAGGAGAGATAGATATTCTTCTGGGATTGATTGTGATCATTGTTGGTCTTGTTGCTATTCTTCTTACTCAAACATTTTTCACTAAAATGACGAGTAGGAGTGACGAAGCATTGAAAGCTTTCATGAGTGACATGAAAATTAAGTAACCATTGGATTGCGCGTTGGAACACCACAACGCGCTTTTTTATTTCATATAAGTCTTGACATTTAGTAAGAGTCTTGTATAAATATGGAAGACTTAAAGGAGAGAAACGTGCCCCGTAAAACACCTCAGTATCCCACTGTGGTACTCTGCCACATCTGCGGCAACCACGCTCGTATCACTTGGTCACCTAAACCTGGAGATTACATACAAATAGTATCGAAAAGATGGGGTGATACACGTGCACTAATGGAAACTGCAAATCGAAAAAAGTTCGCTGCAGCTGCATTGAGAGTCAAGAAAAAGATTGCTGAACTTTCTCTGCCCGAACCCTTTAGCCAGAAAGATACTCTAGTAGAAGGCATAGCCTCTACCATAAAAGATACGCCGGGTCTTTATGAAAAACTATTGGACAGGGACTGGTGTGAGATTATAACTTTGTACATGGAATTGCTTCGGACCTCAAAAAACTAGATTGCCTGCGGCATCATCATGCCGCTTTTTTTATTGCGATTTACTGAAAGTCATCTGTAACATCAACTTAAGCAATTTATTTAGGATATAGTTTTATATAAAAAAGCATCGACCTCAATCGATACTTAAAAATTCACTTCTAGGACTGTAGTTCAGCAATCATAGCCGATACCGCTCTACTCAGCTGATCTGCAGATGCTCTGCCGATAAGTGTCTCTACTACTGCATTACAGTGTTCTTGTGGCGTAGCTGTTTTAGAACCATAGTTTCTAGCGAAAAATGAGAGTGCCGCTTGATACATGGCATTTCCCTCTCCTAGCTGTTCGCCATCATCGCCATGAACTCTCCATCCGCCTGGAATATTTTCCCGCTTCAGATTTCTATCAATTGACAGCGCGTCTAAATTGTCAATTTTAAGTAAAAGAGTAACCTTGGTTAAGGAGGTGTTCCGCATTGGCATCCTCGATGAAGAGAGAACTTGGACTTCTTTTGTAAATATATATTTATATTGAAATTTGTAAAGCAAGAAATTTAGATTCTTTTTTCAAAAAATAATTTGAAAAAGAATCATTTTTCACGTATCTTAGTCTTGAATACTGATTATCGAGGAGCTACGGCGACGAAGATACTGAGGCCAGCAGGTCGAAGTACAGATAAAATATTTATTCATGTGGAAATACAAAGTAATGTAAAACACATTGCCGGTTCGTCTAATGGTAGGACACATGCCTCTGAAGCATGGTATTGGGGTTCGAGTCCCTGACCGGCAGCCATCTTGAGCGCAGTTATCGCGCCCGAGGAGCGTCTATGCTACGCATCCTATATTTTGCATAGAGCGATAAATTTAGGTTAGCGATATAATTAGTAATGTGAACTTAGAAAATAAAGTAAAAAAGGAGCAGTGGGAAGTTCTGCAGAAATTAAAAGAGGAGTCCTACAGAACTGTCTCGGGAGACCCTATTCAGCATTGGGTGAATTTTGATTTTTTTGGACCAGGTTTAAGCCCCGCTAATGAAGCTAAAGCTTTGGAAAAATTAGAAGAATTAGGAGCAATTAGAATTGTGACACAAGGATGGGAATATGAGTAACAGACTATTTAGAATCGAAATATTGCAACCACGCTTCGATCAGTTATACGGGGAGTATTTGAGTTTGTTTGGAGAAGCCAATACTGACTTGCAAACCCCTAATGAAAGAACTATTTTCCCTGATTCGCTTATTAAATCATTACCTAAGGATGTGGGTGAAGTATGCAAGGAATTTAATTTTTCATTTTCTAACAATAAGCCTTTCAGTTCGATGTTATTGCTCAGACGCTTATTGCCTTTAAGCATTGTTCGCAAGTTTCAAAAGATTGGCAAAGAGGACGAAATAAAGCAAGATGATGATTATTTTGACACAAAGCAATTATTGGGAAAGGTGCAAATTCATTTAAAAGATAAAAGGATCTACAAGGAGATTATTGACTATAAATTGTTGCTGGACAGCTCCCAACACTCTTATACTTTTAACCCCGTAATAACTGACGTAGAAGGTGCGGCGATAAAATTAAGAGTCCTTTTGGAAGATTTTTTTGTTGATTTAGTATTGAATACATGAAAGTACTAATTACAGGTATTGCTGGGACTGGAAAATCAACAATAGTAAAAGCTCTAAATGAGAGAGGTGTTAACTCAATTGATTTGCATGATGTGCCTGAGTTGATGTTCTGGCAGGACAAGGTGACTAAGAATAGGGTTCAATATACTCCTATTCATTCACGCGATTGGTTTGATACTGTAGATCGTTTTTGTGATATTAGTAAATTAAAGGATATACTAAATGAGAGTGAGAACATAGTCGTGGCTGGTACGGCGGGAGATAATCAAGCCGAATATTTTCCTCTTTTTGACAAGATAATACTCCTACAGTGTAGCCCCGAGACCTTAATCTATCGCATGGAAACAAGAGTTAATAAATCTGGGTATGGAAAAACAAAAGCGGAACAAGAAGATAACATCGCATGGCAGAAAGAATTTGATCCCGAGGTTCTTTCGCATGGCGCAATTCCAGTAGATACAGGTGGCAGTCTTGA
Source organism: Minisyncoccota bacterium (assembly GCA_020059045.1). Taxonomy (GTDB): domain Bacteria; phylum Patescibacteriota; class Minisyncoccia; order Phycocordibacterales; family Zambryskibacteraceae; genus JAGVCW01. Next base: position 41,482 of record JAGVCW010000027.1, on the reverse strand, counting down.
TGATGCGGTTGATAAGATAATTAGTTTAATCCAGTAGCGCCCGAGACCCGTCGTTTAAGATGCTAAAATTAAGCTAATTCCGTCAAGCAGGGCTTGGCTCCTCAGGGTTCGAGCTCGAGACGGCCAGCAATGAAGAGTTTTGATAACTTTTGTTATCCAAAACTCGCATACTGCCTGGTAAAACATGAACTACTTCATGTTCGTCAGGGGCTCGAAAAGGTTCTTCCATATTTTCGAAAAGCTTTGCTTTAAGAAAATGGAAAACCTGTACTGATCCTGTAAGAATCGAGTCTATTATCCCTGACCGGCAGCAAAATATTTGAGTTGGTTGATACACCTTGATTTTCAACTTAAAAGTCGCGTGATATTCTTAGTTTATGAAATTACCAAAAGACATTCTTCTTATAGATTTTGAGGGAGTAAGTAATCCTGTTCAAGTAGGAGCTGTTTTGTTAGATAAGGAGACGTTAGAAGAAAAAGATAATTTTACTTCTTATATTTACGCTGATCTTGGTGGTAGGATCGTTAAAAAATCAGGAATAACTCAGGAGATGATCAATGAAGCACCGAAACCAGAAGAAATCGGTAGAACGCTTTATGAAAAGTTTGGATCAAATGTTTTTATTGCGTCTTGGGTTCAAAGTTTAGATATTTCACACTTCATCAATCTAATGAAAAAAGCGAAAATAGATTTTACTGAAGGACCAGTTAATTTTTCTAAATATGATTTTCATATTATAGACATATGGCCTATTGCATATATTCATGCTTTAAAAAGTGGTTATACGGGTGGCGTTGGTTCAGAAGAGTTATTCCAATATTTTGGAGCTAAACCTAGAGACCTCCACAATGCTCTTGAAGACTGCAAAATTGCAGCCGATGTTTTAAGAAAGATTGTTTTATAAATAAGTTCCAATTTCATTCCAACCACTAGAGGCCCAACTCAGACAACTCGCAATTTTGCTATAATAGCCCTATGCAAAAAAATATACTAATAACAACTACAGAACACATACCTGGACGAGAAATTGGCGAGATTCTAGGTCTTGTAAAAGGAAATACGGTTCAAACTCGGCACATTGGAAGTCATATCGTAGCAGGACTAACCTCGGTCGTGGGTGGTGAAGTTAAGGGATATGTAAAAGCTATTACTACCGCACGCGAAGAAGCTACAGACCGTATGTTAGCTGATGCACATGCTGTTGGCGCTGACGCAGTGGTCTGTATGCGTTATTCCACATCACAAATTATGAATGGAGCAGCAGAGGTACTTGCTTATGGCACAGCCGTTAAATTGAAATAAATGAAAATCTCTAGTGGTACAGTTCATAAAGTGCCAGAGGACTTACGCAAGGCCCTTATTTCTTCTTCGAGGTCACTTGTTGCGTGGGAAGATATTACGCCACTTGCGCGTAATGAGTGGATCTGCTGGGTTCTGTCAGTGAAGAAACCGGAGACTAGGAAACTCCATATTAAAAGGGCTACAAGTGAGCTTAAGGAAGGTAAGCGCCGACCCTGCTGTTGGGCTGGCTGTATACATCGTTAAAATAAGGAAGTAATTACCTTAATTCCTTTAATAATTTCAAAGCTCGGGCACGAGAAAGATTTGCTCCCTGCCAACTGGTTCTACTATTTTCTAGTATATCTTTCTGCTCTAGTAACAAGGCTCGCAAGACTTGCTTTTCTTCACCTTTCAACTTGTCATATAGTTCAATTTCCCAAGGAACCGCATCGACTGAGAGCTCCGTTACATAGACAACGTCAATTTTTCCTGTTCGAGCATATTGCTCCATATTAGTTTTTATTATAAACGCGTCAGGATTAACAAGATTTACTACAATCAAGAAACTTACAATTGAAAGAAAGGTGCCAAAAGTGAAGAACTGTTCACTTTTCGACTTTATGAATTTAATTGCAAGAAGGATAAACAACACAGATAGCAACATGATGAATCCAGCTACATAAAAACGCTGTAGGGTCATACCATAAGCATCTATATATAGTGAAAGGCGTTTGAAAGCAGAGAAAATAACGATCCCAACCTCAACTATTAATATGAGTGCGGGTGTGAGGAATCGCCTATCTTTTTTTGATTCAACACCAGAATACTTTTCGGAAGCGAACAACACAAATAGTGACAGTATCACTACCGCAAGCAATTCCCAGAAACCACGGCGTGCATATTCGGCATACCTAAAACCTGCATTAATAATATTTGCCTCACCACCAAACAAGTAGGTAACCTGAAAACCAATGAAGACCAAGAACAGTGTTGAGATAAGCCCCAAGAAAACCGCGACTTCTATTCCCTTACCTTGATCTACTGTTGGGAGATTTTTTTCACTAGACGAAATATCTTCTTTTTGCTTGGGGAAAAATATGTAGGAAAGGAAGCTCAAAGATGCTACGAACGCAACGAAGAGTAATACAAAATATTGAATTGTAAGCTCCGAAATATTTATATGAGCAATGCCACCCACGAATTGAGAAAAAGCCAAGTCAGCTTGTGAAAATAAAACTCCAAAAATAATAAGCACCGGTACTGCCATAATCACACCCTTCACTACCCGTAACAGCACATTGTGGTGCTTTACGTTGCTACGTATTTGGGCAACCAGAGACACTGTGGACAACGCCCGACCTAACATCCGGAAAGGAACAATAAACATGAGAGCCAGATAATCACGCAGTTTCATTATGAAGGCTCGCGTACCAGCAAGTTCATGAGCAAGCAACAAGAGTAAGCCGAGTGTTGCACAAATATTTAGAAAGGTCAGAAACCCGTTTACGCGAACACTTGGCATAAGAGCAAAAAAGACAACTAGTGCGACGATCCACCAAACCCTTTTCATCGCTACCTGTTCACGTAGCCCAAACAAAAATGCTGTTCCCAAAAGTATCACAGCAAAAATCAGAACTGATAACCCAATTAATTTGTCAAAAAACAAAAAGTTGAAGATTACAGCAAGACCTAAGCTTATTAAAATGACATATACAGCTTTTATTAATTTATTATCCATATTATTTGGTTATGTTAACAATCTTCCTTGTATTCCAAAACATCTCCAGGCTGACATTCTAAAGCTTTGCAAATCGCCTCAAGAGTTGATAGCCGAACCGCTTTAGCCTTTCCATTTTTCAGTATAGAAATGTTTGCCATAGTGATCCCAACTTTTTCTGAGAGTTCTGTGACACTCATTTTCCTCTTCGCAAGCATCACATCAATGTTAATTATGATTGCCATCCCATTAGAAATTTAAATTATTAATATTTAAGTTATTACTCATATTCCGCTCTATTTCTAACGGGACAAGTATTTTTAAACCACTAGGTCGTTTTCTCTCTTTATTTCTATTGCATTTTCAAGAAGCCTTTGGAGAACTGCTGCAAATACCGCGATGACGAACGAAACACAAGCAATAACAAAACCGAAGACCACAAGACCCGGAGCATCATCTGCTTCTGCTATAGGTAGGAGTAGTGGTACACATGCCATAAATATTGCGCCGATGCTAATCCCACAATATTTAATAATCTTTAATGTCCTTACCGACAAATCTGAGAAGGCAATATTTTTATCGATATAACTCAAGAGCTTCATAGTCTGCCAAAGCGCAATGAAAAACGGTACCACTGTTATATACAAACCAATCACAATAAAAAGTAGTGCACGAGACGCTTGTGGGAACTCTGCTGAGCCCCCTTTCCACACACTAGGTAGTGCGAAAATACAGAGAGCAAGCACTATAACCCCCATAAGCAACACTGTTCCTTTTAATACAAGTGTTGATCCTTTTTTCATCATGTAAATTATCTTTATAGATTAACAAAATAAGTGTATCACGGACCATATCGATTTACAATATATATTTATCGTTAAATATACTTATCCTTCCTAAAACTGCCAAAATTATAAATAAATCACCAACAAAAAATCCCGCTACGGATATCGAGAATTTCTCGAAATACATAGCGGGACCGGGCAAAGCCCTTTTCAAAAAAGATCAGCGAAAACTCTGTTACTTCGTCGCACCCCACGCCTCCCTCAATCGATCGAGCTCCTCCACGTTTGGAGGACTAGTTGCTTCGATTTTCGGAAAAGGCAGATCAAACACTTCAAACTGCGGGTTAGCCATCATAAGACCACTGCGATATACATTCAGACTAGCGACACAGTAGTAGGTCTTGCCGACAACCGGTCGGATTTTGGAGAGGAGCCCAACTTCATGGCGCACCCCACCGACGTAAGCAACCATCTTCCTGCGCCAAAAGTCCATGCCCGCTTCCTCAACAGTAAACTGAAGTCGGATCATTCCTCGAGATTTTGCATCCCGAATATTTTCCTCTTGAACCTTTGACGCCTCCTCCAGTGAAAGAACGAAGATACTCCTCGTTCCAACTTCCTGCAACTCGCCAGAGTAGCGGGTGCGCTGGAAGATCGGTCGGTAGGCCACGACAGCATTGCCATCCTCAGTTAGTCGGTCAAGAACGACCGGGCCAAAAGAGAAATGATTAGGAGCAAGCTCTGGAAGCCACTCTGGCTTAACTTCGCTTACTCCGCGAGCGTACGTTTTGGACGTGTCCACGAGTTCGGTGCATACTAGCCAACGTCGAGTTTCATATCCAAACGTTGCTGACCCTGGATGAATGAATACTCCGTAGAGATTCTCACGGAGGATTCCTTCATAGGCATATCCAGTGGATAGCTGGAGCAAGTTTTGGACAAGCCCAGCCGCAACAGAACGCAAAATACTTACATCATCTTTCGTCGAGGTGATATTCATACTTCGCTTAAGGATCGAAAGAAGTTGAGAGCGAACGCTTTCAACCTCACTCAACCCCTTCGCGTTGAGGAAATTCTCGAAGCAGAAACTTCGTGAGAAGTTCGCCTCTTCATACGCTCTCCACACCCTAAGGAACGTGAGTGCGTCCGATGTCGACACCTTGAAACGATTGTGTTTGACATCAGCTTCGTTTGCTTTGTCCTTCGGTCGAACAAACACTGACCGAATGGAGAGAAACGCCGCAATGGTCGCAATCTCAGCCACACACCCATGCTTCTCCGCCTCGAGAACCATTCGCGCGATGCGGGGTTCCAGAGGAAGCTTCGCCATATTGGTGCCGAGCTCTGTGAGAGAAGACCGGTCAACATTGATGGCACCAAGGGCAACGAGAGTTTCGTATGCCTCATGGAAAGCCTCTCTGTCTGGCTGATCTACAAACTCGAATCCTTCAACATCCTTGATGCCGATTGACTCCATTGTGAGCACGACACTTGCAAGACTCATGCGACGGATCTCAGGCTCGGTAAACGAGGGACGAATTTCAAACGATCCCTCGCTATACATCCGATAGCAGATTCCAGGACGAGTACGTCCTGCGCGACCGGAACGTTGTTTGCACCCCGCTTGCGAGTGCAGAACTGTATCCAAGCTCTGAATACCTGAAGTAGCATTGAAGCTTGTTTGCTTCACGAGTCCAGAGTCAACCACATAAACAACTCCGTCCACAGTGATCGAGGTCTCTGCGATGTTTGTTGCGACGATGACCTTTCGCTTTCCTGGGAATGTATCGAAAATCTTCCGCTGATCCTCAGGAGCGAGACCCCCATGGGCCGGTAGGATGACCATGTCGGTACATCCCATATTTTCGAGCCTTTCGATAACCTTGTTGATCGAGTCGAACCCATCCATGAAAGCGAGAACATCCCCGTCGGGCATTTGAGTATGAATCTTGAAGATTCTTTCCGCTACTGCCGACGGCATGTCGCTCTTCTGGAAAGTGGAGTCACTCCACACGACCTCAACCGGATACATTTGTCCCGGGACTTCGATGACGGCTGCGCCGTCAAAGTACCGAGAAAACTTTTCCGAATCAATTGTCGCCGATGAGACAACAACTTTCAGGTCCCTACGTCGACGAAGCAGATCCTTCAGGAGACCGAGAGTGAAGTCGATGTTCACGCTGCGCTCGTGCGCCTCGTCTACCATGATGACAGAATACTTTGAGAGATTAGGATCATCCTGAATCTCACGAAGTAGAATTCCATCGGTCATGAACTTCACCCTGGTGGTCGAGGACGTTTCGTCTTCGAACCGAACCTGGTATCCTACCTTGTCGCCTTTCGGACCGAGCTGCTCGGCAACGTACCTAGCTACCGAACTTGCCGCGATGCGACGAGGTTCAGTAATGCCGATGAGCCCCTGTGTGGAGTAGCAGGCCTCGTAGAGAAAAACCGGGAGTCTGGTAGTTTTACCGGAGCCGGTCGCTCCAACCACGATCGTGACCTGATTCTCCTTGATCGTTTGAACGATCCTTTCACGCACAGCATCAATTGGAAGTAACAATGTTTTCTCCACAGGCGGACATACTCTTTCGAGTAGCCTTGTCCCCTGCGCATCTTGCGGATGCTTTCCCACTTAAGTGGAACGAAAGGGCAAGGCGGCCCGTGGTGATCTGACAAAGAACCTACCCTATATTATAGCATAGTCAGATATGAAAGTCAAGGATAAATATGGCCCTAATTATGGCTATTTTGAGACATAAAATGGAATTCCGCCTTAGGACAACAATAAAAAAATCCGGATTTAATCCGGATACAGCAAATTCTTTATACTGGTTGGCTTTGCTCACTCTCAACTAACTTTGCATGTTTCTTTAGGAACTCATCCCACTGTCCACATTTTTGGGAAAAAACATCCTTTACACCAGAACCACTTGCAGTTATGAGTGCGTCACACGATTGGCAAATCCAGAGTACTTTGCCCACTTCTAGTCCAAATGGAGGAACATATATTCCATACATAGCGTAATGACTGTGGTGTCGACGAATTGGATACTCATCAAAAATATATGAGTAGTTCCCTCGTTCTATTTTGTCTTCGATACGAAATAAAGTGATCAATGCTCCTTCCAGAAGTTCTCTGGTAGGAACCACCCACGATCCCTCATTTATTGGTTGACCGTCATGTCCATGCTCCGGACAATACTCTTCAAGTACAATCACTCTTGGGCAGAACACACATGGCACTCGATGAACAGTCATTTTGCCCGTTGAGTCAAGCATGTTTTTCTCCGAATGTGTGAGTCTTGGGTCATTATGCACAAAAGCAAGTTTACACACAAGACAAGACATTCTTGCAAGTCTTATGGCTACATTTCTTGTTGTACTTCTAACCACATACTGCTTTCTTATATGGCATGTTATTCAACTGAACACTCTTATATTCTCGAGAATATAAGAGTGTTGGAAGCATTTGACACCGAAAGAAGTTAAAGTAAGCTGGTAAACAGAACGTTGTCTATCACACAAGGAGGAATTGTGGAAGTTGAAAGCACGGAACAGTGGATTGAAAAAACCAACCAATATTTTGCCGAATATCTGAATGGAATTACTAAGGTGGAGAATCAGGTTGCATGTATTGATGAACTCATCAAGAACTTGCAATACATGCGCCGCTTAGCACTACTTACTCCAGAAGAAAGAAAGGATCTGTTGGAGGTATCACTCTCCCCCGAAGCAACTAAGAGGTTAGATGGGGCGAAAACAAAAACTGAGCGAGATGAACTGTTTTCTATGTATGCACGATCCGCTTACATCCGTCGCTGTGAGTGGGAGAAATATTTGAATGGTGAAACCCCTAACAAACCTTTGACATCAAAAGCTGTAGAACCTGCGGCTAATAACGGTTAGCTAGGACTTGTAGCTTTAGACCCAACCACACAAACCGCGGAGGTCGTATGCCACTTGTACATGTTAAACGGAGTTCAGAAAATGTGAGCTATGCAGTCATTACAGAAATCATCAGTTCAATACCTGAAATGGTCGCGAAGCACCTAACTGTTGAGTCTAGACCAGAAGCACGTCTGACTGCGAAAGATGTTAGTGTGCATTTCTCTGAAAAACATGAATTCGACATCATGACATCCGACGTTGAAATCGTTGTACAGGCCAACTTTTATAAAGAGAGAAGCGAGGGTCTTGATGACAAAGCAAGGTGGATTGTTCACGATATCTGTGAAGCGGCAAAAATTTCTTCACTCAAAATCTCTGTATGGATTCAACTGGGCTACGGTGGATATTTCGCCACATTGTAGATCGACCTGCCTAACTAGGGCAGTTTTTTATTTAAATAAAAATTGACTGTTTTATAATAAAGTGTTATTTTGAGATTAGATCGTTGTCAGTTCATTTAAACCCGAACCACATGGTGAGGAAATGGCGATTCTATACGCACTAGCAATATTAACTGTAATAGTTGTTGTACACGAGTTTGGTCATGCAGTCGCAATGTATTCAAAGGGTGTAGAGATCGAAATATTCTCAATCGGTTTTAGACCTTACAGTCTCCCTGCTTTTTCCTGGAAATCAAAAAGGTTTCGAGGGATGATCATACAGATCACTCCTCTTCTTCTTGGAGGATATGTAAAACCAACAGCGGCTGGCAATCAAACAATGGAAAGGCTGTCTAAGCGAGACCGTTCTCTTGTATTCGGCGCAGGAGTAATTGCAAATATACTATTTGGGGTGGTAGTAGGAATTGCAATTTTGATTTACAAGAAAGGACTGAGTTTCTCTGATGTTCTCACCGATCCGTTGATTATCACTGCCGCAGGGCTCGTTGTCTTCTTGTGTTGGGGTAGATATGTATTTACACAATACCTCATGGCACCCATTGGTATAATGATCGCAATCTTTACCCTTTATTTAATCATCAAATCGCCAGGAACATCAGTTGTAGGACCAATTGGGATTGTCGAGAACATATCTAAACAGAAAGAAATTGCTGACTTTCTTTTAAAGAGTGTCATTCTGTCATTCTCCCTTGCCTTAATGAATTGTATGCCCATTATGCCCCTTGATGGTGGGCAGCGGGTGCGGGATGTCATAAAGTCGGCTACAAAAAATAAGTACGCCATAGGTATTTTTGACGGCATAGGAACTGTCTTGATCCTTGCCTTGATCATTTTTGCAATCGGGGGAGATATATGGCGCCTTGTTTTCTGAGTAATAAAAGACAAGATTGTTTCAGCAATCATCTACCACGTAACTTCTAAGAAATATGTGGTTTTTTTATTTAAAATTTAATCAAACGAAAACCGCCACAGTGGTGTGTATGGCGGTTTGGCTGAGGTTAGCGAGTGCGGTTCGCGACACGCCATCCGATCATATTGGTGACTCGGATAGGTTCCACGAAACCCTCGGTGGTAAACTGGATTCCCCCACCGGGATAGTGTGACTGCGAGAGTCTCATGGTGACGCCTGACTCGACGTCTTCCACAAAGATCTCACCAGACGGATTCCGAAAAACCCGTATCCCATAACCCTCGAAGAGTATGGGGAAACTCACACTTCCGTACTTGTACCTCTTTTGGGCTGCGCTCATCGCTTTCTCCGGTTGGGGTTAAATATTCCCCAGAAACAACAACACGGAGTCACCTTGAGCTTGCCCGTACTTCTACCTATTATTATACATAAAGCTAGATAAAAGTCAAGTTCAAGGAAAAATCCGCCTCAGGTTAGTCATTTTTTTATTTTTTGTAGATATACAAGGATTGGGGGTTGGACCGTTACCTGCAATAGTATATAGTTACGCATATGGCAAAAAGAATGAGTGTAAATACGAAAAACAAGACTTCTCGGTCAAAAAAGACCAAGAAGCGCTTGGCCGAGAAGAAAGTAGAGCTAGCTAGGCGCAAAAGAAACAAATAGCCTCTATAGAGCTAGTACCGTATAATTAAATAGTAGCCGATTAAATATAATAATAGATAATTTATATGATTCTTCCAATTGCAAATATTGTTTCAGGATTCGTACTTGCCGCTCCAAAGTTGAAAACTTTAGGAATGGCCAAGGATATTGAAACAGCAGAAGGAAAGCTTAACCGATTTCGAGGAACAATTGGACTAGTGATCCTAGTACTTGGGCTTATTGCACTACTTGTACGCGCAAACATATTTAACTTTTACGTTCCATACTTGTGGTCAAGTTATCCGCAAGCGATCATTGCAATCCTCATGGGACTAATACTTTCTATGAATTTTTTTGTGAAATACAACGCGATACACCAACGAATTGTAATACTAGAAAGACACGCTGAGTGGATCGGAATCCTTGGAATTCTTGTAGGACTCTTCGCACTCATTTAAACAAAGTTGACACACCCCATACTCTAGGTTAGGGTGCATGCAGAGAAGTTCACCCCCCCACCTTCACGGAGCCGAGATATGGCAAACTCCAAAGAGTCGACGTACCTACAAACAGAAGAAGCAAAAAGAGAAATGCGACTTTGGGAAGAAACGTATGTATTTCCTAAAAAGGTTATATCACTTAAAGAATTCCAGAGCCTTGTACACCTAGTGGGCGGTAGAGAGCTTAACAACAGCATTAAAGAAAGAAACATTCGTTCTTTTCTTGCTTTGCTTGCTGGGATGAGAAATCCTGTAATTACTGTTGACCAGTTCCTTTCACTTCAAGAAGGAACTCTCGCCGAAGAACAGGAGAACTTGAAACACCGAATGGTGATTGCGACCTTTCTGACTCGCCTTTTCCGTCGTCTCGAGAAGAAAGGCAGATACACCGTCGTGGAAGTACCAATAGGACTTCTGACTCAAATGGATCCAGATGATTATAAGTTTTTCAAAAACATATGGGAGGAAGAACCAACTCGAGAAATTCTTGAGAAAGTGAACCGTCTGAAAGAACGTTATGCTCTAGAACAACGGTTTGATGTGGCCAGATTTATTCGCGATATTGAACGCTCTGTGCAAAGGGCTCTTCGACCCGATACACAACAGATTGAAGAGTAATCAGCTAATCGGCTGATTTTTTTGTTTTAGTGATAGTATTGGCTACTATGACTTCCGACAGTAACTGGAAAAAATATTTCAACATGACCAAGGGAGCTAACCCACGGCCTACCCTCGTAAGTAGTATGAAATATGTGAAGAATAAAGATGAAGCCCTTGAGCTCGGTGCAGGTGCACTAAACGACGTGCGTTATCTCCTCGGTCCCACTACCGACTTTAAGCATATCACTGCTCTCGACAAGGTATCTGTACCCCGAGAAGTTCTATCACACTTTCCAAAGGACAAATTGTCGTATGTGGTATGTAAGTTTGAAGATTTTGAGTTTCCGCAAAACAAGTACGACTTAGTAAATGCTCAGTACTCCCTCCCCTTCATTTCAAGGATAGCTTTCCCAAAAGTGCTTAATTCAATACTTGAATCACTGAAACCTGGCGGAGTTATGGTGGGACAATTCTTTGGAATTCGAGATGAATGGAATAATAAAGAAAGTGACATAACCTTCCACTCGATCGAAGAAGCGAAAGTTTTGCTAGAAAAACTTAAGATTGTTTCGCTTAAAGAAGAAGAGGCCGAAAGAAAAACTGCCCTAGGGGTAATAAAACATTGGCATGTAATCCACTTTACTGCTATAAAAAATGGTGTATAAAACTAACTTATGACAGAAGCAGAAAAATATTTATACTTTTTAAATAAGAAATACCACAAGCTTCACAAGACTTACGAAGAGCTATTTTGGCAGTCATATATGGGAGATCACAGAGTGGACAAAAGGAAGGATATTGCCTTAGCAAAGCGCGATTCTTTTCGTGCAAACTCTGCTTACCTTGCACAAGTCAACAAATTAATAAGAAACTCCGAGCGAGAAACAAGACGAAGGCTAGGATTGTGGGTAAGATTTTTTGAAATGTACCAAACCCCGCGAACCACATTAGAAACTAAGAAAAAAATTGATGAGCTAGAATCGAAAATAAACAGAGCTAGATCTAATAGAAAGGAGGGGTACATTGACCCAAAGACTAAAAAGTTTGTTTCAGCTTCCTCAGTACAAATGTCCGTGATTATAGGCACAAACCCCGATGAAAACGTGAGAAAAGCTTGCTTTGTAGCAAAGGAGAAATTAGCAACTGGACAACTAGAAGAATACCTACAACTTATAAAACTGCGAAACAGGTACGCAAAGCAACTTGGATACAGTGATTTCTATGACTTTAAAGTAAGGCGCGAAGATGGAATGACAAAACAAGAGTTGTTCAAGATATTTGATTCAATATATAAGAAAACAAAATACGCAAAGAAAAATATTTTGAAATTAGAAAAGAAAAATCCTGGGTTAAGAAAACCATGGAACTTTGGGTATATAATGTCTGGCAATTTCACAAAAGAAGAGGACCAATACTTTCAGTTTGATGAAGCCCTCATGCGCTGGGGCAAGTCATTTACGGCTCTGGGTATCGATTTTAGAGGAGGCTCATTAAAGCTAGATCTTTTGGACCGTAAGGGTAAATGGAACAACGGCTTTTGTCACTGGCCAGAGCTTGTCAGGTACGAGAATAATAAGAGGATTCCAGGAACTTCTAATTTCACGTGTAATGTAGTATTCGGACAAGTAGGTTCAGGGGATGACGGATACAACACGCTTTTCCATGAAGGTGGGCATGCTGCTCATCTACTTAATTCGGACGAACAAGACGTTTGCGTAAATCATGAATACGCTCCTATGTCTATGTCTTGGGCAGAAACTCAAAGCATGTTTATGGATACACTCTTTGGAAGTTACGAGTGGCTAATGAGATATGCGAGAAACAAGAGAAATAAATCTTATCCACTTAGTTTATATAAAAAGATTCTCAAAAAGCATCATCTACTCCGTCCACTGGGACTAAATTCCATAATATTTGTCTCAAATTTTGAAAGAGAAATATATGAGCATAAGAACTTAAGCATAGAAACCATCAAAACAATTGCAAAAAGAAATTTTAGAAAATATTTTGAGAGAAGCGAAGATTCTTTTGCCGCTTTAGGCACACCACATATATACAGCTGGGAAAGTTCTGCTTCTTATCATGGGTATGGTCTTGCACTCCTTGCTGTTCATCAGTGGAGAGAATACTTTTACAATAAGTACGGGTATATTGTAGACAATCCAAACGTTGGTCATGAAATGACAAAAGTGTGGAAACTAGGGTCAACAAAAACATTTTATGAGTTTGTAATGCTTGCAACAGGGAAAAAACTTTCTGCAGACACTTATATAAAAAATGTTACTGCTTCACTTGGCACCACCATGAAACGGCTACAAAAAAGAATTAAAGTAATGAATAAAATAAAATCAGTTTCCGGAAAAGTGAAACTTAATGTGCAAGTACATATGACACATGGTAAAAGAGAAGTAAGCAATAGTACAAAAAGCTTTGAGAATATGGCTATTAAGTACAAGAAATGGCTCCAAACTCAAAAAATAATTACTAAATAATTTGTTTTGTTTGTAAGTTTCCCAAGACGCTCATTCTGTGGTAGTGTGTGTGTCTATCAATAATTGACTACAACGACGAATGACCACTCCTTCTACCCCCTCACCGCAGGAAGCTTCCTTCCGGGGAATGGGCCTTGCACCAAAACTACTTGAAATACTAGACTCCTTGAATCTAACAGTCCCCACTCCAATCCAGCGCAGAGCTATCCCCCAGGCGATACTTGGTCAGGATTTAATAGGAGTAGCTCAAACCGGTACAGGTAAAACTTTGGCCTTCGGCATTCCACTTCTACAGCGTATTGCAGCTTCTCAAGGTGAGGCGCTGATTCTCGTACCCACACGTGAGCTTGCAATCCAAGTAGCAGAGACTCTAGGTAAACTAGGTCAAACACTCAAGCTCTCAGGTGTCGTCCTTATTGGAGGAGCACCAATGGGAAAGCAGATTGCTCAGCTTCGTCGTAAGCCACATGTAATAGTGGCAACCCCTGGCCGCTTACTTGATCACATGCAGGAGAGAAACGTGCGTCTCGATGGCACGTCTATTCTAGTTATAGATGAGGCCGATCGAATGCTAGATATGGGTTTCTGGCCACAGATTAGACAGATTATTGAAGCAGTACCTAAAGAGCGTCAGACTTTGCTTTTCTCCGCAACACTTTCTAAAGAAATAATGGAGCTTGCTACAAAGCATATGAAAACTCCAACTTCTATAGAAGTAGCGCCCCCTGGCACAACAGTAGAAAGAGTAACCCAAGAATTCTTCATTGTAAGAAAAGACGAAAAGATGCGACTTCTTGAATCAGTATTGAAACAGTATCTTGGATCAACAATCGTGTTCACAAGAACCAAACATGGTGCAAAACGTATTACACAAGCACTTAGAGCAATTGGTCATGCAGCAGCAGAAATACATGCGAACCGATCTCTTGTACAACGCAAGGAAGCAATGGAAGGTTTTCGTAACGGGCGATACAGAGTGTTAGTAGCAACTGACATTGCTGCACGTGGAATTGATGTTAAAGGAGTTGAGCTTGTAGTTAATTATGATATTCCAGCTCAAGGTGAAGACTATGTTCACAGAATTGGTCGTACTGCTCGTGCAGGTACTGAAGGCAGAGCAATATCTTTTGCAATGCCAGAAGAACAGCGTAGTATCAGAAATATTGAAAGACTTATCCGCCGCCCGTTACGCATATCTCCCACTCCGAAACTTCCTCCATCCACAAACATGCCAAATATTATTGACACCGACGATTCTCGTAGAGCCTATCGCCCACAAGGAAGATCGGGCGGCTTCCATGGTGCAAGAAGAGGTTCTTCTAGAAGCGGTTCGTCTACTGGAAGCTTCGGAAACAGAAGACCTCAAACCCGGGGACCACGAAGATAGACTATGAACGGTTTTATTTCTTACAGATTTACAGGAGAAAACCCAGAGGATTTAAAAAGTCTTCTTGGGCCCGTTTGCGACAAGCTTGCCCAATGTGGAGTCAAGGCTTACTGCAACTTGTTTGATGATGATCTTCTAGTTAGATCAAAGAATTTTAAACCACAAGATTACTTATTTGATGCTTTTAAAAGTCTGGATAAATCAGGTTTACTATTTGTTCTCATTACCTCAGAGAGAATAAAAGTGAGGGCATGATACTCGAGGTTGGTTACAGTATTGCTCGTGGAATTCCAATTGTTGTAGCAATTAAGGATGGAGTAGGAAACACTTACCTCCCAGGAATGGCTAACCTGGTAATAACTTATACCGACATTGAAGACTTACTGAATAAAATTTCGAGTATTGATCTAAAAAATTTAGTAAAAAAAGATCCTGTCCTTTTGTGACTCGGGAGTACGTGGAGTAGGGGCATACGAACTGTTGACACTCTGATTTTATTATTCTATTCTGCTTTAAGAAAGTAGAAACATCGTCATTAGAACTTGCAACTTTGGCACCAAAACATCACATTAACAGGAGGTCATTGTGGGTAAAAAGGAAAAGAAGGAAGAGGAGAGAAGGAGGATGATGGAAAGCCAATTTACTGACAGAGAGCCTTATGAAGGCTACTACTCGAGCGGACAAAAGGAACGACATGAGGTCAGAAAGCCCTACCCAGGCTGGTACGCAAGTGGACAAAGAGAGCGGCATCCGTGGGAGGAATAATACTGCCACCCAAGAAGGTCAGGAGGCTTCT
The DNA here is from genome assembly GCA_020059045.1 of Minisyncoccota bacterium. Classification (GTDB taxonomy): domain Bacteria; phylum Patescibacteriota; class Minisyncoccia; order Phycocordibacterales; family Zambryskibacteraceae; genus JAGVCW01. The sequence goes on along the minus strand of JAGVCW010000027.1, from coordinate 26,016 downwards.
GGGTGTTTTTTTTACTGTAAATTGTTTATGCGCGTCACTTCCCATTTAGAAATGTTACTCCCTTGTTCAATCAAGAAAGTTGTTAAATTATTATTTGCAAAGACAACAGAACACAACGAATCAACCATATTGACACAATTAGTTTAAAAAATTCTAAATTCAAAATAAACAAGATATACAGAATTATAAAGATCTTTTCCACAAGTTTTTGAACACTTCTACTTTTGACTTCATTTAGATTTCAGATTGCGCATACTACAATCAAACGCACTGTCTCGTAACGAGGCAGCCGCGAATGTTCTTAACAGAAATAAATAAAAAAGTGTGTAGTGGAGTAAACGTGAGTGCAGCTCTTAAACAAGAGCTGTCTTTTGCTGTAATGAGAGCAAGGGACAGTTCTTTTTTGTTTTGAGTAGCAAAAAAGGAACGGTCGGTACGCGTGAATTAGAAAATTAACACTAAATTAAAATAATAATTATGAATAAAAGAATTACATTAAGTTTGGGAATGATTGTGTTTGTGGTTGCAGTTATCATCGGAGCTACTGGAGCCTTCTTCAGTGATTCTGAGACATCAACTGGCAACACTTTGAGTGCTGGTGCTATCGATTTGCAAGTAGACAACACGAGTTATTACAACGGAGCCGTATCATCTGCTACTAGCTGGACTCTCCGAGATTTAACAATTGAAAGGTTTTTCGATTTCAATGACTTGAAACCAGGAGATATTGGTGAAGACACTATTTCTCTACACGTGAACAACAACGATTCATGGCTCTGTGCGGACATTACTCTCACATCTGATGACGACAATGGTCTAACAGAACCAGAAGGTGATGATGGAGACACAAGCACCACAACTGGCGAGCTTGCAGACCAGATCAACTTCACGTGGTGGGCAGATGACGGTGACAATGTACTAGAGGATGACGAGACCCCCCTACCAGCAGGCCCACTTGGCGCTCTTGAAGTAGGAGAAACAGCAACAGTTGCACTAGCAGACTCCGATGAAAATATTTGGACTACAGGTACAAGCACTCCTCTACCAGGTGATTCAGTAAGATACGTTGGTAAAGCATGGTGCTATGGAGTTCTTACAGCATCTCCTCTTACTCAAGATGGTCTTGGCACAACAAGCCCAAGAACACCTGCAAACTCAACAGGAGGTCTTACTTGTGACGGAACGGGTGTTGACAACACTGGTCAGACAGACAGCACAACAGCAGATATCACTTTCCGAGCAGTTCAGTCTAGAAACAACGGAACATTCCAATGTGTTCCAGAAGATCCACAAGAACCAACAACTGGAACACTTACAGTTACTAAAATAGTTATAAATGACAACACAGGAACATCAACAGTAAGCGATTTTGCACTCTTTGTTGACGGCTCACCTGTAACAAGTGGTGTTCTCGGCACAACAACAGCGGGAGCTCATGTAGTTTCTGAAGGCCCAACCACCGGTTACCAAGCTTCATTTAGTGGAGATTGTGACGGAGGAGGTAACGTAGTTGTGCCTGCTGGCGGATCAGCAAGTTGTACGATTACTAATGATGATATTGGTGAACCTGAACCAGAGCCTGGAACCCTAACAGTAACTAAAGTTGTTGTGAATGACAGTGGTGGTACAGCAACTACAACTGACTTTAGTCTCTTTGTTGATAGTATGGGCATTGTTTCCGGCTCATCTACCACGACATCTGCTGGTATTCACACAGTAACTGAATCAGGACTGTTTGGTTATACAGCAACATTTAGTGGTGATTGTAATGCGTCAGGCAATGTAACAGTGCCTGCGGGAGGAGTAGCAACTTGTACTATTACTAATGACGATATCCAACCAGTTATTACTCTCATAAAAAATGTTGTTGGAGGAACTGCAGTAGCTGACGATTTCGATCTCTCAATCAATAGCGGGGTAGTTACTTCGGGTTCATCAAATGGAGTAAGTGCTAACACTTCCCACGAATTAGATGAGGAGGTACTAGTGACGGGTTACACACAAACATCTGTCACGGGATCATCCTTCTTGGGTATTCCATGTCCAGCAACATTCCCTGGCAACATTTTTCTTGCTCCAGGAGACACTATTACCTGCACAGTTACGAACACATTCGCAAACTAGGTATTTAGAATCAAATACGTAATTAACAATCGAAAATGAAAAAAATTCTCGCTAGCTTTGGCTCAATAATATTCGTTAGTGCAATGCTTATAGGCGGCACTGGTGCATTCTTGATTGATAAAGAGAAATCAACAGGAAACACATTTGCATCAGGTGTGATCGACCTTAAGGTTGATAACGAAAGTTATATAACGAACGAAGATGGGAAGCTTGTGTTTAGCCCAGCGACCTCTTGGGAACTATCGGGTCTTAGTGGCAAACTCTTCTTCAACTTCTTAGACGTAAAGCCAGGCGACATTGGCGAGGATACCATTTCACTTCACGTCAACAACAATAATGCATGGATGTGTATGTCTGTCACACTGACAGGCACGCCCGAAAACGAGCAGACAGAACCAGAAATGCTCGTGGATAGTACGGGAGGTGTGCAGCAAGGTGAACTACAAAACACATTAGAATTCGCATTCTGGGCAGACGATGGAGACAACGTATTTGAGCGACGCGAAGACACATTCCGAGAAGGTCTTGTAAAAGATATCTTCAATGGAAAGTTATGGACGCTCGCGGACTCGGACCACAATATTTGGTCCGGGGAGGGAGCGCCTATACCAGGCAACTCAATTAAGTATATTGGCAAAGCATGGTGCTACGGCAATCTTACGAAGACTCCTCTACCACAAGACGGTATGGGGAAAACTGGTTCGAATGGCCCACTAGTGCGCGGTACAGGATTTGATTGCGATGGAGATAGTCTCGGTAATGAGTTCCAATCAGATGGGATAAAGGCAGATGTCACATTTGAAGCAGTACAAGCTCGAGGTAACGAGAGCTTCATATGTGGCGAGACGAGAGAAGAAGAACCAAGTGATGATCCAATTCTCCTTTTCTTCGACAACTTCGAGAGCTGCCAACTCGGTATGAATTTCCACCCATCCTGGAATTCAAACTGGGTAGAGGAAGGAGGAGTACAAGCAATTCAAGTAGGAGGTGAACACAAGAAAATTGTTGACCTAGATGCCGGCAAAAATGAGGGCAGTACGAATCATAAAGAGGTAATTACATCGAAGTCAATAGACATGACTCTTTACGAAGATATTACTCTCAAGTATGACAGAAAAATGGATGATACGAACTCCCCCACACAACCACTTGGGTTACAAACTCTAAAAGTAGAGTTTAGCACAAATGGCGGTGGAAGCTGGACAACAATTGAAACTGTTACCGGCGAATCCGACTGGACTGGCAAGAGTTTTTCTCTTTCTCCGGGAGCTGACCACAAGTCCAATGTGAAAATAAGATTCAGTCTCACGGGTGTCGACAATACAAATCATGCGTATATAGACAACGTTATGATTCGCGGACAACTTCCATAATTATTAGTTAACACTATCGGAATGAAAAAAATATTACTGAGCATCACAATCATCGTCTTCATTACAGCAATTTTTGTTGCTGGCGGGACTGGAGCGTTCTTCTCCGATAGTGAGACCTCCACAGCAAACACATTTGCAGCTGGTGCCATTGATCTTAAAATTGATAACACCAGTTATTACAACGGCCAACTGAACGCGAGCACCACATGGGCTTTGATTGATTTAACCGTCGAGAAATTCTTCGACTTCCCTGATATTAAACCAGGCGACTTCGGCGAGGATACAATATCACTCCACGTTGATTCTAATGACGCATATATTTGTGCAAACGTAGCTCTAACATCAAACGACGATAACGGTCTTACTGAGCCAGAATCAGAGGTGGATGCAAACGACGGTCCTGGAAATGGTGAACTCGCTGGGCTTGTAAACTTCATTTGGTGGGCAGACGATGGTGATAATGTCTTAGAAAGTGACGAGGGAGTGATTTCCGAAGGGCCAATCGGTGCTCTTGGACTTAACGGCTCTACCACCATAACTTTAGCTGACTCACAGACAAACATTTGGACAGGCGCTGGAGGGCCATTCCCGGGCTCACAAACTCTCTACATTGGTAAGGCCTGGTGTTTCGGCGACATTGTACCCTCTCCGCTCACCCAAGATGGTATAGGCAGTACAAGCCCGAGAACCCCAGGGAATTCAACAGGCGGGATATCTTGTGACGGAACAGGACTCGATAATGCAAGCCAAACAGATAGTCTGACTGCTGACGTAGTATTTACTGCTATTCAAGCACGTAACAACGACACTTTCTTGTGCTCACGAGCAACAACAACTCTTGCCGCCAAGCTTACTGTTGTGAAGGTAGTTACGAATGATAACGGAGGCAACAACGTGGTCCCAGACTTCAATCTCTTTGTAGACGATGGGTTTGTATCAACAGCCGTAACATCAGGTGCCACAACTACACTACCTGCAGGCACTTATACAATTTCTGAAACAGGAGTTTCTGGCTATGTTGCCTCATTTAGTGGTGACTGCACTGAAGATGGAGATGTAACGGTAGGTATTGGTGAAGAAAAAATCTGCTACATTACAAACAATGACTTGCCTGGAAACATCACTCTCATTAAAAACGTAATAAACAATGGGAGCGGAACATCTCAGTCTTCCCAATTTAGAATGAGAATAGATGGGATACTAGTTCCAAGCGGTTCTTCGTTTGCAGTTTCAGCCAACAGTGCGCACACAATCACAGAAGATCCACGAGCTGGATACCACTTCGTATCAATTACAGGTCACCCCAAGTGCCCAATAGCTCTTGGTGGTACAGCAACGCTTGACGAGGGCGAAGCAATAACATGTACGATAACAAATGATGACAACTAAAATCTGTTGGTGAGTTTGATTATGAAAACACTATTCAAAACAATCTACGGTCTCCTCATTGTGGGTGTTGTAATACTTGGCCTGCTTCTTCTTGCAACACTAATGCCAATACCAGGTAATCTAGAAGTAAAAATAGTGAAATCTGGATCCATGGAACCTGCAATACCTGTGGGTAGCATTGTTGTGATCAAGTCGGCAAGTCAGTACGCCATAGGTGATGTAATCACGTTTGGTAAAGATACGAAAACTCAAATCCCCACTACTCACCGAATAATAGAGACTAATACTCTGAACGGTTCACAAATATTTGTAACAAAAGGTGACGCAAATGATGCTGCAGACCCTGTACCTACTCGAATCTCTGAAGTAAAGGGTAAGGTAATCGCATCTCTACCCTATATTGGGTATGTACTTGATTTTGGTCGCCAACCGCTTGGTTTTGGCTTGCTTGTTGGTGTCCCAGCACTAGCAGTAATAATTGATGAGGTTGGAAAGATTATTATCGAAATTAGATCGCTCAAACGAAGAAAGAGAAGCAAACAAACTGGCGACGAAGAAGCCCCACATACCCCGACTTTACTTGTGGACAACATTAAAACACAAGACACTTCTAGAGCATCGAAAACAGAGGACAAGAAATACAGTTCTGATCTGTTTTCCCCAAAAATGTTTGTGGTAATAATGATCTCCATTGGGACACTTGTTGGACTATCTTCTGTTGGTAGTACAGTATCTTATTTCAACGATATGGAAGCATCTCTTGGAAACTTCTTAAAGGCTGGTATGGTGGACCTTAGGCTTTCTGCAAATGATTCAAGTGGTGAGGAGAGAGCTACAAGCACTGAAGAAAGCCTGGACGAAAAAAGATTACAAAGTGAAGCGTTCAATACAGACGAGAATGTGGGAAGTAGCTTTTTCCAAATTAACATTGATAAAGATCCAAAAAGCATACCCTTTGACTATAGAATTGAAGCTGAGCTTGCAGAAGATAGCGACCCAGGCTGTGAGAACCTTGAGCTTGATGCTTGGATAGACGAGTATAGATTTGAAGGGCTGCTTAAAGATTTTTCGTTGCCTAAAATGTCCCTTCTTGGTACATGGTACTTCATGTTAAATGTCCCAATAGAAAATTTGGGTATGCCCGCAGGTACAATGTGTGCTGGTGAAATCATATTTAGCGTTGAACTTACAGGAGTTGTCCCAGTTTTAAACACAACATTTACAGACGAGGAGCGCTACCCTTTTAAAATATATAACTACAACTTCCCAGCGAGTGTGGAGGTCGAATCACCAGGCGAAACAGTAACAGAAACTTTGCCAGAAGAAGTACCTGAAGACGTTGAAGAACCTGTTATTGAAGATGTGTCAGAACAAACTGAACCTGAAGACACAGATGAAGCTCCGTCTGAAAAAACAGACGAAAACCCTAAATTGATAGAATCTATAGTTGAATCCACAGATAAAGAAAATACCTCTACCTCGGAACCTGTAACTCCAGACACAGAAGAAGATTTGCAAGTTGTACCTGAAGATGAAATTCCTAACACCGAAGTAGAAGTGGCACCAACCGAGTAGCTTTCAGTTAAATTAATGCTCGAGAATAACCCATCCTTTATAAATGCAATTTTGATATGGAGGATCCCAAAAACAGAAAGTGTTAAAATATCCATATGGAAGGAGATGAACAAGTAGTGACTAACGAAGATACATCCATTGATCAAACCGTGGCTGTGACCTCTGAACCTAGCACGATAGAAGACACTTCTGATAATTCTCAAACCCCTACTCTTGAAACAAGTACCAACCTTGAAAGACCAACCCAGGTAAATGAACCCACTCCGGCAACAATACACAACTCCTTGCCTCCTGAGGTTACAAATACACCAGTCCCGATGGATGAAAATACATATACACAAACTCCTATTATAGTTACCAGCGCAAGAGAAAATACTAGCCCACAAACAAATTTCATAATTGAATTACTCGCCAAGGCAAGACAAAAAATTCAAAGCAAAAGGAAGGTAAAACTTGATAAAATCATGAACTATCTTGCGAAGAACAACTCTATTTCAAATGATGAAGTAGAGAAGTTGCTTCATGTGTCAGACGCTACAGCAACTCGTTATTTGGAAATTTTGGAAAAAGAAGGTAAACTCCGTCAGATCGGCAGCGTTGGTAAATCTGTAAGATATGAGCAAATATAAACTTTTTTTATTTATTACTTTTGCAGCTGTCTGGTCCTGGGCTGCAGTAAAACCACTTTACTGGGATGGGTGGCTACTTGAAAACATACTGGTCTTTATATTTGTACCCATAATATTTATTGCTGGCAGATACCTACAGCTTTCTAACGTTTCCTATACTCTGATTACTATTTTTTTAATCTTGCACGTTATTGGCTCACACTACACTTATGCGGAAGTTCCTTTTGGCTATACTTTGGAAAGCTGGTTCGGTTCTACTCGTAATATATACGATCGCTTAGTTCACTTCTCCTTTGGATTCTTGCTTGCATATCCTGTACGTGAAGTGTTCATGCGGCTATCCAAAGTGAAAGGTTTCTGGGCATACTATTTCCCTCTTGATCTTGTTCTAGCGGGGTCAGCAGTGTATGAGATCATAGAGTGGCTTACTGCAAGTATTGTTGCTCCAGAAGCAGGACTTGCCTTTCTTGGAACACAGGGCGATATATGGGACGCACAGAAAGATATGGGGCTTGCCGGTATTGGCGCAATCGTTGCGATGACAATCATATTTATAATCAATTGGATATGGAACAAGGATCATTGGAAGGAGCTACGTGAAAGCTTCCGCCTGCCAGATGAAGACAGACCACTAGGAGAGACTAAGCTGAAGGAATACTTACAGAAAAACATGAAGCGCTCAGGCCATCATACAAAACAAACGGAAAAACTCTAATTAAAGCTAATAATCTAAAGGGAGACGTCTATTTGCTATAATTACTTCTCAAAGCATTAATGTTAGGAGGTAGCTTATAAGTTAAAAGAATAAAACCATGAATAAAATAATCTCAGGCATATTTATAGTCATTGTAATAGCAATACTTGTGTTCTTATATATAACAAGACCTCCAGCACTACCTAGCGAAGATATTCAGAACGCAGGAGAGATATTGCCTACTACTGAGAATTCATCTATCTATAGGATAGACAAAGGACAGTCTACTGCTGAATACACAATAAACGAAGTTCTACGTGGAAGTGCAAACACCGTCCTGGGTACAACAAGTGAGATTTCTGGTGATATTAGAATTACATTTACTCCAAACACGGAGGTAGAAATTGGAGTGATAACTATAAATGCTCGAACATTTAAAACTGACAGCGAAAGAAGAGACGGTGCTGTGAACCGCTCAATACTTAAATCGGAAGAGGTGGGAAATGAATTTATTACTTTTAAACCAACAAATGTAACATCTGTTCCGGAAATGATTGAACTTGATAAAGAAATTTCATTTCAAGTTATAGGAGATCTTACAATTGCTGGCATAACAAAGCCTGTTACACTCACCATTACAGGTACGGTGGAACAGAACCGTATAAGTGGAGAAGCTCGAGCCACCATAAAGAGATCTGACTTTAACTTGCAGATCCCCAGTGTTCCAACTGTCTCGGGAGTGGAAGACGATCTAATCATGAGAGCAAGAATTGTCGCGAACAAGGTTAATCCTATCTAAATTTAAAACTTGACCCGGAACCATGCATCCATATTTAATTACCTTTGTAGTTAATGCTGCAATTCTAATATTTGAGATTACAGGCTCAAGGCTTGTGGCCCCTCATTTTGGGACCTCAACTGAAGTATGGTCTTCTTTAATCGCTGTAGTTGTAGGAGGGTTGAGTTTAGGTTACTACATTGGGGGTATATACGCAGACAAAGGAGAAGTTAGAAAAAAGTTAGTGTTAATTCTTACTATAAGCGGCCTACTTGGTCTCTTAATAGGTAGCTTTGACACTATAGTACTATCTTTGGTCTCAGGAATTGTGAGCAATGCAAGCATAAGCATTGCCTTCGGTGGTTTGGTAGCAATATTTATACTATTTTTCCCCGTTTCTCTATTGCTTGGATCTGTCTACCCTTTTCTTGCAAAACTTTCTATCACAGATATAAAAAGGGGTGGTAAGGATATTGGAACTCTATCTGCATACGGCGCTGTCGGCAGTATTGTAGGTGCACTGCTTGCAGGACTCTATCTCCTACCTCAATTTGGCAGTCACAATGTAATGCTTGGGACAGGAACAATATTGCTTCTTCTCGCATTTGCTAGTTTTCGTCAGGCGAAAGTCGCAGTATTTTTGGTAGTTGTAGCAACAATATCTATACACTCTCTACCTACGATATACGCAAACCCAGATACGATTTTAGACATAGACACGGCTCACAATAGAATTATTGTTGCTGAACACAAAGACGAAGTATCAAACACTCTCATGCGCTACATAAGCACTGACCCATTTGGTACACAATGTGCAATGTTTGTAAAAGATAATACTCTTCTCATCGACCAGCTTGTATTTCCATACACAAGAAAGATCAAGGAAACTGTACTAGCCCTTTCGGGAGATGCAAAGCAATTATTATTTGTCGGGGGGTGCAATTATTCTCTGCCTCAAGCAATGCTAATTAGTATGCCAAATGCAAATGCTCATGTCGTAGAAATTGATAAAGGAATGACTGCAATTTCTCAAATGTTCTTTGGGCTAACGCCTTTAGATAGAATGAAAATATCTCACCTAGATGGCAGAATATTTTTCAATACAAACAGGAACGAATACGACGTTATAATACTTGATGCGTTTGGATCAGCGTCATTTATTCCCTTTCACCTTGTAACTCTCGAAATGTTTGAGAGTGTTTTGGAAAGCCTTGCGCCCAATGGTATTGTCATCGCAAACATAATAGGAGGTCTTGAAGAAAAAAATTCTGAATTTGTAGGAAGCGTTTTTTTAACATTAGAAAAAATATTTAACAATGTTGAAGTATACAAAGCATCGAACTCGGACTCACTTGGAATACAGAACCTTATGTTTGTAATGTCAGTTAATTCCAATACCCTTCCTTTGGGAGATGTCACTGAGATTGTAAGATTACTAAGTAGGAACTCTTCATCAATAGTTTTAACTGATGACCATGCCCCAGTTGAGAGGCTCACTCGTTCACAGAGAAAACTTAAAAACTAAACCTGTTAAGATTTTTTGCGAAACAAAGTAAAAAACCAATTTAGCAACTACACTTTTAGATATTTACGTACTGCGATATAGCTTGAGATTGCACCAATGATCATTCCTGCAAACATTATTATGAGGAAAATCTGGCCGAAGTTATGTGTATAGTAGTCAAACACATTGAAATTTATGAAGAAAGTCGAAGTTTGTCCTCCAAGCCAGTATGTAATTGGATAGAATAAAAGTAGAGTTAGAACCCCAGCGAGAGCTCCGTATATGACTCCCACAACCACAAATGGTCCTCTGACATAGAAGCTACTAGCACCAACGAGTCTCATAACTGATATCTCCTCTCGGGATATATATATTGCTAATCGAACGGTATTTAAAGTAATTAGGATTGATACAACTATAAGAACAATAGCGATGATGGTCCCTAAGCGTTCTGAAGTAGCAATGAGCCTGCTTAAAGTATCTATGGCCACTTTGTTTTGATAATAGTTCACTTTTTCTACAATAGATGAACCATCTGTAGAAAGAATAGGCTTGTTTTGTAGAAAGTCAGCTATACCTTCATATTCTGAAGGGTTTTTTGCTTTAATATTGAGTGAGGCTTGAAGTGGGTTCTGTCCTAACTCCTCTATTGCCTGAAGTGTAAGCTCATCGTTTTCATGTCGTAACTTGAAGTCTTCGAGTGCTTGCTCGCGTGATGTATATGTGATGGATGAAACCTCTGGAAGACCTTCGAGAGTTTTCTGTAAACTTAGAATCTCTGCTTCTGGAGCTGCAATTGTGAAGTACACGTTTATATCAACCTTGTTTTTAACCTGTAGTAATGTCTCATTTAGAATTGCAGATATAAATATAAGGGATGCAAGAACAGAAAGCGTTATTATCATAACGAGAATCGAAGACAGCGAAACAAACGCATTTCGTGAGAAGTTAAAGAAACCTGTCCTTATTATTCTTTTTATATTTACCCAAAGCATACGTTAGAGATTGTTAGTGAGCGAAAGCGAGCTTACAAGCCTCTTACGTCCCTCCTCATTTTTTGGCAGGAACAAACAAGACTATTAGAAGCTTCATATACATTATATCGTTTTTTTAAAAATTATGCTCAAAATAAAAATGAGGAGGGATCATTAAAAATATAATCGTTTCACTCATTATTTTTATATGATATACCTTCCCTCCTTATCATCCCTAACTACTTTACCTCCTTCCATAGTTATCACTCTACGACCAAGAGAATCTATTACGCCCTTGTTGTGGGTAGTGAGAATTACTGTCGTTCCAAGGTCATTGATCTTTTTAAGTATTTGGACAATCTCGAAGGTGTTTATGGGGTCCAGGTTACCAGTTGGCTCATCTGCAATAATAATGTCAGGTTGATTTACAATAGCTCGTGCTATGGCTACCCTCTGTTTCTCTCCACCAGAAAGTTCGTTCGGGAAACTCCATATCTTCTTCGATAAGTCTACAAGCTCAAGTACATGTGGTACGTCTGACTCAATTTCCTCATCAGTTCTCCCGGCGGCCTCCATACTAAAAGCAATATTTTCATAAACATTTTTGTTTGGTAGTAGTCTAAAATCTTGAAACACTACTCCGATTTTACGTCTATATTCAGGGACCTCATTGTACTTAAGTGTATGAATGTTTGTTGAGCCGAAAAACACTTTACCTGAAGTAGGTTTATCCTCCGCAAGAATCAGTTTTATTAGAGTGGTTTTTCCCGCACCAGAGTGGCCAACAACTGACACAAACTCTTGTGGCTCGACAGCAAAGGTCACATCTTCAAGCGCGACCGATTCATCGGGGTATACCTTGGAAACTTTGTCAAAATAGATCATTGTTATTTCTTAATGAGCGAAGCGAGTTTAGAAAAACAATGAACCCCGCTCGAGTTTTGGCAATATTTATCAAACTAAACAGAGAATTATTCCGTAATAATTTTCTTGCTCCGCCAAATGCGGGCACGAACAGTGCACCCCTCGTCTCGCGAAGCGTTTGGCCATAACATTCAAATCAAAACTCGAGCGGGGTCACATATCATTATACCCCAAAAAGAGTTTTACCCCAAAGCTTTTTCAGCTGCAATAAACTCGTCTATCTCTCCCTCTAATACACTATCAATATTCGATGTTTCAACATTTGTCCTGTGGTCTTTGACCATTTTGTATGGATGCATAACATATGAACGTATCTGGTTCCCCCATTCGATTTGTGTGGTCTTAGAAATATACATACCCTTTTCCTTCGCAGTCCTTTCTTCTTCTAATTTTTTGTATATTTTTCCTCGTAAAATCTGTAGTGCTTTCTCTTTATTTTGTGCTTGAGAACGCTCTGATTCTGCGTGCACTGCAAGATTCGTAGGAATATGAACTACACGTACCGCTGTTTCCCTCTTGTTTACATTTTGCCCGCCCGGGCCGCTCGAGCGTGCAAATTCGTATCGAATATCTGCTTCTGGTATTTCGATTTCTGTGACTTTTTCAAATTTTGGGATAACTTCTACCATGGAAAATGAAGTGTGCCTTAACTTCTTAGCATTAAATGGCGATATACGCACAAGTCTATGCACACCTGATTCGTTCTTAAGAGTTCCATAGACTGACTTGCCCTTAATCTCAATCGTCACATTCCTGTAACCGCCATGATCATTCTTGTTCTCATGTATAAGATAGTAATCCCATTTCTGTTTCTGAATATATTTCAGATACATAGATAGCAATATTTCTGAGAAATCTTCTGCATCGTCTCCTCCAGCACCAGAGAATATTGTCATGATTGCATCCCCTTTATCAAACTTTCCTATTCCAGACACTTCTTCTTTTAAGTCCTGTAACTCTTTTATCATTGCTTGCGCTTTTTCCTTATCAAGCCAAAAGTCTGCAGCATTCATTGCAGCCTCTATTTCTTGTATTCTTTTTTTACTTTCCTCTTTCACTTGAGCCGAAGGCGAGAATCGAACTCGCGTTTCTACTTTACGAAAGTAATGTTCTGCCACTGAACTACTCCGGCTTATTATTAGAAGACAGGGGTCCTAAACTCTATTACTAGCTCTCATCCTCCTCTGCCGTTTCTATTATTTATCACCTTAAATGACACTAATAAAAGGTGCTTATAGAAGCAACTAAGTATGGAAACGACCTATACAGAGTCAGCCCATTTCTGAGCTTCGGTTTTTACATCCTTAACACCTAGGGCTTCTGCTTTCTGCTTCACTTCAAAAGCCAAATCTAGCACACCTTCTTCATGAGTAGCAATATAAAAAGCCTGTAGAAGCGTTGCTTTTGCTTCCTCCAACTCCCCTGCAGCTTCCCATATCTCTGCTCTCTCACTTTCATACACAATACGCACCCTGGGGTCACCACCACTTTCTACTACTTCTTGATCTTTCTTTTCTGACCACTCAACAATAAGTTTTTTTATTTCTGAATCCTCAAATCCCCTCGAGCGTACAACTTCTAAAATTCTTTCTTTAAGTGCCATCAAACTTTCTTGATTTGGTGTTCCTTCAGTTGACATAGTGAAATCATATCACGCTGAAACAATGATTGGGACCAAACCAACAACATTTTCCATGTGTGCGACATTCATCCCCTTAGAGCCGATAATCAGACTTGCACTGATGACCTTCTCCTTACCATGGAGATGCTCTATACTTTCTCATTTCGCCCACTTTTCCACTTCTCCATGCATTTTCCTGAAGTTCGTTATCACTAGACCGTTAAGAGTGGGAAATATCCTGTACCTCCTTTGCAATAATATCTTTAGCTTCAGAGAGTTCTTCCTCAAATCGCTCAAGAAATGCCAGCTCCTCAGACGACAGTTTACGCTTTTCCTTTGCGGCTTTCAATCGTGTTATGTGTTCCTGCAAGTCCCTACGAAGCAGGTTAAACGACTTTTCAACCACTTTTTCCGCCTCGCGGCTCTCGCGTCGCAGACGGCGGATAATTCTAATTAATTTAAACCAGACAAATATCACACTTGTAATGAGACCGACAACCAAGAGAACAATGAGCAATGTCATGGACAAGTAGCTAAGAATAGATTCTATGAGCTGATTCAACAATTTTGGTTTTACAATAAAAGAAAGTGGGTTTGATTTTTCACTTATGTTTCCAGCTTCATCAATTGCCTGGGCAGTGAAAGTATAAATACCAGGCTGTGACAACGAATCAAAAATAGCTACGAAACCTCCCGCACCCGTACTTCTAAATACCTTCTCTTGGATTGATCCATCGCTCCCCAAAATACGAATTTCTACATCTACTCCAGAGTTTGCGATACCGTGTATTTTTAAAATCCCTCCTGATTTAATCTCTTCTGGGTAAAAAGTAGTAACCGGTGTTTCTGGTAAAGCGCTTTCATTTATTTGGGGGTTTTCAGTATCGGGCTTTTGCGTATCAATACTTATATCTTCCGGGACTTGAATTTTTTGTATTGAAAAACTAGCGCTTCCTAAGTCCTCAAGAATATTCGTTCCCACGCCGTCGTTCGCCAAGACCGAGCCGGAAGAAAATGTTATATTGGCAACTCCAGCAGATTTCGTCCTGAACGTAACTGCGATCACAGTCCCCCGACTTCCAGTGTAACCGGGGTTAAGAGCGATACCTTCAAAGTTAATCGTCCCTTTTGTGTTTGAAAATGTCGGCTCTTGTACCCATAGATTCATCACTGAATTCATTTTTGACACACTCACCACCTCCAATTTGTCGATTGGAAAGGAGACAACTCCAGAAGCAGCATTCATCGCCTTATCAGGGCTTGAAACATACACCGAGACGGAAAACGTACCGCCAACTGTTCTGGTGAGTGTTGATGGAGAAAATCCAAGATTAGCTGCCACCGCTCCAATTGGGACGGCTGCTAAAATAAAAAGTAATATGGCCAGTATAAATTTATTGCTTTTCATTTACGTAAATTATTTGAGTTTTTTCTGAGTAATTTCCCGCATCATCATACACTCTAAGTGTCACTTTCTGGTCACCAACCTCTAAGAACGGAATAAAGAGCTCTCTACCAATTGGAAGAAATAGATGATTGCCGAGATCTGCGTAGTAATTTCGCTGGATGCCACTCCCAGTATCTTCGGCCTCAAATGAGAACCGAACTACATCACCAGCAACAATATTATTACTGCTTGAGTGTACACCTATAATTGAGGGCGGAGTACGATCTACCTGTACAAGATAGTGAGCGATCGGACCACCAGAAGCCAATTGAAGATGAAAATAGAACGTGCCATCCCCAGGGACAGGAATTGTGATTGATGAATCCTGGGTTGTGTGAGTATTTGATGGGATAATGTTTGGGGAACTATTAAATTCATATCTATAGACAGCATCTGGTTTGCCCCTCCATACAAAACGCGCACTACTACTGTTGTACCAACGACTCTGATTAGGGTGGGTGGGAGAAAAAACTATAAAAGACCTGTTATTATCAGTAGTGGTAGCTAAAATTGGATCAAATGTATCTACCCGATAACTGCCAGACTGTGCCATACGCAAGACATCTGTGCCAAGACCATCACTTGCAAACACTTTGGTTTCTTTTTTATCAAAAGAGAGTGTGAAAGTTCCTGTCCGCTTTGGGACTACCACGATATCAGCTATCCGCAACGTTCCTCTCTCTCCTTCAGTCTTAAGAAGAACACAAGATAGATTCGCCCTGCCTAGAGAATCATCAACCGTATTTTCAATCACATATGAGCAGAATCCGCCATCTGTCTCGAGCTTTTTTACATCAATCATCTCTGGGTCAAATACGAGTCCAACTTGAACAGCGTTGATGCTCTCATCACCGGTATCGACAATAATAGAAAACTTCTGTTCAAAATCCAAATCATAAATCCCAAATTCAGGTTGGAGATGCAACGTAGAGTTATAGAGAGGATACGGGACGCGTCCAAGTTTTAGGTACCCAATATCATGTATGTAGAGCGCAAATAACGCAAGAATAAAAACTGGAATTGACACAGTTACAACAAGTGTATAGTAACGCCATCCATGCTCTTCACCGCGGGAAGATAAGTGAGGCTTGATTGCGAAAAAGACAAAGACACACAAAGTCAAGAGTGCAATGATAATATTCAAAGTATATGAAATATCTGCACGCGGGATGAAAATTAACGCCCCGCCCGGGCTTTGTTCAAGACCAGGAAATAGGATGTTCTCTATAACATAAAAATCATTTTCTTTAAAAGAGATGGTTTCACCCCTGCTTCCATTTTTAATCCAATCTGAGCCGGAGTTAAAATATGCGTCGATAAGTTTACTTATCTCGGGATCAGAAAAGCTCTTTCCATAGACGCCCGACTCTTTTGTATAAAAAAGCACTTCAGTCCCTTGGGACAAATAAGTATCTCGAAAACGAATAGCATACTCATCATCTGTAATATAATTAGCAAAAAGTGCACCGACCATCTTGTTTTGGTAAATGATAGGGCGAGCTGTAGTCAAAAAAAGTTGATTACCAAATCCTGTCAATTCAATACTCTGAACATATTTACCCTCTGAAACAACTCGGCCTGCCGGTACAGTTAGAAATACGTTTTGACCAAGACTTGATCTCTCTGTGGTGCGACTGACGATGATCCCTTCAGAATTCGCTACACCCATGATTCCCACTCCGCGGACGTCAGTCTCCTTTTTGGTAAGTTCAATAATTTTTTCTGAATCTTCCTCTAGGAGGTATTTTTTTAAAAGATCATTTTTTGCGACTTCATCACCCTGCTCTTTTAAATAGGCCAGATCTTTTGAAATACCCGCATTAAAAGCATCGGATGATTTTGTCTCAATGGAAGAAACATATAGAGCTCCACCGATGTGGAATGATACAAAAAGAAAAAGGAAGACACCAAGTGCAATATAGACGGCCTTTAAAAGAGACCTACCGGTGCGAATTATATGTATATCATTCCAAGAATGTTGGGTCATAATTTTCTTCGTTCAAGATACGCATCAAGGTATAGAAACGGTATACCCGTTGAAACGACTAGTGTTTTCACGAACCACCCTACAAGGATCGTTTGGATAAGTAGAGGTCCCGGTAAATCAAAAAAAACAATGGTGAAAAAGAGTAAACTATCTACTAGTTGGCTTATGACAGTGGCGGAGCCAGCTCTAATCCAAAGGAATCTTTCTTTTGTACGAATTTTAATCCACTCATATATTTTTATATTTATAAGCTGTGCAAAAACATAAGCAATAACACTAGCCAAAACAACGCGAGGGGCAAATGTAAAGAGAGTTGTAATAGCGTCGTTCACCTCTTTACTTTGCGACAAGCCAGTGGATTCTGCCGCTAACTGTGACAATACTATAAAAAATACACTAAAAGATAGTCCCAACCAAACTGTCATAATTCCCATGCGTCTACCATGTTTTTCAAGAAGAAAATAAGTAGCCAAAAATACGCAAGCATAAAACACGTTGCCAACATTAGTGATAATACCAAAGAACGCAACAAGCTTGGCACCGAAAATTCCTATTAGTATGAGGTTAACTATGATACTGCCAAACAACCAATCGGCACCGCGCCTGGCAACAAAAAAAACAAAAAGAATATCAATAAGCGCTGAAACTATAAAAATTAATTCATTTGACATAAATAGGCTATAAAGTAGTTACAAATTTTTTGCTCCATATTTTTGAGAATGCATAACCCGCGCCGCACAGCACACCTATAAGTATAATCCAATAAAAAGCGTACTCATACCACAGAAGTGGACGAACAGGAGCAATATCTGATACTTGTATGTTGCGGGCGTTGTCGAGAGCCCGCATAAGAGTGTGACTCTTAAGTTCTTGATCTGAAAGTATGTATGGGCTCTCGACAACTCTCCACAAAATGAAGAGCGAAAACGGTTTGAATCTGTATTCTTTTATTTCATAATGCGAAATACCAGAATCCTTATCTTGAGTTGAAAACACAACAAATGATTGCCCACCAAATATGTTTGGGTCACTCGAAATTATAGGTGTAAATGGTTCGGGGGGTACGGTATCTTTAATCACTGATCGTCGGATACTACTGTCTCCCGCTTTTATATCCACAGTTGCATTTCGTAGCGCAAGAGATATTTCCGTTCCCGTTCCGTCATTTTCAAGGGCTTTCGCTTCCGCGATTGAGATCTCCGCCGGACCCTCTTGTTTTACCTCAAAAACGACAGAAAAGATGTGCTTATTAACTCCAACGAATCCGCCGGGGGTAATACCAGAAAACACAATCGCTCCTGACTCACTATGGGGCTTTTCAATCCAGAGGTTAATGGATGAGTTGCCATCACGAATTTCTCGTACCTCGAATACATCCTCCCGAAAAACTATTTTCCCTTCCACGGCGTTTACAAGCCCGTCGGTGTTCATGAGTACCTCAACAACAAACTCTTCCCCGATTCTTACATCTACTTTACTTACATCGAGTCGAAGTTCAGACGCATGTACATCAAGAGAAAAGAACGTGCAGAACACAAGTATAAAAAAGATTTTTGTTAATAAGTAGTACATATTGCTTGTAGTTATTAGAGTTGAACTAGCCAGTCCAGTTGAACGCCATGATGCTGAAATCGACCAAATCAACTTTGTCATCAGCATTTAAATCAGCCGACAAGGGCGGGTTAACACGCTTATACCAATATGCAGTAATAGAAAAATCAATAAGATTCACACGGCTGTCGCCATTTGCATCTCCCTTCGTCACCACCTTGGATGGTTCCGCAACTACATTTTTCGTCCCCACAGTAAAACCAACCAACTTCCCAAACGCCGTTATATCCCCGGAGAGAGAAGACTTCGATTTTGTTTGATGTTGTCCCATCTCAAGAACAGATGTATCGAAATTTAAAAGATATGCTCCGGTCGCATCCGCTGTCTTCTTTATAAAAAATTCTTCCTCTGAATTGACGCTCACGGTTATTTCTGAAGCGGGCGCGCTTTGCCCAAAGATAGCAATATTGTCTCCGCGGCGCACCTCGCTCTTGTCAACGGCGATGGTTGGAGCGATGAAGATGTTGCCGACTTTTGTCGTTACTCCTGATGTAACACTTATAGGAAATGTAAGGAGAGATGAGCGAATACCCTTACTATCCTCCGAGTAAACACTGAAGATATAATTGCCACCAGAAAGACCAGAGAGTGTCATTTGGAAATTAGCACTTGTATCGGCTATCGTCGTCGCGGCTACTTGAGCATCCTTGAGAAGCGTTATGGTACTTCTGGGGTACGCCTTACCAGTAAATACAACATTGGTCGCCGGAATCGAAGAACTAATACTTCCTCCTCCACCGCCCCCACTGCCTCCGCCCCCTCCTCCACCGCCAGAGCTAGATGTGCATTGCGAAGTGTTAAATGTACAAGCAGAGGTACAAGAAAGCGATCCACCAGTAAAACCTTGCAAAGTACAAGACGTGCCATTCAAATTGGAGCCATCGCACTGTTCACCGCTTCCGATTACACCATCGCCACATCCGGGCACTGTTGCCGTTATTTCAACTGTTATCGGACTTGCATTCGCAACAAACGGCCCAATACCTACAAAGCAAAACAAAATTAATAGAAAAAATATGCGTTGGTTGTTCATTCATTGTTGTTACTGTTGTTCGTTACGCATTGCTTCCGCAAGGATCCTGCGTTTCAGTCGGGCCACCCAAACCTTAAAGACAAACAAGGTAAACCCAAGAATTACGAGAACGATAGTAAGAAGTTGCCATGGGACTATGAAAAAACTATACGACGCGTTCGCTGTCTGTGCCGACGCTCCCCACGTCAGATTCGTCTCAGCTCTATACCAACCGAAATGAAAATCTGTTACTTGCATAAGCGCCGTCTCAAAAAATCCATACTTCTCTTCTTCACTTTGCTTTTCTCCCCAGATAACTTCAAACTGTCGAGTGCTGTTCGGAAGCACACTTCCTTCGTTCTCATTTGCAAGCAAAGTTGCGGACGTCAACTGTAAAGTATTCTTGATCTTTATTTCACCGCGCGGAACAACTCTGTCCCCACCAGTGTTGTTGAAACCGTACTCAAGCGTAACCGGAAGCCTACTAAAAAAACGTTGTGCGTTTAACGCTATGAAATCGACAAGTCCTGCTGATTCTTCTACCTCACCTGAGACTTTCAGAAGGACAAGAACCCCAATTTTACCTCCGATGGTTACCTCCCCTCCGCCTGTTCCCTGTGTAGGTTGACTTCCAAAGAAGACAGCCGCGAAATACCCCCCTGGCTTTGTATCCTCTGGGATTGAGATCTTATATGGAACTTGCATGCGCTCACCAGAAGCAAGAGTAACTTCGGGAGCGGTTGAAACCCATGTCGCAAGACCATTCTTTGAACCTATAAAATAGGGCGCACCTGAATCTCCGCGCGACTCAAAGTTCTCATATGAAGTGTAGAACGTCTTCACAACCTCTTGCTCGTTGAAAAGCTCGATCTCTCCGCGAACTGTCTGTCCCGGGTCTGCAGTTATTTCA
This sequence comes from Minisyncoccota bacterium, assembly GCA_020059045.1. Classification (GTDB taxonomy): domain Bacteria; phylum Patescibacteriota; class Minisyncoccia; order Phycocordibacterales; family Zambryskibacteraceae; genus JAGVCW01. The sequence continues at coordinate 5,464 of JAGVCW010000027.1, read as the reverse complement.
ATTTTTGCAGGAGATACAGTAAGTGCATATGCACTTGTAACAACGCCTATTGTAAGAAGAAGTACGAATGTGTAAAAAAGTATTTTTCGCATAAGCGTTTGTGACAATACAACATCCTATACACTCACATTAGAAGTTGGCGGTCGCTACATAGGTAAGTGTAGCTGTGTACGCCCCCGCTTCGGTCGATGATGTGATGTTAGCTAGGTACCGCACCGAATACGTAGTGTTTGCCGAAGCTCCTGTTGCTGCAGCTACTTCGTCAGGAAAAGCAGCTGTATCAAAGGCAAAACCAGAGGCTGCATACGGCGCTGAAACAACCCCGCTACCACCAGTTTCGTCAATTCGCAATCCAAACTGTTCCGTCCCTGCCGAAGACGCAGTGTTTGAAGAACCGATAGCGGCAATTGTGTTCGCACCAGATGTAAGTGTCGCCCCATTCAATGTCATGGTGTAACCATTTGAAGCATTCGTACCAACAACAAGCGTATGGGCTTCAGCTTCAGTTGCGGAACCATTTGTGTCGCCCGAGGCGAAGTAATCATCAGAAGCCGAAAGTGTACCGAATCCGATTGAGTTGTCGGAGATAGTAAATGTTAAAGATTCATCCACAGTTGCCGAGACAGATACCTGATCATCATTTAAAACATTAATGACAATGTCTCCAGAATCCCCAAATGCACCAGAGATTGCAATTGTATAACTTGCCGCACTTGCGTGGTTAGTGATTTGAGTATCTCCCGTAGCTCCAGTTGTTGCATTGGTACCAATCTGAACCTGTACGCAAGCGTCCGCAGCAATTGCTGCTGCACCCACACCATCTGTTGGTGCGGTCAAAGTGAGCACTTGGCCAGAAAGAGCTGCTCCCCAAGCACTTCCAGTCGCAGTACCAGCGAGTGTTTCTTCGTTAGTATATGTTGGTGCTGTACAGTTTGCCTGACTACCTGCAGAGTGAGCAAGGTCTACGTCAGCAAAATCAAAAGTATTTGTTGTAAAGCCAGTAGGAAGAGTAATAATGATAGTGTCTGTTGATTCATTCGCCCCAGTTGGTGTTCTAAATACAATCGTGTGGTTTGACACCGTGCTCACTTTCTGGCTCGACATAGTGTCTGATTTATTTAGAAGCGACGCCGCGTATACCGTATTTGGCAACACCCCCCCCACAAACATAAACACCATAGCAACAATAATACTGACGCTAGTTATAAAACGAAATCGAGAAGAAATCTTTTGCATATAAATTATGGTGCTAAATTTAAAAAATAAATGCTTCAGTGGAGCACGGCCGGAAACACCATCTATTATATGCGTTTATGAAGGTCGTGGATAGCATATCTGTGGAGAACTAAAATCCTGCTGTAACGACATACGTGAGCGTTGAGCTGTAACTTCCTGCTTCCGTGGTCGCGCCGATGTTCCCCAGATAGCGCACCGAGTACGTCGTGGTTACATCATCTCCGTCAGCATCAGACGCTACCTGATCGGGAAAACTTCCGGTATCAAATGCAAAGCCACTTGCGGCGTATGGTGTAGTTACGGAACCATTTCCACCAGCTGCAGTCATACGCAAACCAAACTGTTCAGTCCCAATGGAAGAAGCTGTGTTTGAAGAACCAATGGCAGTTATGGTGTTTCCTGCCGATGTTAGCGTTGTACCGTTTATCGTTATGACATACCCGCTTGAAGCATTTGTCGAAGCGGTAATGGTATGCGCCTCTACCTCCGTTGCGTTTCCTCCAGAATTATCCGCAAATGTATCGTCAGATGAAGTGAGTGTGCCAAATTCGACTGTGTTATCGGAAATGGAAAACGTGAGCGTCCCGGAAGCACCGCTCGCGGCCATTATCACTTCGGGAATGACAGAATAAGTATCGAGTTGCGTACCGTCGGATTCAACAATACGAAAGCAGTATGAAGTATTCGCAGTTGCACCGTTATCAATCAAAGAGAAGTCCCACTTGCCGTCTTGCCCCGAAGGAACGGCTGCAACGGTATTGGTAAAATTATTCGCTTCCTCGTAATCCTGATTGACAATGGTATCCCCGCCGTCTGTCGGATCAGATGCATTCGCGGTCAAGTTATCCCCGTCCGCGGGGGATGCGTTATTGTTGTACGCGATCACGGTCGAGCCGTTAACATCAGCGTAACTCTCACCAGAGAATCCCGTATCGCACGTGCCGCTTTTTTCTGCAAATTGTAACTTAAAATTCTGCTCACTTGCAGATAGTTGTCCAGCGGCAACATGGATAAGCATTCTTAGACGGAACGCATCGCCTGTACTTGTAAGAGTGGCGGCAGTATCTTGTGCTGCAAGTGCTGTACCAACATCCATTGAGTCGGCATTATCAAAAATCCTATAAGCGGATTGCTCAAAGGTGCTTGGTAATTCAACGTTAAATGTTGTTAGGTAACCATCGGCACCGTTGCCAGAATACGCAAGTATATAGTGTGTTTCAGATATAGAAATTAGGTCATTCCACATACCTTGAGTTGTATCATGCTCAACACTGTCTATCTCGGTAATAGTGTCGTAACTGCCGTCGATAGAGAATGTCTTGATAAAGCCGTCATACAAAGCGGCTCCGCCAGTGTCGGTGCTTGAATATGCTAATAGGAAATTGTTGCTATCTATCTGCTTAATTGAGTTATAGAGTCCGAGAGTTGTATCATGCTCCAAGCTGTCTATCAAGGTAATGTTGTCAGCATTTCCATCGAAAGAGAAAGTTTTTAAAAAACCATCGTACAGCGTCGACGCTCCAGTGTCGGGTCCGGAATAAGCAAGAAGCAGATGGGTAGAATCAATTAGTACTGTAGAGTTCCACAACCCAATAGTCGTGTCATGCTCCAAGCTGTCTATCAAGGTAATGTTGTCGTAACTGCCGTCGATAGAGAATGTCTTGATAAAGCCGTCGGAGCCGGAACCGGAGTAGGCCAGTACAAAGCGTGTAGGGCTTATCATTTTGAGAGAGTTGTATTGTCCGAGAGTCGTATCATGTTCTATGGTATCTATAATAGTTATGTTGTCGGCATTACTATCAACAGAGAACGTAGAGAGGTAACCGTCGGAGCCGGAACCGGAGTACGCGAGCATAAAGTGGGTAGAATCAATCATAACGAGCGACTGATGTTGTCCGAGCGTTACTTCATGCTCCAAGCTGTCTATCAAGGTAATGTTGTCGTAACTGCCGTCGATAGAGAATGTCTTGATAAAGCCGTCGGAGCCGTTGCCAGAATATGCAAGCACAAACTTAGTCGCATCTATCATGACAAGCGAAGGAAATTGCCCAAGGACAGTATCGTGCTCAATCTGGTCAATCTCCGTAACGTTGTACGAGCCATCCATGGAAAATGTCGTAAGAAAGGCGTCACTACCACCACCAGAGTAAGCGAGCATATAATGAGTAGCGTCTATTTGAACTAATGAGTTATGGACACCGTTCCCCGTGTCATGCTCGAGCGTTGTAAGCTCGGTGATGTCGTAATCTGCCGCATAGACTTTGTTGGGCCCAAGGGCCTCATCAAGACTTCCGCTTTTGTACGCTTGCCATAGCACATCGACGACATTCCTATCTTCTACAACATCCACTACTACTCCAAGCGGCACATCGGAAAGAAACATCACGAGGATGAGAACCGTACTGAGTACACGCGAGAGTATCTTCATAATATTAATTCTTCGATAGATATTCATATACCGATGTAGAAATATCCTGCATAAAAGCCTTTGCGCGAACTTCATCGATCTCATATAGAAGCCTCTGATCTCCCTCAAGAATTACTGTTATCATGTACGGCCCTCGAGGGATATACACAATGCCAGAGTCTGCATATGCCCTGCGCTCTGTGTTCAATCCATATTTGTGAGGAAACGGGATTTCTTCTGGAACGGCACCTGCAAGAAAGTCATTAAATAGCGAGGAGTCAAGCCATGTAAGAAGCAGTTGGGAGTGCTCGCGGGTGAGAAAGCTTGCCGTATAGAGCGCTCGAAACAGGCGTGAGTACTCTTTTGCGTTTACCTGCCCCTCCTCATTAAAAAGTTCAGACATACCCAAGTCATCAAGAATTACCTGTATTTCGTCGGCATGCATGTTGCGCGAAAGGATACCGTGGGCCGTATTGTCTGAATTCTTAAGCAATTCCTCTAACAACTTCTCTATGGTAAACCGCGTACCAATGGGGTGCTTCCATAGCGCGTCCACATCTGAAGCACTTCCTTCTTCTTGGTCACCCCGAGTAAGAATGAGTTCATTTGAGAGTTTCCATTCACCACGCTCTATCTTTTTCATAACCGCCATACTTAGTGCAAGCTTCGGCAAAGAAGCTGGCCAGACATACGTGGTCGGATTGACGTGGATATTTGCTCCGCTATTGAGAAATTCAACATAGATTGAAACCTTTCCACCACTAGCAAAATCACTTGCCTTCTTCCTCAATTCCTCCCGCAAGGGCTGAAGATTGACCGCAAAATTTTCTTGCGGAACAAAATTGCGGGCAGGATCGATAAGTGGGTACGGATTCTTAAGATCGAGTATTACCCCCAGACGTTGTGAATAAAAAAAAAGTCCCGCAAAAATAACCGTCGTCACAGTACTAACTACAGCGACAATCAGATATGTGCGGTTCTTTTTTTTTATCTTTAATAACTCCGAAGTGTCACTCATAATTAATAATATTTATTTGACAGATCACCGAGGAATCTTTTTTTTCTTTTTCTGTAAAAACAATCGGAATAGTGAAATTGCCCGTGCGTGAACCTTTTTCATTTTCTATACTAAGCGATACGGTGTCTTCATTAGAACCGGGCTGGTACAGATAGTCGTCATTCTTTGAGAAAGTAACATCAATACCACTTGGCAACCCGCCTATTTCTATTTCATACTCTTCCTCAGGAGTTTTTTTAAGTGAAATGTCCGTGGAAAATGGGCTTCTTCCAGAAATATCAATATTAAACGGAGATGCTACGCAACGATGTGTTGCTCTAGGGTCAAGGACAATTTCTTTTGAAAAGCTTCTCGCTGACAGAGGAAGCGAAGGAGGCACCGGCTCCACGTATTCCTGTGGGATTTCTTCCTCCAGTAGTTCTTCTTCCAGTATTTCTTCTGGTTCATCTTCTAATAATTCCTCTTCTGTGTCTTCTTCTATACCATAGTCATCTTCTTTCGGAATGACTTCATTATTTTCTCCTCCAAAAATATCGGTGATGCCACTTGCGACATTCGCTAGCTGTGATTCGCCGTCTTGATTTGTATATTCGTACTCAGTCTCAATCCAGACAGAGTCAATGTAGATAATCGGCGCGATATCATCTATCACCGGTACACTCTGGATACCAATTTGTATTTTTGAAATCTCTTCCCATTCTGATGCTTCCTCTATCGGTATTTCAAAATGTTTGCTACCAAATTCATCTTTTTCCACGAATCCCAGGCTTTTCCACTCGACGCCGTCAAGCGTATACAGGACT
>JAGVCW010000004.1 GCA_020059045.1 Minisyncoccota bacterium | reverse complement strand
TTCGGTTGTAGGCGTGACTTGAACGCCTCGTTAATTGTACAGTGTCAGGCAAAGGGTTCTATTTTTAGCCGAAACCCTTCTCCCACTTAAGCGGCTGTCTTTCTTTAAAAATCTCCGTAGTCTACTTGTAAACAAGTCAATCCTAAATCCTTGCGCCACATATCAACCACCTGATTTCTGTCATCCAAAACAAATTGTATGTCGTACTGGCCATTGATGTAAGTATCGTAAAGCCTGCGTTTTATTACTGAATCCTTTTCGTTGTTTCCAGCCTCGCGCATGAAAATCTTATCGTATTTGATGCCATTCTCATAAAGCCAATTGATTGTTTCAGTCCTGCAACATCCGTCACGGCCAGAGAAAATGATGACATCATACATCTTTTTAAGCCCGTTAACAATATTCTTTATAGGCTCGTTAACCTTGTCCTCTCCGACTCTGGACCATTCAAACGGGCCTCTGCCGTTCATTTTGGCTAATGTACCGTCAACATCAACTATAATCGCTTTCTTCATCTTGTCTTAGATTTAGCGAAGTTCCTTCTTTTCCGATTATGATTTGCATCCCTGCGTATTTTGTAGAGTAATGAGTGCTTCTGATAAACCGTTAACTTCTTCTGTGCTACGGTTTTAGTGTTCAGTTGGGTTGTACGGCCTTTGTCGTAGCGGTTCCCGTAGAATGATTGTCCTTGTGCGGTTACCTGGATAGTGATTACCAGAACAATTATAAAAAGGATGATGTATAGGCGGGAGTCTTTCATGCTTTTACAAAAAGGGTTTTAGCCTCTTCTTTTTCGGTTAGATCTATTCCGTGGATTTCGGCAAGAACGTCAACAACATTCATCAACCCATTAAACATCCACTCATCATCGTTTTCACCAAAACTGCTACATTCAAAAGCTCTCTCTATTACAGATAGTTCTTTGACGGTGTATCCAGTTGCTATGGTTTGGTCACTTTGAACTACATTACTCAAACCATCGATCCATCGTTGAGGTACGTTATCTTTCCATCTCAGTTGAGGTGAGTATAATGAGCCTACTGAAACATATTTGTACCCACACTTATCAGCAATTATATTACCTACAGCACAGGCAACACAACTACCATGGACTAGTGTTTCATTCAAATACGCCTTAACCAGAATAGAAACAGTGTCGTTAAACTTCTCTTTTTGTGTCATGGCTTTAGATTTTTTGAAATGGTGATCATACAAGTTCCTTTTGAATCTTCTCAAAATGCGGGCTTGCTTTCTTTACGACTAGCATTTTACTGCTGCCTAATGAGGGCGCAAGCTCTATTCCGGCTGGCATCTTCTGCCGGTAAATCCAGGAGTAAACCGTGTGGCGGCTGATCCCGGTGATTCTTTCAAAGTCTGTTACTGTTATAGTCATATTTTTTATCCCCATTGTTCTGCCATTGCTTTTGCAATACCCCTAAACGTTTTACTTCTATTCTTCTTTCTCTCTGGAGTTGGTGATGGCGAGTAATACCATGCTGCATGGCGCTTACCAGATTTACTAATAGTATACTCCGGTTCGACTATATTGGTAGCCTGTAACTTTGGCAACCCCTGTAACCATAAACACGTTTTCTTTGGTTCTGGATGTCCAAATTGAAAAGGCTGTATAATCTGATCCGGCTTTCTCCATTCAGTGGACATTATACCAACTGGATTCTCAATACATATCTTCTTACATTTCTTATTAGCAATCATCATAAAGAAGGCTATTGCAAACTCTCTTGCCTTTCTTCTCTCAGCACCAACAAGTGCGCCTGACTTTCTAGCTGGCTGATCTTTCAACCATTTATTTCCGGTCACTGTCAAGTAGTCACATGGCGGATGTGCAATAATTAAATCCCACTCACTACCCTCACCCAAATGCCACTCAGGATGTCCTCCAGAACACGCTTGCAAGTCGCACGAATACGCCTCATGACCACGCTCACGAAACGCCTTACAGACTACTTGGCTCTCCTCACAAGCTACTAAAACCCTCATAATACGTAATCTTGATAACGTCCATTATCAGGCACCGGCAGAACATCATTGTAAAACTCACAGGCTTTCTGAAAGGCTGATTCAAGTTGATCCTGAGTAAAGTCAGCTATACTCATGACAATGCCCTTTTTATCAGATACATAGCACTGGACTACGTACTTCATTTTGGCTATTTCTGAACTCTTTATCATTTCCATAGACCAAAGCACGTAATAATAATTTAGAAATGCAAACAAACGTTGAAAATAAATATATTAAATATTTCAAACAAAAGTTTGCATAATTGAAAACCTTTCTTTTCCTTTGTTACGTAATCAATCAGAAACACTATGCAACCAATCACAAATATCAAAATCAGAGTAACTGAAATCAGCGGAGCGACATTCACAAGTTCAACCTTTGAATCCACTATTGAAGAAATGGTTTCCGGTGGTCATAAAATTACCCCTGAGGATATTGAAAAACTACATACTGGTAATTCGGTTACTTTAGTTTCATACAATAGGGTAGGAACTCCAACTAAAAGAACTTTAAGGGCTATCGCTTAATCAGAAACACTATGCAACCAATCAAAGATCAGCTTAAAAAATTAAACGCCTGTTCACAAGCCATTGAATGGGTAGGCGATCAGACATTAGAGAACGCTTGGAATACTTGCCCTCGTGGGGATTGGATGCTTTGGCTATATAGAAGATCTAGTAATTATGACTTTCAGTTATTGACTTTAGCAAAAGGTCATTGCGCTAATACAGTCAGGCATCTAATGAAAGACAAGCGAAGCACGGACGCTATAGATATGGCTATTAAATTCGGTGAGGGGGTTGCAACACGTGATGAGTTGAATGCTGCTTATGCTGCTGCTGCTGATGCTGCTGCTGCTGCTGCTGCTGCTGCTGCTTATGCTGCTGATGCTGCTGCTGCTGCTTATGCTGCTGATGCTGATGCTGCTGCTGCTGCTTATGCTGCTGCTGCTTATGCTGCTGCTGCTTATGCTGCTGCTTATGCTGCTGCTGCTCGCCAAACAGCCCGAAAAGCCAACCAACAAGCTACCGCAGATATTTGCCGGAAATACTTACCACTCCCAATATTATGAGCCAATCATACACAAACAACCTAGACCCTGTTTACCACGGAGTAGGCCATCAACTTCACGAACCAGAACGCTTTTACACCCGACTAAAAGAAACGGAAGAGAACGCACTTCTTAAAGATGTTGAAGAGGGGACCGTAAAAGTATCTTCAGACGAATGGCGGGAACGCTGTGAGTTCATAGAACAACTTGAATTAAATGCACATTACGAACGTGAAAAATACGAAAACAACGATTAATATGAAAAATTACGAAATGACAAATGAGGAGTTTGATAAAATGAGATCTATTTCTCAGGATAATACTCCTGTTATGAAGTTTGGAAGTTATTGGAGCGGCTTGGATAAACAAGAACGAGCAAATGAATTTTGGAAGGAGCTTGCTGCAAAATATGGATTTGTGTGGGATAGCGTAGGACCAATTAAGGGAGAACAAGATCCTAAAAAATTCGAAGCAAGGCCAGCGGAATTTTAAAACCTATAGCAATGTTTATACCCGATCCAAACAAATCATTATTCCAGGTTATGGCAGACTTTGACTGCGCAAGCGATCCTGAACAGCGATGGAAAGACCTCCGTAATGGAGTGAGTTATTACAACTGTGAGAACGGCACAAAGCATGAGTTTACCGGTGAAATGCTTAACCTTTACTGGACATGGAACGAATCAGTTAATTACACCTTAGCCCCTGAATTGTTATGAAAAAGAAAACGCCTTATCTGGATTTTTATTTCAAGTGCCTTGAGACTGGTCATATTCCATACAGAGAGACTGAAACAGTCGCAGGTGGGTTATGTTCAATTTTTGAGAAGGATAAATTTTTCCAACTTTTTAGTTATGGTATGGAAGTAGTTTACTGGGGAATATCTGACAATCAAAATGAAAGATATACTTATAGCGGTGATTTTGAAACTGACCTTACTCCAATAAGAGAGAATGTTATACTATTAATGGCCGCAATGAACAACGAACTATGATTGTAAAAGCTGGGAAATCAGACCGTGACGCTATCGAAAGACAGTGCGCCCTCCATGACCTCAAATGTGAAGTCTACACGATGGAGAACAACGAGGAAATGTTTGCTTACAACATCCTGGAACTAGACAACAAAGAGCCTGAGAATACTTTCATCTGGTATCTTGCCCGGTGTGTAGCTCTGGAACTGGAAATTAATGACTTGAAAAACAAACCGAAACTATTTTAACATGAAAGACACCACCTCCGAAGCTACAACCGAAAAGTGGGTTAACTGGACGGTTTTAATAATGGCTTTAACTATTTTATTCTCACTACTATGAACGAACAAAAAACTTCGGTTACGCACTGGAAAAAACTAACTAATCCAAACTACATCGGGGCACACGACCTCCAACCAGGTCAAGAACTCTCCGTAATGATAGAATCTGTTGCTAATGAAGTCGTGAAATGCTTCGATGGCAAGAGTGTCAAGGAAGAAACGTGTATTGTGGCAAAAATCAAGGGCGCAAAGAAACCAATGATCCTGAATAAGACAAACTGCAAGATTATTTCTCGTAACTTGGACTCACCCTATATTGAAGATTGGGTGGGTAAGCCAGTCACTATCTATGTGGCAAAGGTCAGAGCATTTGGTGAGTCAACTGAGGCCCTACGCATAAAGTCTACGAAATGAGCTTCAGCGAAGAACGACACGGACTTATAACAGGCTCCAAATGTGGGGTTATGTTTCCACTAAAGGGCGATGGCATGGTTGGAATCTCTACCTATGCAAAGCAACTCGCCATAGCAATGTACTTCCGATTCTCGGACGATACCGGAAGCTGGCAGACAGAACACGGTAAGATGGGAGAGTACCATGCTTTCAACCATTACGAGACTTACGTTACGGGACATATTGAACGTGGCGAGTGGCTCCGAAAGGGTGACTGTGGTGGTACGACAGACGCGAAAGTTCCTGGTGTTAATGGGGTAGACTTCAAATGCCCCGTCACTTTGGAGGGCTGGATTAACTACCTTACGAAAGGCGTTAGCCGAGATGAGGAATGTCAGGCTAAGATGTACTGCTACCTTACAGGGCTTCCTTATTGGGAAATAGCTGCTTACCTGGTTGAGACACAACGGATGTCTGATAATGGATTAGTTTACCCGGTTCCAGAAGAAAAAAGGATGATCAGGATTAAGATTGAGAAAGATTCTGAGTGGGAGGAGGAGCTTTTGGAACAGACTGAAATAGTTGTAAGGCTTCGTGATGAATATTTAGCTAAATTTAAACAGCAATTCGGATGAGTACATTATTAAAACTAAAAAGCAGGGAGGGGCTTACCTAACACTAAATAATTATGGCACAATCATCATCAAAACAAAATTTAGCCAACTTAATGCACGGCTACAATCAAATCATAGAACTTGCAAGGAGAGTTTACAATGACCCTGATTTAAAAGATTGGGCAGTGCAAAAAAGCCTTGAAGCTGAAGGTAATTTTACTGAAACCAATGAAAAGCTGAAAGAGTTTTTTAGCATTGACTTTACCTCTGACACCGCTAAAAAATCAATAATAAAAGAGGGTTCAGAGGTTGAGGTTTTGGTTGACCATATGGATGGAATGAAAGGAAGCAAGGCAATTGTTAAATCATATTCTATTCCGGCAATGCTTTCAGATATAACAATGAAAGATGGAATGAAAATGAACAGCCATAAGTGGCTCACAAATGACGAAGTAAAATTAAAATAAAGAAAGGAGGTGTTAATTATGGCAAAAAAACCAAAACCAGCCGATGTATTTGGCCTCCGGCCTCGGCTTGTATTCGGAGGAGGAACATTGCACATAACGATTTGTTTGGGACTTGCGGGGCACTGGTTTACCTAAACTTTAAAACTATGAAGCATATAGATTTCGAAAAGAATTACGGGAAAGACACTGTAACTCTATGGTCCATAATCGGCCCTCCTATCAAAATAGTGATAGCTTTTATCCTTGGAATATGGTCGCTTGCTTTCTGGCCCGACTTTCAGGGATGGCTAGACAAAACGTTTGACAAGTCGGATCAAATGAAAACCGGGATCGTACTAATTTTAATCTTCCTTCCTTCCTTCAGTGTATGTTTTTTCTTGGCTGCTAAAAAATGGTGATGAAAGTCGGTGATGTAGTTCGGCATAAATTAGATGATGAAGTGCTAAGGGTTAAGAAAGTAGGCATTGACGTAGTGACTTGTGAGGAGTTCCTAAAGCCCAAAAGACGTAATGTAATGGGTGAATTGGTCTATCCTGTAAGGGTTTGTTTAATTGAAAATCTGAAAGTATGAAAAAGAAAATAGAACACACCACCATTAGGAATCAAAACCTATTTTGTACGCATTGCGGTAGAAGTCAGGTTATGACATATCCGATTGAAATTGATATGATGACGGCAATGATGACAGCTTTTAATAAAATTCATAAGAACTGCCCTCCAACATGGAAGGAACCTGAAGTTCCTGAACTATCAGAACAACAAAGGGCTAATTGGTGGATAACTCACGGACACGTTGGGATGAGTTCTAAATCAATATGGGCTTATTTTATGGGGCAAAAAGAACCAAGTCCTAACCATCCTTATGACCCTGATGACTTCGGCAGGTGCTATAAATTATTTAAGGCCGTACCGGAATGGAGGGAGCGAGTTAGTGAGTTAAAATCGCTTTCAGTTGAGTGGCATCGCCTATCATTACATTGGGATAAATTAACAGAAATGTACGAACAGAACGAGCGTGAAGACTGGAAAAACTATAAACAGGTTGGTATGTATGAGTTTATGAAAGATGTTCTTTCTGATTCAGTAAAGAAATGAAACTTGAAGACATACAATCAGAAGAAGATATTTTGGAATACATCCAAGGTACATTGAACGACTATGACGCCCAACTGACATACCGGAACGATACTGAATGGGCATTTGTGAACCTGATTATCTTCTTAGTCAAAAAGGATAGACAAAACAGCCACCGTGGAAAAGCACCTGACATAGGGAACATAGCTTAAAAAGTAGCAGGTAGCAGGGGCAGTCGGCCCCACCACGGAGGCTTTAATTTAAAAGATAAAAATTTGTTTTGATATGGAATACAAAGGTAAATTATTCGGTAAGGTAGGGCAGTCATACATACCGCTTTTGGACACCACGGAGGACGTTGACAACCTTAGGAATCTACTCCGGGAGACTGTTATGCGCGCTCATTTCGCCCTACCTGAGAACGACCAGGATGCCAAATGGTTTGATGATCCGGGAACCGATCCTGAATACGTGCTTAAAATATTCGAAGTATTGAATCTTGGAGAAATCCGTTAATGCAGACCGATAAACTAGACCGGGTATGACACAATACAGCGAAAATAAGGACAGAACAGTATTGCAGCGATCTATCCACGGCATCACGCGAGAGATTAACCTAAGGGACAATAGACTCAGGCAGCGCCGGTATTGGTATCTGGATATGATTGCTTACCCTACAAGGTCGTTTATGTGGCATACTGACCATTCTTTTACCTGGTATGGGTTTTACTTCGAAGGGTATAAGATCCTTCAGGAGGTTAAAAAACTTCGAAAAATAAGGGACGATATTTATTCGATACTTGAGAGTTGATTCTTTGATTGATATGTTGTAAGTTTGAAATATTACTGATTTGCACTACCTTTGTATCAGTCTCTACAAAGACATTTAAAAGCCTTAATTCGGCGGGAGTAGTGCCCCAATGAATTGAGGCTTTTCTCGTTAACGGCCTTTCGCACTACAGGGCCGTCTGTTGCTCTGACAGCTTGCATGACCGAAACAAGGGCTTTTGACGGGGTTCTGCTCTGTTATGCCCCTTATCGACAACCAACGATTAAAAGCGTACTGATAGGCGGCATTTGTGATCCTACAAAATCATGGGTAGCGTTGGCAACTTGATGCCCCATGAGCCATACTAAAGACTATACGGAAACTTCAGGTGATTGAATGGTTAGGGTAATGAGTTTATTCCTTTGAGGGGAGGGGATAAACTTGTTTCCTGCCTCCTTTCCTTCCGTTTCTTAGGCTCTTGAATCACTGTTTTTAGGGTAATTTCAAGGGTTAAAAATAAATATAATATTATTGTTGATTGTTAGTTTGTTGTATTTGTATATTTATACCATGATAAAGATACAAAAAGACATTCCACATCCTAAAGGTTCTGGGAGTGGTATAGCAAAATACCCATTTGGAGAAATGCAAGTTGGAGACAGTTTTAGCCTTGAAGGGTTAAACGCTATGAATGTTTACAACTCAGCAATTAATTACGCTCGCAATCACGGGATGAAATTTTCAAAACGTACAGTTGACGGGGTTACCAGAATTTGGAGAATAAAATGAAATCCTTCACCGATTGGTACATTGAATTAATAGAAGATGAACGCTGGCACGAGCAAGCGAGTATGCATCATTCTCCAAAGACGTTTGAAGAAACAGCAAGAAAGGTTTTTGTTCTAGGGATAACAGAACCAACCTTTGAACGTATCCCAATGTCAGAGCACCGGAAACACGTTTACAATAAGATCTTAAAGATAACTCCTGACAAGGTAAAGAAAAACTGGTGGGAAAAAGCGCAGGAAGGTAAGACAGTTGAACCTGTAAAACAGGAACCAGTATTAACCGGAGAAGAGCGCAAAATGAGGCTTAACGAATGGTATGAAGCAGTACAAAAGGCATCAACAGTAAACGCTATACCTCCAATGAGCCGCAAAGAGATTCAGGAGAACGGAGGATGGAGGCCCAAACCTGTAGAGGTAAGAGAACCCAGCGAACTTGAAAAGGCTGCCGCCCTAAATGCCCACATTGAAAAGATTAACGCGGCCCGGAGAAAACTGTTTTTGGATGCATACCCGGAGGCACCTGAAGAAGAGATTTTAGCCTACATTAAATCGTTTGAGAAAATATGAAAACAAAGAAACTGAATTTTGAACCAATGTACGGAGGAAAACACTCCAAAGCATTTTGGAATAAAATAGCCGCCATAAAGAACAAAGCAAAGCATGACCATTGCTATTCACTTGGTGTTATTCTACAGAATGTTGAGGGTGATATTTTACGATTAATGGACGTTTAATTTTTAACCTATGACAAACGAAGAACACTGGACGCAAGCGAAAGAGCAGGTTGCTAAGAATCACGGGCATCACAGCGCCGAATTAATGATAGGTTTTTGGCGGGGTAACCTTCCACAAGAATATGCTAAAGAAGCCGCTTTCATAATGGCGGACGCAATAAGGAAAGAGAAAGATGAGGAGATAAAGCATGAATCAGATCTTGCAGAATCGCTTCATCAAATAGCTATTGAAAAGGACAAAGAGATAGCGGAGTTGCGGGAAGCCATTCAAAAGTATGTCCACCACTTGGAATTGTTTTTCAGTTCGCCAAAAGTTGGGCAGCCTCCAGGATTAGAAGGACTAAAGGAAGTTTTAACCTCTAAATCAAAAAGCCATGAGTAAAACAGGAATTGAATTAATCGAAGAAGAGCGCAACGAGCAAATAAAGAAGCACGGACGTACACCTGAACGTGATGTTAGGGAAAATCACAACCACCAATTAAGAAACGCAGCTATGAGGTTAATCGACGTTCCAAAAATTAGGTATCATCAATGCCCTCAAGATTGGAACAAAACCATTTGGAATAAGATATGCGATAAATCTTACTCCGAGAGGTTAATAATAGCAGGGGCACTGATTGCCGCCGAATTGGATAGACTTAATTATGAGAGCCATGAGTAAAGAACATACACCGGATTTGATGACAGATTGGAAACTTAGAGTATCAGGAAAAATGAAAATAAGAACAGCACTTTTAAATCGGATTATAGCATACTCCGATAAGTACCAAATCAACTTTCAGATGTGGCCCGATCAATATACCATCTACGTTGAAAAAGATAATGTTGATTTGTATTCGTTTGGCAGTAGTGATATTGACCTAACGATGGCGGAAACATTAGCATATCTTGACCGCATCAATAAAATTAATCAACCATGAACAACGAACTTAAAGCTCAGATTGAGAAGGACGCGGAAGGGTATGCACGTAATCTCGACAATGACAGGTTTGCCATAGTTGACTTTAAAGCCGGTGCAATCTCACAGAATAACAAACTATTGGAATTGCTTCAAAAGAATTGCCCCAATGACAAATATTATCACCGATATCTTGAATCCCTTAAAATAACCGACAAATGAAACCACGTTATAGAATAACTATTGTACCTGATAATGTCCAAGGAGCGGCACTTGATTATGTATGTACTCACTGGCCTATTTCATTTTTTGATGATAGAGTTATGATAGATCCTGATGGATTATTTATTCACTGCATCGGATACAAAACAAACTAGCCATGACAACAAAAACCAGTAACCGACTAATAACCATCCTGATTCTCCTTTTCGGGGTGTCATTCGTGCTGAATTGTGTTCAGTGGAGGTCAGCAAAGAATCAGGAAAACAACCGACTCAGGGAGAATCTACGCTTTCAGGCAGTCATTGAAGTGAAACGGGCTGAAATTCTTAAGGCTGATAGCGTGGTTAAACGATTAGAGGACCAAATGAGCGTAGACAAGGCTATTCACGAAAGTGTCGTAAATCGCCTTAAAACGCGTCTGGCAATACTTACCGCTAAATTGCCCGTTTTAGAGCCTATCACCCCACATGAAGACACGATCTGTGCCCGTTTTATAGCCTCCACAATCCAAAAAGATACTATTATCGCTGTTCAAGACACCTTAATCCATAAGTTGGAAGATCGGGCCACGGAACTTGTGGGGTCTTTCCGTAAAATCTTAGCGCAAAAGGATACGGCAATGGTTTCGCAAATCGCGACATGCGATATGTGGCAGGGTCAGGCATCGAACTTTGAAAAGCTATACCGTAAAGCAGACAAGCAAGCCAAAAAGCGTGTTTCAATTGGGCCTTATATTGGAGTAGGTTGGCCCGGGCCGGTTCAGGTTGGGGTCGGGGTGCATTATTCTATTGTGAGATTCTGAAATTAATCACACACTTTGAAACCGAACCCAAACATATAAGACGGTAAGGTACTTGGCGCATGACTGACGATAATAAAACAAAATGACTGATCTGTCGAGTATCTTCTAACGGTGTACCTCAATCCTGTTTTGTCCTGCATTAAAAAATACTGATCTTCAGGCTTTGAGTGCGTTCTAATCCATTCGGTAAGATTCCGGTCATATGCTGGCCAAAAGTATATTTCTTT
This sequence comes from Minisyncoccota bacterium, assembly GCA_020059045.1. Classification (GTDB taxonomy): domain Bacteria; phylum Patescibacteriota; class Minisyncoccia; order Phycocordibacterales; family Zambryskibacteraceae; genus JAGVCW01. The sequence goes on along the minus strand of JAGVCW010000004.1, from coordinate 40,083 downwards.
ATTGTTGAAATAGAATCCTATCGTATCGGCTGAGTTACCCCAAATTACCTGCTGCGTGTTGCAGATTATTTCTTTATTAACGGTTATCTCCCTTACGTTCATGTTATGCATCCACAATTCACCCAACGACCTGCCAGCGCGTAAGGTTTGAGCCTGACTAGTCATGTATAGAAAAGCACATAAAAATATACCTAATAGCGTTCTCATACATAATCTTTATACTCGATCACCTTCATCTTTCGGATAGCCCCTATTGGTATTCTTATAACCGTTCCCACTAAATCTTGCTCAGGAAAGAAGCTATCAATCAAAATGACGTATTCATCCGACTTATCTAATTGAAATCCTACCTGATGAACAAGGGAGCTTTCCGTGTCGTTCCAGTGTATCGCATCATCTACAGACTTCCAGGAACTATCGGACCCCTGAATGTCTTCCCAAATGCAATATACTAGTGGGTATTTCATTTATTTAACCATTCCTTAACAGACCAATACGGAGTAACTTCGTGAGTTTTCTCAGAGAGCGTAAAACAAGGGAAAACGGGGCTATTCACTAGGCTAAAGAACCTTTTACCGTATCCACCATTCTGTATTGATCCGCAATTTAAAGCTATTCTCTTGCTCGATCCACCCTCATTGTAAACCATTATCCCCGGTTCGTGGCTGTCTCCGGCTATGCAAATCTCCCGATCATTGGAGGTCATTCTCATGTATCTCATTTGACCATGACACGGGTTATACATTGTCCGGCCCCTGAAGAAGTGAGCAACAGCAATCTTGTAAATCTGGTCATTTACGCATACATCTATATGTCCGATGTTGTCGTGGTAAATTGTGTGTCTTTGGAAAATGTCGGCATAATTTGAGAATCCTGTAGCAACCTCCTCCCTCATTACCGAGTGGTTATCCCATGTGGAGCAAATTACTTTGTGCTTAATATCTTTTAACCAAGATTCTAGCCAATAGAACTGCCACTTTGGGGGTAAAGCGTTATCAGAAACCTCCAATACACCACGAAGTTTTATCGACATCTGTAAAAGATCACCGCAAAGAATTACATAAAGATTCGGTATGTTTATGATCTCCTCCGTGATTGCTACGAGTTGGTCATAGTCTGTAGCCCACGATCCGGCGTGCAAGTCTCCGACAACGATAACACAAATCTCTCCATCGGTTTTCACTTTCCACTTAGCCTTATCCTGGCTACCTTTGCCTTTGTCGAAAACTTTTTTAAGTTCCTGTAACGGTTTTATAGGATCGCGCCAATTGAATGAAGACACCTTTTTATCTGATGTTATTTTGTATCGCCTAAGTTCGGGATTTTTGAAAACACGACCTGCTGATCCGGTAACACGCCTTACTAAGAATCTTGTTTTTTCAAGATCACTAAATTTATCTGGGTAAGCCTTAATAAGCTCACGCGCTAATGTCTTATTAGCCGTAATAGTCGGATTTGCTACAATGAACTGTCTGATTAAATCAGCATTAGTATCTTTGCTCATCAGGTTATTATTTTGTAAGTGATCGAGAATATAATTCCGAACAAGACAAAATAAAGGCCCGCATCATACAGGCCGAAAAGTGTTGAGTAAGTCACAAAAGACGTACTTAAAAATGCTTTGAAAAAGAACTGCGTTAGATGATATCCGTCCGTAAGGCTTACCAGTAAAGTTGCCGAAAAAGGAAACTTCTCTTTGTATCTTATCTCGAATGTTCGGTAGTACCAGGTGTTCGGAGCCTTAACAAAACCGACATGATTTAATTTGTATTTATTTTTCCATGAATCCTTAGACCAAAATAAACCCCATCCTAATTTTCCATGCTGACACGCCTGTGAGATCGTGTAAAAAATAACAGCGATGGAGAATAGTAGTAGGCTCATCTCTGTTTAAACTTTATGTAGTTCCCAATAATGAAAACCAGAACGGGAATACCAACGATAAAAGCCAGATATTTTGCTTCTGTAATCGAATCAACATTCATAAAGTATCCAGCCCCGTAGATTAATGCAAATAGAATAACGATAGCGCTAATCATCCACAATCTATTTTTTTTAAGATATTGCCAGTAATTCATATCAGTTCGGGTATAAAGTTGGTACTAACTAATAGTTTCATACCCAATCGGGTATAAAGCAAGGCCGAACGCTGTAACCTGCCCGGCCTTCTCTAAAGCCTGCCTTTGGCTCAGGCTAAAGGGTTACTGCGCTGTCAGTCTTGAATAGACGCAAGGCAATGTTTAACACCGCCAGGATAATACCGTGCGCCTCTAGGCTTAACACGTTCAATTGGAAAAACTTGTCTGCCAGGATAACAGCTATATCAATAGCGTTAACCCAAAACGTAGCCGACTGATACCATTTTTTTGTTTTCATAGTTTATTTTGTTTGTTCATCTTCAAATAAATCGACAATACCATCGTTATTTTTATCTTCCATCCACAAACCTATTAGGTATGCCCCAAGTGAACCTATACCGATCCAGAATTGCACCTCGTGGTTTGTCTGGTATCGCTCCATTCCAAGTTGACCTAATACACCGCCTATCGCAAATGTGTCCTTAACACGCGTCCAGAACTTCGACTTTTTAAAAAGTGTTTTCATATCTGTATAAATCCTAGTATTTTCAAACCGTTCTTTACTTCTGCCAAAACCTTACGATGCATTACAGCCACTTCAAAACCCTCGCGCCCTCCTTCTGAATTAGTGTTACCCTCTACACTTTCAAACTCCCAACTGCTTGTTACTTTTGAAACTATTCCAGCGTGTCCGGTTGTTAGTGGCTTTCCTTCTTTGTAGGATTGCCATATTACAAGCGTGTTCGGCTGAGGCGCATATCCAATTAAGTATGCGGCATCACGAAAGTTTTTAAATGTTTGCACCGTTGACGCGGAAAATAGCCTATCTAATTCAAAGAATTTTGCCGGAAATGCCTCCTTAAAAACCAACTCAGCAAAATAAGCACACCACGCATGACCCTTTTGGAACCCTACAGCCCGCATTCTTTTTTCAAAGTCTTCATCTGTGAATCCTGAATTACCAGGTTTCTCAGTCTTTCCAATATATTGCAGAGCTACTTCTGAAGGTGTCATTTATGTTTATTATACTTGATCATAAAATCCGCCCTTGCCTGTTCTTTTATGTTTGAGATTTCTGCATCGTGAACCTGAGTGATAACCCGTAATTCTGTTAGGTTCTCGTTTGCAATCTCAATGAACTTATCCATCTTACTCTCCTTAACATCCTGCTGTCTGAAGTGTCGGTTAATAACCCAGATTAATAGGCTTGAAAACCCTATACCTAGCGACCATGAAACTATCAAGGCTACTACCAGATCACGTAGCTGGATGTCATCTATATTCATTTTCGTATTCCGATTTCGTTATTGAAAAAACCGTTACTCCAAACTCCGTCAAGCTTTGAAACCCCCAAAACTGTTATATCCCAAAGTGTATTTCCTGTTTTCGTGTAGGGAGTGTTACAACTGAGCGCACAGTTCTGCATGTTGAATACCGCGTTTCTTCCGTTTGAGTTTAGAGAGATGCAATTGTTATACAAGCCTCCGTATGTCTTACTGATTTGAACGCCTTGCAATGTCAAACTGGTGGCCATATTAGCCTCAATCTGGTTGTCTGTTTTGTAGTCGTGAATTACTAATCCCTGAAGTACGATTGATGAATAGGCTCCATCGCTTACCCTTAGAAACTTATTACCACCTTCCCAACGTCCTCCGGAAATTATGTAGGCTTGTTCCCATGCAAATTCAAAATCTATGTTGTTTTGAGATCCACCAAGCCCGTAGAACATGGCCGACCCGTTACCGCGATTGCTTCCGTCAGGTGTCCTGTTAGAATAAGCTCTATCACAGAAAGCTACAAATCCGCCGTACCAAACCATGGATAGAGTATTCTCACCCAGGTTCTGGAAAGCGTATTGACCGGGGATTGATACGTTCGGATTTCCGGCCGAAGCACCACCAAATACGGTCATGTTTTCGAAGTTGTAGTTGCTTATATCCGCGCCTCCTGCTGAAATCGCCCCGGTCCTTATACCGATGTTGTTTTGCCCGTTACCTAAGTTTAGATAAAAAGTCTTGAAGGTATTGAAGGAACTTGAATTTGCCGGTACGGTAGTGTCAATATCAAATATCTGAACCCCCGACCTGCCGCTTTCGATAGCCACATTCAGCCCTTCCCAAAAAGACCCCTTTAAACCAATGATCTTGAAAACAGGTGTATTAGATGGACCAAAATACCTAATTTCACCGGCTCGGCCCTTTGCCTTAATATCAACCCACACCTGATTAGAAGCGTCTGGAACGATATTAATAGTGCTATTGAGCCTGAAGAAGTTTGAAGCTGGAGGGATTACCAATGTACCCTTAGCGTTTCTTGCGGCAATGAAAGCAGCGTTGAAGGCCGGGGAGTCATCGTTTACCCCGTCACCCTTTGCGCCAAAGCTATACACGTCAAATTGCGCCCTTGCTGCTGTTCCTGTGCCGCCTGTGGGACAAGAAGGACAAACGCCCGGTAACCCTTGTGGACCCATCGGCCCGACCGGCCCTGCTATTCCTTGTATGCCCTGAATACCGGGATCGCCTTTGTCACCTTTCGGCCCCGTCAATCCAATCGGACCCTGAGCGCCGTCTTTACCATCAACACCATCTTTACACGCGCAAGGAATAGAATCAGGCGGAACCGTAGGCCCATCGACAATGATAATGTCAACGCCTGGTTTTTTCTGTATTGTCTGACACGTAGCAAGTGCCGGGATGATTAGAAGTAAGAATAGGAGTCGTTTCATATTTGTTTTTTTTGTTTTACCATCCAGCAAGTAAGATTTCCAAATCATTATAGAATCCGAGAATATCAAACCCGGTATATTTTCCAGAAGCGTATGCTTGAAACTCAATGGCAAGACGGCTATCAATGGTCCCGTTGTTATTTCGACCACCTGCCCTTATTCCACCTAAACTAGCTCCTAAAGCAAGGTTTGCTATTGTCTGTTGGTCAACGACAACCCCGTTCTTTATTAGGTCATTTACGCCTGATTTTCTAGCCGTTCCGTAAAGTGTGTTGCTGTTAAAGTGTGTATCTCCCCCGCTCCATGTTTTTGTGGTTAGTGAAGACACCCTATAATAAATAGTATTTGATGATGTTTGTGCAATGTCTATTAATCCACCGGTTGCCGTACATCTTATTCCATACATCGTACCATCCACACCTGCCCCCGCATTATTATCAGCAATTCTAACCATCTCAAAATGATCTGAGTCATAATTCGCCGTATCATTTGTATTTAGAGTAAGCGCATGAAGCGCAATACTATTAGTTGATCCATCCGTTTCTAATGATGCGTTGGTATTGAAAGTGGCTCCTGTTGCCGTACCTGTATCAGCTGTAAATCCCCAATTCACCGACGCATTCTGCACAGAACTGTTTTTGAACAGATAAAAATTGTCAAGCAAAGGTATGTTTCCCTTTGCACGTTGAGCAACTATAAAATTATTTATAAGACTTTCTCTTGCGCTGCTTAGTGTTGTGAACATGTTACAAACTATAGACCTTGCTAACTTATCATAAGTATTTGTATTTGCTAAGTCGGCCTGTCTTGCCAACATAGTTCCAAGTAACTCATTCCCATCAAAAGTTAAATGAACATCATCGCCCTGAAAATAAGTTGCTGAATCCCACGTACGAATCGAATGTATATTACCTCCGACCTCAACATTATTGTAGGTTACGGATAATGATTTTATCATTACCCGGAGCGTAAAAAGTCTTTGTTGAACAGCACTAGTTGCAGCATCCTTATCAGGGATACTAACAAAAATACGCGGGCTGAAGAAATCAGAATTTATTCTCGTTATAAGTGATGTTAAATAGGTTAAATCTAAACCTAACGCACCCATTGCATCGTTAATCCCTAAAACAATAATAACTCCCTTTACACGAGTTAGTTTCATTGCGGCCAACGCATTGTTTGTTTTGGTTACTGCGTTACTGTATAATGATCCATTGGTGTACCATGAATCACCAGCGCTATTGCTATACCATGCTGAACCGCCTATTGCAGTGCATACAAACGTTGCTTTTTTCTGTGTTGCGTTATAGTAATCAATACCAAATCTAGGCCACGGAGAACCAGTTGTTCCTGCTGCTTGAACTTCTAATAAATCACTAGCCCCAACCTGATCAACACTGCTTCCGCTGGCATTCCATTGGTATACCGTTCCGGCTGTTGGTGTTGTTCCAGCCGCAGTTGAATTACCCCTACCTATAGAATCACCCATTAAGACAAAAACTTGTTTTCCATCAGGGGTTGTGTCACCGCCGTGAGGAACGCCTAAAATACCATGCTGAGCTAATAACATATCTTCGTCTTTACATCCAATTAAACTAAGTAATCCTAAAAATGTACGTCTAAGCATCTACCGCCGCGTCTGTTGTTATCCGTATAGAAATCCCTAATAATTTTGCATCTCCGGAAAGTGTATCGCTGGCTGGATTTCGTGAAATCTGAATCGCTAAAAAATCAGAATCCGCAGGGGTTCCGGCTAACGTTATGGCCGATGTTGCAGGGCTTATATGTAAATCGTTTGTTGCTATCAGCGTATCGTCTGATGTTTGTGCTGTACCCAACGCAACAGTTAGAGCATCATCGTTTGAATACGCTCCACCACTAATTCCCCACTGAACTGTACCCGATCCTGTTGAAGCTGTCCAATACACCGTAGCTGTAATCGTTCCATTGTTCCACTTTCTAGGCAACACGATTTGCATCTGTGCAAACTCCTGAGTCGTCTGGTCAAAATCTAATGTTTGTATATTAAATATTGATGTTGACATTTCCGATTGTGTTAATGACGAACATCCACCTGTTATTCTCGGCCACATTGCTGAAGCTGGAATGAATAAGTCTTGAACACCTGTAACGTATGCAACAAGGTCAGTTTGGGCTGTTATCGTTCCGGTTATTGATCCCCAGGTGCCTCCGCCTCCACCAAGTGCAGCTATATCGGCAGTAGTTGTTTTCTTGTTGTCACCACCCTGAACAACTTCAACCGACTCAGTTCCGGTAAGGGCACTGGCCACTCCCATCTGTGAAATTTTCTCGTTAGGCATACCGTTTGTTTTTATATCCTAGTAAACACTGTTCAAATGGCAATTTGTTATTTCTTCCCATTACTCTAAAATTCTACTGTTGTTATTCTCAGTCAATCTTACGAGTCCGTTTTCAAGCTCCCTAAAATCACCTCTTCTTGTAGAAAAAAAAGTGTACTTCATTGTACTCTTCTCCATCATAGAAGATTTGCTCTTATGAACTCTTGGTATCATCTTATTGACGGACTTATCATATTTCATTCAAGTGTTCTAAAACTACCTGTCTCGGTTAACCTATAGAAATCAGGGATACATTCATTCCCCTTTACAAACTCAACATTCAGGTTAATCACATACACATTCCAATCGAACCTATGAAGTTCATAAACTGTCTCACCAAGTTCTTCTTTATAGATAGCCTCATGGTCCGGGTCAATTGAATAATCTGAGTTCAGAAAAACAATATCAAAACCGCTGATAACTAAATTCTCCGGAAGTCCGGCAACCAGATCAAATATCAAATTCTCACCAAGCGTTACCTTATGTGCTATTACAATTCTGAGTGGCAATCTCACCCTTTTACCTTCTCTAAGACCCCACGAATCCTCATCATTTGCTACACTCTGAAGTGGACTAATCCACCTGATCCACTCTATAAAATCATACCTGTCATCCAATGAAATCTGATCACGGTCGCCAGTACCATTTATTGTCATTGGAATTGGTTGGGAACTTATTTTTTTACCTTTAGCCTCTCTATTGACCAACTCAGCAAATCCCCAATTCTTAACATTGGCTCCGGGAGAGCTGGCTAAATAGTCCACTGTCCAGTCCTCTATGTAATCGGCAATCTCTTGAATAATCTCTTCCATCAGATTGCCTTGTTTAGTTCAAAACTTATAACCTCACCCAATAAATCAATCTCCTTCTGAGTATGGTGGAAAATCGGCTTATCGTACTTATCAACTAAATGACCCGCCTTCTCACCGTTCACATCATTCTGAAATCCCAATGCCAGATTGGACCCATCCTGGATAACTCCGTAGTCGGAAGACATCTGGTCGAAGTTTCTCAAATTCACGTATCCAGGGTTCTTACCAATGGCTGTCTTGTACTCTGCGTAACCGCCCTCAAATCGAGTTTTGCCGGTGTTTCTGGCCTGTTTGGAGGGTGAAATGCTGATTGGCTTCGTGGAGTAATCTCCTATTTTAGAATCGTTTCCATCAAGTCCTTTCTCAAAAATTCTCGCCTTATGGACAGAGAAAACGGTATTGACTGCGATCTTCATAATCCGGTTGGATAAGATCGCATTATTGACTTTGCTGACGATATTTAATATCTCATTTGCCACAGCATTTTTTGCCTGAAGACTTCGGCTTCGGTGCCGGCTTAGGCTTCATTTTTATGCTCGTCATTTGTTTAACTATACTCATGGTGTCTGCGATCTTGCGCTAACTAACTCTTTACACTTAAAGCAATACGGGTCTTCGGACATATTCTGACTCCTGACGGCCCTATTAAGATTCTCTAAAAACTGGGTATTATACCAGTTTGTCAACTCCTCAGCCCTTTCCAGAGTCATCGTCATATACCGATTTAGCTTGTTTCCGAACCTTCTCTCAATGATCAGCTCAAGCCCTAAGCGATAGTAGAATGCTTGTTTAAACAAGTTTATGTTCTCACAGGCAAACTTCTCAACCGAGCAGTAGACATTATATTTTACATTCAGTCCACCGGAGTTAATTTGTTCTACAGTGCCTTCATAACCACCACAATCGAAACGACAGCTATCACAATCCCAAGAAATATAAGGAGTAGTATATCGTTTGTTTTCCGTAGATCGAAATGAGTAAAGTGACGGATCGTAAGCAACAAAAACTTTATTAACTTCATAATCCTGGTCTATAAAAATCGTATTCCGACCCGTGGTTACCTCTTGTGAGGTTGTGGAGAGCAAATCCCCGTTTTCATCGTCCTGGTAGACATCTATTGTCACTTCAGGACTTGAATAATTGGCCTCGCTTATAACGTCAACCGATATAATGTGCAGTCTGGCGTATCTTGGAAGGTTAAATTCAATGGTCACACCGGCTAAATCAGTAGACACGTTCGCACCTGATTCAAACTCAGATGTTTCACGTGAAACCAACTTGGAGTCTACAAAGAACTTCTCTTGCAATGAATGACTAAGGTCTGAGATCAAATTATCCCAAGCCCTTTTGTAAATCATCGCCCAAAATTCCTCATAGTCTGCCTGATCCTCCTTTGTGAGAAGTTCAAGCTGACTGATTTCAACACCAGGCAGATTGACTATGTATAGTCCTGATCTGCTTGGTGTTGTTGAATCAATCGTGATGTAATCACTGTAGCAAGGCATTAAGCCGCTGTTGCGCGATAACCGAAGATACCAGTCATTCCGTCCAGTTCATCCGAGCAGTCAGGAGATGTATTTGGCGAAGTGTCTTCACCAGATGCAGCAAATGAGTCAGCTTGGAATACGTTGAAGAACCCGTAAGTCAGTGACCACATAGACTTCCATGTCTTCGTACATTTGTCGAAGTAGAAGTCAAAGTTCCAGTCATAAGGGTATCCGAAAGGATCCGGAACGGTAATGTTCATCCGGTCAGCAACGTTCACACCGGAAGCCTCAATGTTTCTGTTCTCATTGAAAGTCAACAGGTGAACGGCGTTGTAAGCAGCCAAAATGAACTTATCTGTACCGAGAACCGTGTTTGCGGCTTGATCAAGGTAGAATCTCGCATCTCCGTCAACTTCGGCAGTTCCGTAAGGGGTTGCTGAGTTACAGCAAGACATATTGTGGAGCTTGTAGAACATCTGAAGGTTACCCTGTCCAATAACAGCCGGCATTCCGGTTAATTGGTTGTTTTGGTAATCCAGAATCACTTCTGCCCAGTTTCCAGGGAGAGGTACACGCTGCTCATCCAGAGCCGAGTTGATCAACTGAATGTCTTTGTAAACACCAGCCGCGGTAGTTGTTCCGTCCCACTCATCGTTAGTTCCGATTTCGGAGTTCAGATAGGCAAGGGTACGCTCAGAAAGATGCTCATTAGCTGCTCTGAGGTCAGAGAAACCGCGCTCTCTCATGAATTTACCAGGGTCCATGCAAAGGGCCACCATGTCGTTGTTTGAATAAGAACGAACAGGTGTCTTTACGCAATAGCTGATCTGAGCCGTGAAAGACTTTCTTACCGGAGTTGTTCCAGTATCGCACACATTCTGATCACAGTTCGTTGAAATCTGGCAAGGCTTGGTTCTCTGATCGTAGAAAACCTCCAGTTTATGGATTTTCCGAGCATCATCGGACGAAATCAATTTTGCGTCAACGCTACCATTTTCAGGTGATGTAATGAAATCCAATGCGCCAGTCTTCCTTTTCAGGTTGTAGGCATAATTCTGTCCAGCAAGTGTTTCCGCTTCTTTGCGGATGTTATAACACGCACCGACAATATCTAAGTTGAAATCCGGAGATCCATCGTAGGCCATTTTGTTTGAAATTTAACTAAACGACAGTTGTTCTGGCCCCTGCTCTCACAGTAGGCTTCTGAGACTGTTGTTGATTTTTGGGTATCTCTTGGCTCCTTCCACCTTCCGATTGTTTTAAAAACGGTTGGTATTTCTCTGCCAACAAATTGTCGATAGTAACAGGACTGTTACCGTTAAATTTCGGCTTACCTGTTTCATCCAAAACGTGGATGACTGGTTGCCCATTGTTTTCCCCTAGTTTCAAAGCGTTTCCAGCCTTGATTTCGGACATGATGAATTTTGTAATACTTGGCCTCGTAGTTTCGTAAGCCTCCGCTAAGGTAAACTTATTTCCAAGATTTTGCAACTCAGAATCCAATCTAAAGTCATGGAATTCTTTTTCTGATGCTTCCTGTTGTTGTTTTAGCTTATCGTTATAGTCTTTTTCGGCCTTTGTGAATTTGTCCGTCATATCCTGGATATTCTTCTCGTACTCAGCGAGTTTTTTCTTAGCATCCTCATCCATTGCTGGCGCTGCTTTGATTTTATTAAATATTCCTGGAAGTTTTTTCGTGAATGAGTCGAATTGTTTGTATGTGTCAGGGATTTTCTTGCCGTCACCCGATTCACGGATAATTCCTTCCAATTCAACTGCGGACATTTTATCGACTCCATTTACTGCCTCAATGACTGAGGCCATGTAGACATCAATTGGGGAGAGGACATCTGATCTGATCCTGCCATGTACTTTAGGGTGTGAAATGGCCCTGTCGATGGTTAGAAAGCTGTCCTCAAAAGATTTTACTACATGATCCGGAATTTCACCATCCGGAATACTTTCGACCCATTTGTCATAATCTGCATTATTTATTTTACCCTGCTCCTTGAGCGTGGTAAAAAAGTCCTTTAACTTAGGCATTTACTTTTGGCCTCCCTCTCTTTTTCTTTTCAATCGTCACATCATCCTCCACCAATTCTTCCTTTTCACTGGCCTTTTCCAATGCTTTTTTGTTCATTTCCTCCAATTCAGCACGTCTTGCGGTAATTTCTTCTGCCGTTGGCTTAACGTGAGCCACAGGTTCTGCACTTCTTTGTGCTGGTTGCGACCGTGGCTGTTGTGAGTTTGGGCCATCTACCGCATTCCCTTTCTCATCAACATAACCGAGTAGTTTATAACTCTCCTTGATAAATTCATAGGACTTAACGGTAATAATCCTCTCCGTTTCAGACCTCTTGTGAAATACTTTCGCAAATACTGCCATGTTTAAAATTGTTTATTTTGACCCAAATTAGGTGTTTAAACACATAATTAATAGGATATATATGGTATAGTCAAAAAAAATACTTACATTTGAATATATAATATGGGCAATAACACACACGAAGGCGAATTGCTCCCGCACCGTTTTGGTGTAATCGCCCATTATGATTTTTGAATCCCGCTGGTAGAAAGGCGGGATTTTTTTATTTAAAATAATTGATGGGAATTGGTAGTTAAGTATTACATTTGTCATGTAATAAATAATTCCTTATGGAGGTAACTATTAAAAATTATGGTCGTGTTCAACGAATTGAGCTTGACCAAGCCCCAATAAAAATACAAATTCCTATTCGGTGCAATCATTTTAGGTGGAACAAAATGGACACTGTTCCGGTCACTGATGATGCTGCGGAATTTGAAAGTATAGAAGTTTTAATATGCTATCCACTTGCTAATGGTGAGGATGCTTATACATTTGGCTGGTTTTGTTTTCCAGATGATGACGATGATGAAGGTAACTATTGGATGACAGACGTTGCTTTTGATATAGAGGAGGTAAGTGAGCTTAGGTGGGCCTATTTTAAGCATTTTGATAAAAGGCGGTAAAGACAATCTTTCAGATTATCCTTTTTTTATCTTCTTCAGGCACAATAAAATCACTCACAGCAATTAAACTGTGTAAGCACCCATATCCAGCAACAAAAACGAATATTGAACTTGCTGTTGTGCCAGGAATTTTGCCATGCCAATCAAGGTCAGCCCATGCCTCGATCTCTTTTCGATGATAATATTTACCGGCCCTTTCAATACAAAACTCTCTACTTGTATCCATTAAACCGCCGCTATACAGATACCAATCTAGCCCCAAGCCTGAAGTAATACTCTCCTGGAAAGTTCTGGAATACTGAAACATTGCATTTTTTAGAAACGTCCTTGAATAACTCAAAGCTCTACCCTCAACATCAGGATTCCCGACTACATAAGTCCTTATTTGTTCCAAAAACCCGTCAAAACGTCCTCCTGAGTTAACGTTTTGGTTTAAAATCTGCGAAAGTGGCTGAATTATCTGACTTTGGAGTCCGTCCTGTAAGACGTATTTCTCGACTGTGGAAATTGTTTCCTTTTGAAGAGACTTTAGGTATTGTTTATTTGGTTCGAATAATTCGTCAATGCCTTTAAAATACTTGATATTGGCCGCGTCCAATTTAGGAACGACTGCGACATAAGATGTCACTGCTCCTACGTAATTTGGCTCTCCAAAAACTTCGTTTATTTTCCGATCAGCAATAGTCAATACTCGTCTGTTCTGTGCGGTTTGCTTAATATACCCGTCAGAATCTAATTCCAAGTCCTTCAGGACCGATACTAACTGTGCATGTAGGTCTTTCTGTACCCTGGAAATGGATGCCGCAAATCGCTTGTCCGCACCTAAAATTAGGTCTTCAATCAGGAAGGCGAGTTCTTCCGGAGTCATACATTTTGATCAGGAATTTGGCTCATGTCAATCTGTGGCTTTTCGGCTGTAATTAACTCCTCAGCATATGCTTTTAGTATAGCCATTTTAGCCTCTTTATCCAGGTTCATGAATTCCCTGTTTTCAGCCAATGCGCGGTCAATGAACGGTTTCAAATTGCTGTGAATGACAGCATCTGTCTTATAGACCAATCCCCTCATCATATTCAAATCAATGACATCTTGTGTCAATCCGAACAACGGATCGAGATTTATTAACATGATGTAGTACTTCTTCAGGTCCGGATTGGTGTCCATGTCCCTTGAAATAATCTCAATTTGCTTTGCTTGCAGGAAGTATCGGTCAACACCTGAAGCTGCGGCATCCTTAAAGGCTAAAACTAACTCACCAGTAGTCTCAATATTGAACTTGGTTGGTTTATTGATTTGTGGCAAATTCTGATCAGTCACCTTGCCGGAAGCGGAATCGGAAACCCCATTCATGTACTTATTGATAAAGTAGAACTGGTTTTGGAAGTGGACATCATACATTATGCAGCCGATGTCGTAAATCGTGTCGCTTTGGGCTGAACGGTCGTAAAGTTTGGCTATTCCGGATTGATTTGCGCCTACGTAGTCCTCAATGAGCATATTAATGGCCGCATTTCCTTCGTGGACCATTTCTTTAGCCCGATCAGCAAGTAATTTAGTGGCCTCTACAGGGACTTTGACGTACCCAACAGCGTCCATTGACATGTTGGTCATCTCATCAAGTTTCTGTCTGTTAATAATGTGGTCCTCGTAAGGAGAACTTGCTACACGCCCGGTGCCGTCACACTTATCACACTTTGTCCTGAATCCTTTCCCGGTAGCATCACCACCCTGTAACCAGCCGCCACGGCATTTAAGAGTAATTCCATCAACAACTTTGGAGTTTGAACACTCCTCACCAATTACCACACGCTGAGGGTTCATGTGCTTCACAAATGCCCCTAAAACGTCACTTTCGTGGATTATTGACAGGTTCCAGTGCGCCTTGGCATCAGCAAAAAATGACTCATAAAGGACATCACCGTTATTCAACGACAACGAATTACCCCTGAGTTTCCAAGCCGGGATCTCCTTTTCTCCGTGTTGATCGGTGAAATTGTGTGGATACTCCTCAATCAGATTGATAATTGCCGGCTCATTGTCTTTCGGTGCCTCAGCCTGGAATTTGGCATAACGCTCAATGTCGTAATACTCGAAGGTATAAACTATCCGTGAATCAATCCTTTTGATCTCGGTATTGACTAAAAAATGGTCCAAATCCCAATACCAGACATCTTTTGAGTCGTAGATCGTCACTATTGGTTTGACCTTCTCAGCATCATTACGCGGGATTCTCTGAGGTTTTACGGCCATCAATGCGTTGGCATCGGCTGTCATTTTCTTCAAAGTGACATCCTTATTAAACACCGTCAATGAGTTATACACCGGGTAATAATACATGGTGTACTCCTTCAGGGCTTCGGCAGTCTTATTGTCTTTAGGGAAAATAATGGAAGACAAATTCGGGTTGAACATCTTGGAAACGATCTTCAACGCCTTCCCGCATGGTGCCTTGGTAGTCGCCTCAAAGTTTTCAAGTCGATACCTCATGATCTCTTCATCCTCGCCAGGACGAACACGCTTCAACAAAGAATCAGGTCTATTTCCGTAGACATGGACAGACATTTCCTCAGCAAGCCTTACAGCTTCCTTGTAGTGAGGGTGCCTGTATTCCCTTCGGATTACTTCAACCAAAAGGGTATTAAACTCTGTTGAGCCGTAGATCATAAGCGTTAAAAATAAGGGGAAGTTATCCCCTTAAGTTGTAAAGATTGAAGCAGGGGCAATAAAAGGAAGACCGGGAGTCATGTCGGTTGACCACTTGGCCGAACCAGACCAACGCTTGCGGGTCTTAATTGATTGCTCAATCATGTCGCTCATGTAAATGGACACGTTATCAACGTAGAAAGCCTCATAGCCACCTGTTGCAGAATCGTACCCGGCTGTCACATAAACAAATCCCCATTCTCTCTGCTTGTTAACAGCGGCAACGAAATCTCTGTTGTCCATCACATTCAAGGCTTCGAAAATAGCCTCTCTGTCATCTCCTGTACGCTCTGTAGGTACAAGTCCAAAACCTTCTTCTTCAGTAGGTGTTCCTGCGGCAAGGCTTCCGCGAGTGTCCTGAATTACAAACATCGTTGGAGGTGAGTCCGTCTGGCCATTGGCCCAATACGTGTCATCCTCAAGGTTTGCGACTCTTTCTGTGTCGTTGGTTCCTACATGGGTTCCCTTCTTAATTAATCCGATAGCAATGATCCCACCTAATTCACTACCGCATTCCTGCTGCACCCAATCGGGTTGCGTTTGGTCACAAAAAATATCAGCCATTGTGGTTGAATTTTAAGTATTTCGAGTTTATCTCTCCTTGCGGACATTAGGTATTACAAAATTTTAAAGTACGTTTCTATGTACGAAATCCTTCTGATTTATCCAGCACTTAGCCTTTTTTACCGGCCATCTGCGATCTCCCTCGGAAATTTCGTAAGGCTCCTGCTTAACCCATTGCTTATTCTCAATAGTGACAAACTGATGTTTCAACACCAATTTTATCTTTTCGTGAAAATAATAAGGCACATAAGCTATGTCTAACAGCTTCTGTTTCTTGATTTCACCATTTAAAGATACCAAAGAACTGCTTAAAACCATAGTTTCATCCTCTTCAGGGAATCTCTGATGGTAGAAAATGGCCGGTATCCGGATATTAAATTCAAAGTCCGGAGAGGTACTTTGGTAAATTAAGCCTGCAAAATTACGATGGTTGTAGTAGTTTATTAAAACCGTGTCTGAATGTGAATCCTGGATGTCTAAAGCATCCGATTTAGCCTCTGTCGTGGCTGTTGTCTCATTGAAAATCTCCAATTTAATCAGCCTATTACATAGGTCCGGAGTCTGATCGGATGGGATTAATGTAAGGTAAAAAACATAATTTGTGCCGTCAAACTGATAATCGAACGGGATTGACATTAATTCGTTATTGTCCTCATCAATGACTATCAGGCTATATTCATCGGGTAATTCTGGTGATGTATCCGGATTGGCTATGAATTGAATGGTTATCTCGTCATCACAATTCCAAGGGGCCGAAAAGCATTTATAATGTACCCCGTCAGACTCCTGCTCGTTATAGGTGTTGCATTCTACAAGCCAGAATTGAACAGGCTGAGCGTCCGAAATGGTCATTAAATCACATAAATTGATTTTTTATGTTGTCTTCCCCGGAAAGGAACAATGTTGCAATATAAGCAAAAATAATCAACATTTTGTTTTACGCTTGCCATGCTATTCTAAAATTCTAATGTCTCCGGCCTCAGTAAGTCTATAATACCCGTCCTCCAAAAGCCTGTAATTAACCTCTGTTGTATCCGGATAAACGTCCGTGTTGCAGTTTTGTGTCGCTGCTGTGTCTTCAATTACTGCAATGTCAAAATACTCAGTAGTCCAACCGCTGATCTTAGCCGAACCAACCATTATCGAGTATTCCAGTTTGTCAATGAACAATGGAACATGACCCGTGTCAGAAAGGCTTATTCCGATGGCCTTTTTCCGGTTATCTCTGATTGTTTTATAGTCGGTCCATTCCAGCGGAACGGTCATTTCGTAGTAATTCGGCAAGTGAATGTACTCGTCAGTTACCTCAATATCCTGCTTTTCGGATAACGGCATGTCACTATATGACTCATCCAAACAATCAGGAGATGTTGAAATCATATCCGTAACCATGTCGAAATTACCCTCTCCACGGACAAACTTGAAGAATGAGTTCGTGGCATTTTGAAGGCAACCGTTAAACCACTTTCTCCACCGTAAGAAATTCCTGGCTGGCGAAAGTCTTATGTTGTATCGGCTGTCTGAGTTGTTCAGATTTTCTATTGACGAAAAGTTCTCATCAAGTTCTGGCATGTACGCGTCTGGACTAACGTCATCCGGATTCAGCGCTATTATGAAAACGCTCTCATCGTGTTTGTAGTCAGTCGATCTCTCTGTCGCGCTTCTTCGGGCCAACTCAACAGCAATGGCCGCGGCAATCCACTCGCTCCAAAGCGTTATTGTCTGACCAATCTTCTGAAATATTGTCGAGTAGATATGTTGTGTCTGCGGGTCATCAATACTGTTGGCCCCCTCTGACTTCCATACGTTATACCCGATGTTTATTTTGTTGTAAATCTTGTCGTTGTCGTACTTCCTTGAAATTTGACGGATGTTTGATATGTTTAGTTCTGGTATCGGGTCATAGAAATGCTCAACCTCCTCTACACGGATAACTTGCATATCTGGAACTACTATGTTTTCACTAACAACAATTGCAAAAAGTGTTGCAAACGGAAGTTCAATGTCTATGTTTGTCCCCGCTGTAATTGTCACTGTTATTTCCACTTTGGTTACAACTACAACAGATGTGAAGAACCAATCAAGTGGATTATTTATGCTTGATGTGACTGATTCAGTCTTTGTGCTTACCAGGTTGTTTCCTGAGTCGTAAAAGTTAAGGACAATATCTATCGACTCACCACCTCCGATGTTCGTTGTAGTGTATTCAGAAATGAAATGGTAACGTCCAATTGAGCCGCCTGTAAATTCCTGTGTTAATGCTTTACTCGATCCAGATGCGAGTGTAAGTGATGCTAATTGACTTCCAATTGACCAGCTTGTTCCGGCACCTTCGTTTGTCCAAAAAGAACTGTCTTCAAATTCCTCATTTAAAAGAAGTTGTTCTGCCGTGTCTCCTTCTGCCAGTCTTACGATAAGACTCTTGGTGTCAAATGGAGTGTCATTTATAACCCTAACACCAAAATACGTACCGTTTGAGATCGGTGTCATGGTGAATGTCTCAATCTTCAACCCGGCTGTCAGATATGTAAATTCTTCTGTGGCTATCTCAGTGTCTGACCCGTCAAGAATAGCAAAAACAAATGTCATCGTTGGATCGCTTGACCCTGACTCAAGAATTTCAATTGCTACGCTGAATACGTAAGTCTGTCCTGCTATTGTTGCTGCCGTCCCGCGTGTGTATCCCTCAACACCACCATTTCCGTTAACGCTTGTAAATGGGTAACCAAATAATCCATAGTTCCAAGCTCCGGGGTATAAGCCTCCTGCATCATCCCACGTTGCTAATGATTCAACCGTAACAGATGTTGGATCTGTTGTTGAGCCTGGAATAAGTTCGTATGTCAATCCGAGGTTTAATATTGGATTTGCCCCTTTCCACCACTGATCGAATGAGATTGAAAATGGCTTTTCTGCAAGACTGTATTGTCTTAACTGAAGGCCTTTTACTAATCCGTATTTCCACGCGCATCCATCAGAATCATATTCTCTTGCGTTTGTTAATGTCGATCCTAGAATTTCTGAATAGAATGGGTTTGTTTCACCGAGTCCGTAAGATTTTAAAATAGCCGCTGCTGCATCGTGTATAAGGAATCCTTCCGAGGTTGTATCTATATATGCGGTCTGTGCCGTGACATTTAGATAACTCTCTATTCTGGATGTAAATGGGAATGATGAGTATGGAAATCCGCTCATGTCAATCTCTGGTGCTGAATTTCTGGTGTTTCCCAGCATAACAATATTAGCATACTCAAATATTGTCCTAGTGAATGGCAATAGGGCTAATCCATATATATAAACAAGGTCACTCCTATTAAGATTTAATGTGCCTTGATATGTATATTCAGTCCATGTGATTGTGTCGCCAAGATACGTTTCTGTTACATCTGTTGCTGTGAATAATATTGGTGATCCTCCGTTCACCTGTATATTAACTGACATTCTTGTGTCCATCGAAGTAAATATTACTTCGGGACCGCCGCTAGGATAATTTTTACACGTGAAACACACCTTTATATCAAAGTAGTAAGACCCACCAAACTCAACTAAAAACATCTCCGGGACCAACTCAACAGAATTTCCACCAGGATAATTATACTTTGTTTTTATTTCATTTGTGTTCTCTGTGTCCCAATCGAATTGTATGTATTCCCCAGCGCCAACATTGCCGACAGCAAGTGTGTCCCAATAGTCTATACCAACAATATTTTCAAAGTCAAGATCTTCTTGTATAAACTGTGGTACTAGATTTAGATGTACCGGATCAACAGGTTCTTCAACAGCATTACCGTCAAGGTCAGTGGATGCAGTCAAGCTAACTGGTGTGTCTTTCCTACTGTTGAATATGGCCCAAAAGTTATCCCGTATGATTGGGATTTTCATTTTATTGTCAACCATCTCCTCGGCCATTGAAAGATCAAGTTGGCCTTCAAAAATATCCTCGTATGTATAGTCGTCATCGGAGAACTCGATCAATATTTCAATTGAGACATCAGGACCGTAAATTTGCTCCAATGCCTTAATGAAATCAATCCCACCGTTAACAACTCCATTGTCTCCGTAGAATATAAAACCACCGTCAAAATACTCCAACAGTGATCTGTACTCAGGGTGTCTTTCAAGTTTCAAAACTGCCTCCATCCATCCGTCAGGTTCTGAAATTTCCTGCGTTGTTGTCAGGTCGGTTGGGTCTTTTGACGTACCTGAAATTGCGTCCAAAGTGAAAACAACGTTGCTTCCATCGGCAACTTTAACGGCTATCTTTGTACAGGACGATGTGGCGGTAAAACTTAGTGTTACAGATCCAGAACCACCGGGGCTTGCAGGTGTTGCCACCACTTCCGAAAACTGAGAAACATACGAATTATCAAGAACGTGGAGTTTTATCGTTCTTGGATTTGATGTTCCGGCAAGATAAGTCTTAGTATAACTTAGTGTGATCGAGTAGTCAACTCCTGATAGGAAACCATAGTCAACATAAAGATATTCAGAGAAGTCTCCGAATGGTGTTGTGCCGGGAAGTGTGACTGTTGGAATCGCACCAGTTCCCCACTCTACATCTGCGCCAGTTTGTGTACTCCATAATGAAAAAGCCGGCATTCCAAACGGTTGTGTTTCAGACCCGCGATGAGTTAATGTAAACCTGAACTTACTCATATTATCTTATGGTCTTTGCACGTATCCTGTTTCTATACTCATCCGACTTCTGTGTGACTTTGTAAACGATTCCGGACTGTTCAATGATGTCGGGTGCCTTGTTATCTCTGATCGCCTTTATGATTCGCTCATCATTAAAGTTGTTTTGCGCTATCGGCTGTCTGCCAACCTTTAAACTTTTTATAATGCTGTCGTCAAGTTTCCTTGCGCGTATGTCCCTCAGGATACCACCGGCATTTTTAGTTTCCCATGCGGTCATAACGGACTCGCCTTTTGAAAGTTTTGCAGGTATGGAGTCTGATGTTCCGGTTCCTGGACCCTTCAAATCAATAACACCTTTTGCAAAACGGGCCTGTTGACGGTCGATGATAGCTATTTGTGATGCGGTTTGTGCAGCAACGAGTGCACTTAGAACAATACCAGCCGGATAACCAACTGTGGCCAAAGTCTTAACTATTGCTGCCGCACCGTTTATCAATGCCTGAGTTTTTGCTGCTTTCTTATCGGCTTCGAAAATTCTTCTTCTTAACCTGTTTGTTTCATTCTCCTCTTTAATGCGCAGTCTTTCTTTGGCTTTCTCATTATCACCGGCCATTAAGAGTTGCATATCATAAAACTCTTTCAACGCGCCAAGTCTCCTTTGAAGTGTTTGAACTTCAACATCTGCTAATGACATTAGTTGGTCCGCTACAATATCAACGGAACCAAGAAATAATGTTTCCATTGCTTGATTTAGCTCATCCTGTAACTCTGAGGTATCTCCACCTTCCTGTTTGAATGCAAGCCTGAGTCTTGTCCAGAATTTATTAGCTAGAAGTTCAGCCGCCGTTTCACCGCTGTCACCAACAATCTCTTCAGGATCAAACAAATCAGGTGGTGCGGATAAATCACCAAATGATTCTGTAGCCGAATTATCACCAGTTATCTCTCCTGTAGAAAACTTAACTGTTCCTCCATTAAGTGTTTTTTCCCTGAACTTATCAATCTCATCGTTAAATAATTTCAACTGAGCAGTTTCGTTTGCTGTGGCTAGTGCTGATTGCTCCTTAGCCATGTCGAACTGTTTCATGTATTTGATGTTATCATCAATACGGAGAATGCGTTGTTCTAATTGGTTAATTTCTCTTGCGTTTGCCTCAAATGCTTTTGTGTTTGTTATCGCAATATCCTCTTCACGTATCCGCTTAAGTTCAGCAAGATCCTCTCTTAATTTCGCAAGGTTGGTTATCTTAACATCTACTGGTTGACTTAAGTCGTCAAGGTATTCTTTTAGTATTCTTTTTGTTTCAAGTATTACAAACTTATTTGCCTCAAGTGCTTTTATTGTATTATTTATAGACTCAATTTGCTTATCGTATGGATTTTTGTCTTTAAGCAAATCTCTTTGCTCTCTCATTGCCTTCATCTGGTCATTATATCTTCCAACCAGTTGAACTCTTGAATTAACTTCCTGCTGTATAAAATCTATTCTTGCTTGTTGGTTTCCTTTGAGTTGCTTAAATGATTCAGATTCTGTAACTCTCGCTGCATCTGCTGACGCCGCTGATTTTATATACTCTATTTGAAGTGTTCTTTGTCCTTTTACAACTGTAGTGATATTATCTATCTGCTCATTTAAGAACCCAATAATACCACCGCTTTCTATTTTTTTTGAAATCTCAATCCTTAATTCCTGCCAAGCCGCTTTTAAATTTTTAACATCTGTCTCTGCGGTTGCTACGTAGCCACCCATCTTTTCAAGTTGCTCCTTAGCTATTTCAGCAACCCCTTCAGTGGCTTCAGCAACTGTTTTTGATGCAATGGAGGCTCCATCGAATTTCTCTTTCAGGGCAGTTACCGAAATACCCAAGTTGTCCAGAACTAATGGAGACTTACGCCCTATACCACGTACAATTGAATCGACAAGATAGTCAACTGACTCTCCTGTTTGTTGTGCCCTTGCTGCGGCAAATTCAAAAAGTATGGGAAGTTTTTCGACAGATACACCTAAGTTAGTAGCCTGTAAGGTCCTCTTCATCAACTCAAAATCGTTGATTGTCCCCTTTGTCGCCTGTCTTAGATCACCGAGAACCTTAACTGAATTTGGGAATGCCCTCTCAAATCCCCTTGATACTCCCTCAACCTGACCTTGGAGAGTGGCCATTGATAACGTAACATCAACAATTTCTTTTGCTATCCCAGCAGTCACAAATAACTGTGCTGCACGATATAAATTACCGAACTGAGTGGCTAATGATCCGGATGACTTGGCTGCGTCACCAGCAGTCTTTGTAGTTGCCTGTATTTGCTTGTTTAAATCAGCATATTGCTTTGTTAGGGCCGCGAGTTGTGGTGAGTTGGCTGCTGTACGGTCAATTCTCGCCCTTAGCGCGTTAAGTTCTCCCCTGAGGTCACCAACTGTGACCTCAACTTGCTTGAACGATTTGGACATATTCTGTCCAGATTTCTCCGCTGCCGCCTGAAGTTGATTTGTTGCCTGATTTGCCCGATTTAGAGTGGCGTTGGCTTTTTCTACCTCTGATGTGTTAACTTTATAGTTAATGGTAATGTTCTGGACTTTATCAGCCATCTACGCATAAATCGAGGAATTTATTGTTTGACTTCGCGTAAGCGAACATTACTTCAAGCCGTATGGCTCCATTTCCAAGCTGTTTGTTTGCTTGGCCTGATTCTTCTTCAACGCTAAAATACGAAAATTAAAATCATAAATTGGCATCCAGCGCAATTCACGCTCCAAAATAGGGTCACCGTCCGACAAAATCACAAAGGACTCTTCCCACTCTCGGATAAACTCTCCGATGATTGATTCTGAAGATCGAACGTCAAATCCTGTAGGAGAAGTTGACTTTCCTGAATAAATGCCTCCAAAGATGTTGCTGAAATATTTCTCAGTCCGAGCAATTCTACTATAGGCATCGTCAAAAAAAAATCACGAACGTTATGCTTTTCCCAAAATTCAACCTTTTGGGCACCCTTCATTTTGTCGTAGGTCATTAAATCCTCTGTCTCATCGAAAAATAGAACTGCTGCCAACCTGGCGACACTTGCCGGCTCAAACGCCAAAGCAAGACGGGATTCAAGGTTCAATGTAACCCTCCACAGGTTTTCAAGCGAAATGTTGTTCTTTTTATCGCCCCCATTCAGGACTTTCTTGATCTCAGCCACATACCCTTTCAAGGTGTCCAGATTCATGCGTAAATCGACCTCCCTGAGGGCCGCATAGATGTACTTGTATCTTCCTGCAGGAATCTGGTGGTCGTCTATAAAGCGATAGAATGACCTCCCACCGGCCTCGAAAGCCACTTCGACCTTATGGGCAATGTCGGGATGTTTTAGGTTGTAAACCGGGTTAATCGGCTTTACTGGCCGGCGTTTCGCTACTCGTTTCTTTCTCATCTGGTCTTCCAATCATTCCTTTTTCCTTCATTACCGACATTGCCTGAAGCAAAAGCGGCTGTTTTATATAAATTCCACACTTAAACAACTCCCATTGGAGTTTTGGTGGGCTTGCAGGCCCAGTGTGGACCATAATCATCGTGATGGCCTCATAGATTAGGCCGTTTCGATCCGAAAGTTTCTCTATTATGCTCATAATGCGGTGAATAGCGGAGTTAATCTCCGCATTTTACAGAAATTTGATTATTATGAAGTTTAGTCCACAAACACACACACAGAACACCGGCCAAAGTGCCAATCCGTGGTTAAATAGCAGGAAATAGGCTAATGTCCCGTGAATTGATGCCATACAGGCCGTACATCCAATTGTTGGTTTGTATATCCATCCAGGGGCTTTTTCGTACATCCAATTGCCAATTTTCCCGAAAATCATCCCGTCCTCAAACAGGCAATTCACACCCCAAATCCACAAACTGGTAATCACGATGTAAGAAATCATATCGTTATGTTAAAAATGTTGTCAACCTCCTGTAGTGGCTGGTGGTAAAGTTCCGAAATATACCCCGGCCTAGCGTTTTCAAGATCCCTTGCAATTACATCTTTCGAATTCTCCAACTTAGCAGAACTGTTCATGATTTTCATCATTATATTGTCCCTGACGTAACTCATGTGCCTCATCTTGATCTCGCTCCACCGGATTCCGACATCGACATTTAATCGCCTTGATGGGTCAATGTGGGCCTGTTTCTTATCGTCATAGGCAAACGGGTACCCGCGGAACTCGCCGCACTTTATCTTCGGGGTCAATTTGTGGATAAACGGCACCAGCGTGTGGTCGTCAGTCATCAATGTGGGGCTTTTTATATACACATTTAGTCCACAAACTAGCCCATTAAGGTCTTTTGCCTCAAATCGCTTCTTCTCCCATTCCACTTCTTTCGTAACGTAAAACTCGTCAGCGTCAGCAATTATAAAATGGGTGAATCCATGCTGTCTTGCAACGTCCAAGCCGGAATTTCGCTTTCGGGTTTCGTTCATCAGCGGTAAAATTCCTTGTATTGGCTCAAGCTGGTGGAATATCACATCGCTGAAAGTGTGTCCGTAAACAAACTCTTTTATCCTGTCATCCTTTTGACCCTTGTTGGAAGTCTCGCTCCAAACAACAATAACTCCATCCGAAAACGTCAGGTGGTTCTCCACACAGAACGGCAGAAGACAAAGTGTGTCTGTCCATGCATTTATAATTGTGCACAGCTTCATATCTTATTCACGTTAATTGTATTTGATAACATTGTGGCCCACGCCCCGCCGCGCACAACAGATTCAAGATCTCGCACGTACTTGAAATTCTTGAACAACGGCCTCACTTGATAGTCAGAAGAATTCCATCCTTTCGGCTCCGAGTCGTGGATAACAATGATCTCAGCATTTACTTTTTGAAGAGACTCTTTACGGTGCTCACCGGGAGACTCATCAATCAGACACACCCCATACTTAACAGCACAAATAGCCCCAAACATAGACCAATCGGTATGCGTGGCCCCATACAAAGCAGCCCACTTCTCGTTGTAGTCGTATGAGAACAGTTCCAATCCTTCATCATGGCAATACTTCTTTAGGAATGGCGTGGAACCTTCCCCACAACCCAACTCTAAGACTGGCAGTAGCAACTTTTTTGTTGCTTCCAATGCTGGCCATAACAATAATCGGTGGTTATCCCAGTTTCCCACATCTTTAACGAACTCTTCTTTTTTCATATCAAATCCTTGACTTTTTTCATCTCACCAAATACCGAAATTGTATGTTGCCCTATCGAAGGTAAACAAGACGTAATCATCTGAAACTGATCCTTGCTGATCATGTATTTGTACTCATCCCTTACGTTAATCGGAAGCCCTAATTCTTTTCTGCCTCTAAGGTAGTTCAGAAAAGTGTTTGGATTGTTACCCCAGGTGATATTTCCTATCCTCAGAATTACACAATCCATAAACAGTTCTCTCACCATTCTCTCCATACTTCGCTTGTGTATGAAATACTTAGAATCGTACATGTTGATCGCAATTGAACTGAAATAGAAGAGACTTTTTATCTGCGTCCCCCTCACGTAGTACCTGTTGTAAATATCAACCAGTAGTAACTCCTCGCGTAAGTATTCGCCAATATCCTCACATCGGCTATCACTGACTCCTGACGCAAAAAAGATTACGTCATCTCTGTCTATCAGTGCTTGGGCAATATCACCATTACCGATTTTCATTCCTCATATACCCATAACGAATCCCAATAGTTAGCAGAGCATCCATGTGCCGGATACTTCAGATGAGAAACAGCAAAGTAACCCAAACTCAAAAGTTTCTTCTCCATTTGATGGACCTCTTTCTGACCATAAATTCCGGTATGTAAATGGAACTCGATGCTTAGTTGCGTAGCCATTGGGGCATCCATCGACATAATAATTTCGTACTCAGCACCCTCACAATCAATCTTGATTGCATCCCAAAAGTCAACGTTTACCATTTTAGAATATGACTTCAGCGTCATTACTAAAACAGAGTCATGGTTTTCTTCCGGAATCCTTTCGTTGATCATTGTAGCCTGTGGGTCATTGGTCCTTCTCAGGTAACAATATCCGTCATAATCACTGATTGCCAGATTTGGATGAGTCATTCCTTCAAGGTCATCGGCATCAATAGTCCAGACTTCGTGGCCCCTGGAAATTAACTCATTGGCAAATAGAAGTCCTCTTGCACCTATGTCTAGGATTTGCGCTCTCTCAGGAAGAATGTCCATTGCAAGCGTGTGTTCAGCGATAGTTTCTAGTTTCATTTACGTACAAATAATGTGTCCATTAAAGTTTTGTGTTCATAAACCTTGTCATAATACTTTAACAAGTTATCAAGGCATTTCTGGTAGTGCAACTCGTGATATTCAGGAACGGTGTGTTTGTGGAATTCTACCGAAATCTGTTTTGGTATCGGTTTAAACCCATCCCCAAGAATTATATATTCAGCGCCCTCACAATCAAGTTTTAAAAGATCAACATATGGACCAGTCATTTCATACAGGTGATCCATTGTTATTGTCTTGCACTCCGTGTAAAGATGTGCATAGGGTTTGTAAATATCAGTTAGCACTGACATTTCACCATTACGGTAGTATGTTGATTTTCCATTCTTATCCGATATGGCTACATTAAGGCAGGTAACGTTTCTTGGTGCACCAACAAATACATCTGGATCAGGGTCTATGCAGAATACCTCGCACTTACGAAAGTTACTGGCAAACTCAAAATCACGACATCCAACGTCAATTACAACCCATCCATTCAAAATTGATTGGTCAAATGTGTGTCCAGATATGGTGACTAGATTCCGCATTTCTCCCTAATCATTTTTATGTGATTAACCCAATAAGACATATGCGCCCTCTCGGTGCTCTTGCCCTTCATTAATTCAGCTTGTTGGTCCAGCCATTCCTCCGTAAAACTTTCCCACGGAGGACAGAAGGACATTGGCATATCCTCAAAATGCCTCATCTCAACACAGTCTGTTACAATTGGTATTGACCCCAATGTCATTGATGAGTAAGTCCTTGCGCAATCCTTCCCACATCCCTGAAGACTCATTGTGAATTGATGTGCTGAAAGTTCACGGAAGAACTCATCTGCTGGAATCTGGCTTTCCACAACTTTTACAAATGGCTTGCTTTTCAATATCGGCAACGAGGCTATTCTCTCTTTCGTGTACCCGCTGTTATTAACGTTATACCTACAGAAAACCCTTGTGGTGGCTTTTGGTACAGTCTCCGCATGAATGTTACGAAGCCACAGATCATCACCATTTATTGAGTTTGTCCCAAACGGTATTGCCATTACATTTTCCCTGCGAACAGCACAATCTACTGAGTAAACAAACTTAACACTGGCTGGTTTTTTGTCGTCAATTGAATCTGTATATGACCTATCGCTTGGACGGTGTATAATTATAAAGCTACCAGTCTTTGGTAATTCGGCATACACATCCTCAATAATCTGAGTCATGCCAACAAAGATAACCCCATTACTAGGAGGACTTTTTTTGTTGCATGGAATCAATTTGGGATTGTGTTCCTGAATTACAGATTGAACATAGGCATCACCTAAGTTAGGCGACCAGATATAATCTGAAATCTTTTGGAATGCCGGAGAGTGAATTTGGTCGTGTGTCATTTGAAATGTGCTTTATTAATTAATCCACCCTCAGCCCAATTGTATCTTGTGTCTTTCGTATACGGCTTTGAACCGTTCAAATAAAGAGCCAATGCCATCATTGTTTCATCACTCCGATGGCCTTGCAACCCCTCACTGGCTTGCTCCCGCTGACTCCCGTACAGTCCTAGTCTCTCTGTAGTCATCCACCAATCAAAAATTCTTCGACAAAGATCATTGTTAAAGTCAAAGTAATAAAATGATCCACCAACCAAATGTTTGTCGTGAAGGAACTCCCTCTTTTGTCCGATGTATTTCAAAACCTTATTGGAGCAGAATCCGGTTAACTTGTTGTCGTCCTGAACTGCTAAGACTCCATACTCCTCCACGAATTGTTGGTAATAACTCAGGTCGCCATGAACCACACAAGTGCAGTCGATAAAGACTATCTGCTTATGTCCTGCGTCTAAGCATGCCTGAATGCAATGTGGTTTAAAACCATACATTGAATCGTTGAACGACTGGGCACCCGGTGGCATGGTATCAATCCAGTGCATAAATGGAACGCCTGGATTTGTTGTTGCCAACATTTCTTTAAGGCGACCAAGTCTCCAAACGTATTTTTCTCCGAAAGCAAGTGAGCAGATTATCATAGTGTTTTTTTAAAGTCTTTGTAGTATTGGATAAACCATTTGAAGTCCTCAGATGGCCAAACTGTATGTAATAAATTTATTACTTTCTTGAAGCTATCCTCACTCGTCAGGATGTCGTGCGGAAGGTGTGCGTCAATAAGAACAGAGTGATCCAATCTCCAATTACTTCGGTCTACACGCCCGATTGGATACCCCGTTCTCTTATCCGTCCCACGATCCACCAACGTCAATTTATCCCTGTGCCATGTCTTGTTTATATTCTTTGTTATTAAATCCTGATCGAAACACCAAACGTTTTTACTTTGCCTGGAAAAGATCAAGTCCTGTGAAATGTACTTGTCGTAGTCTGGCCCATCGAGGTCCATGACCAAAGACCAGTTGTCGTGATTCATCCCGATATAGCAGATGGGGTAGTGGTAATCTGTCAAGTCTCTGCCATAACAGGTTATGTCATCAAACTTAGGCTTCCAATAATCCGACAATGGAAGCATGTCAACGTCTGAGGTCATCAGGTAGTCCCCCGGTTTAGTCACGCAGGCTCCGTAAAGTCTGGATACCTGAGCAACAGTTTCTGACTTATACCCTGAACACTCAACTGGCCATCTGTTATCACCACACTCAATACCAACATTGAACGTGATAACTCCCCAGTCCAATTTACGCCACGCCCATTCAACTAGTGGCTGATAGAACCGATACTTTGGTACTTCGTTTGTGGATATTACTACGTACTTCATTTTATTATCACTGCCGTTTTCCAATCTGCGTGAGCCGGTTCTTTATAAATCGTTTTTTTAAGATGCTTTATTAGTTCATCTGTTTTTGGCCAAGATGGTTCAACGCTCGGCTGGTGGTAGTTATCAATTATTAATAAACCACCTTTTTTGAGATGATCAAGAGCATAAGAGGTACAACTATCCCTCCACAGTCCATCATTAATGATTATATCAAACTCCCCGTATTTCTGAATGGCCATGACGTAGTCTTTCTTCTCAGTGAAACATTCGAACCCGTCAGTTATCCATTGCTCATTTGAGTCAACACCGTACACAGTGCACCCACGACTGCGATACCAACTAGTTGAGTCACCACCACCATATTCAAAAATCATCTTACCGGATAGTTCTTGTGTCTCCAACCACTGAAGGCATGGTTGAGTATACCAAGGCATGATGACACCAAAATCATCTATACGTCTGCCTCCATCTAGTTTTTCTGATTTCATACCCAGTAGAATGTTTTAGGGAAGCGTTTCTCAAAATTATCATAAACAACATCTTTCTGGACCGACTTTAAAAATCTTAACAGTTCAAAATCAATCACACCAGCCGATCCAATGTATCTTGAAATCAAATCGGCAACCCAAAGATTTGTGTTGAGTTTGGGATGATATGTTGGTATGTCTTTAGTTTCGGCTCCGGTACATCCGGCACCTCGATCTTTATGGACGAGTAATTTTTTTACAATCTTGGGAAGTATTGATTTGTTCATGAAGTTCTGGTCAGATCCGTGATTGTTAAGATTGAGTCCTTTGACCATATCCGGAAATGACTTGAATCCTGTTGCTGAAGGAAATTCTTTGCTCTTAAAGGCAACCATACCACCCATCAATCCAGCATGAGCGTTGTTGTCGTTGATCGCATGGAATGGAAATCCGGAATCCAACCATTTGTAAACACAACACGCTTCTCTATAGGTTGAAACGCTGTCTGTGTCCCTGCAAATTACATCGGTCCCTTCAAATAAAGGACTCATACGCCAGAGCATTGATTCACATCTCGGAGCGGTGCCCATCCTGACTACTGTCAATTCCGGAAACAATGCTTGCAAATCTTCTATCATTGGCTCCTGAAGAACTCCTCTTTGAAGCATAACCATTGAATTGAACTCAGGATACAAGATTCGATTCATCCTCAAGTTAAAGTATAAGCCTCTGAGGTAGAATGGAAACTCAAATGAGTTAGGATCGCCGAATAGTGAGTAGGAGAGTGTCATAACTTAGTCCCTCTTGATAAAGCCCATGACATTTCTTTTTTGTGGTCACGTTTACCACCGGCAAAATAGTAGTAAATGATTTCCTTTATTGGATATTCATTCTTTAAAAGTCCGGCTTTCTGAATGTCGATGGAGTAGTGACCATCCTCTCCAACGGTCTTATCTTGGAACCTGATGTCTTTCAGTAATTCCAATTTGATACAATTCAAGTGGTTTGGGTTGCGGTAATAAAATTTTGAATCTTGCCACCAATGGTCATGAACAATTGAGTGGTGAAATGGATTTAGTTTTTGATTGTTCTCCCAATACTGCCCCCATAGTTCTCCACAGTCGTAGTCTCCGTTAGTGACGGCCATTTGATGTTTGACGTAGTTCGGCCCTATCAGGTCGTCATCGTCAACAAAAGCAATATGTGATGCGTTTAACTCTCTGGCCTGATCGAGTAGTTCGTTTCTTTTCTCACCAGTTGTCTTTTCTCTATTGTCTGAGTTAATCAGAACAATACAATCCTCTCCCTTGCGCTGCTCGTTAAGTTGACCTATAACCCTATCGAGTAGTTGTTTCCTCTCCGGAAGATGGCAAATTAGTATGGCTAATAGTGGTTTCATGCGGTCTTATATTTGTCCCAAACATGCGGCCCGGGTATTTCTAAATCAAAGTTGTTGTTTAATCTCCTGAAGTAGTTCTGTGTGTCCCCACCGGCTACTTTGGCGTTTTGTTTATACAACGAATCGTTCCTTGTTGATTTGTTGTTAGAGGGATGCTCATGTTTGAAAATGACATCATCAAAATAATGATGCCTACCTCTTGCAATAGCCACATAATATGCCTCAGCATCACATGAGAAACTTTTATAACTCGGATGATAAATATAACCATCACGTTCATAGTACTCACGACCAATGATAGACATTGTGGCCAACGCATCGCCTATGTAACCATCGTTAAAATGCGCAAAAAAGTCCGTGGAATCTCCCCACACTGAAGATACTTTTTGCCGCAGTATCTTATCCCATCCACTGACCTTAAAAACCATGTCATCTGAGAAGTTCACCAATATCTGCCAATCCCCCGCCTTCTCCATGTCTCTATTTATCGCTCCAATCTTTCCTTGATCTGGACCGTAAAATATTTGCGCATTTCTATGCCTGTTTGTTATAAAATCCCTGATCTGTTGGGTATTCATTGTAATATCACTCTTGTCACAAGTAATCAGTATCTTGTAAGGTGTCTCCGTTGTCGTCCGGATGTTGTTCATCGCTCGGACGAACTGAGTTGGACGAGATCGAGTGGCGAATTTAATTAGTATCATACCTGAACCCTCCAAATTTAGAATCTGGCGCACTCCAGTAGTCACCTTTCTTTTTGCATCCCATAGCAATTCTTTGCTCGTCGGTTAGTGTATTCCAATGTACGTCTTCAAACTTCTCACAGGCATCAAAACCAGCATTTATGTAATCTATCCTTTCCTTTGGCGGATTGTCGTGACCGCAGAGCATACACCCCGGTCCTTGCCTCAGATATTTACAGTCATTGCAGGTCATCAATCGTTTGGGCCAGAGGGTTTCTGATAGGTGTCTATTTCCAGATAGAAGTTTCCGGTCTTTGCTTCTTTAAGCTGAAGTTTGATGTCTGAACCATGTTGGTCCATCCACTCCTGCAACTCTTCACGTTTTATCGAGATGTTTGCTTTAACAAAACTCGGTGCCTTTTCGTGAGGCTTGTAGGCTCTGATACCTTGTGGGAATTTAGTGTTGTCCATAATTCAAAAATAATATACGGCCACAAAAATGCTTATGACCATGATTAGTAAAATGATTAAAAGTCTCATAACCCAAAGTGTATTTTTTTTCTCTGTGTAAATAATTCCTTGCCTTGAGGATACGTTGCCTCGTTCTTCAAATGAACCGCATCTGGCTTCTGTCCTGTTCTGGAATAGTGAAGATGTGGAAACTTAGCCTTAACGTGAATAACTTTCTTCAGCCTGTATGCAACCTCAGAAAACTCAGCGTCAACAAATAAATGATCGTAAGCTGGATTGTAGATGTATCCAAAACGGTTATGATATTTCTTATCTAGTATCGGCATGGTTATCATCTTGCGCTGGATGCCGTCATCAACCTTCACAACAAAATCTTCTTTCCCGGCTGTCGCGTTTAGAATCTTCTTTGCCCAATTTACTGGGCAGTCAGTATCGTCCGAAACAACGATCATTATGTTTCCTTTCGCTACTCTGGCAGCACGGTTTATCGCATCTATTGCCTTTCTGTTATGATTGACCAATGTCGTATCACCTGGTGTTATATAATAATCTTCCAGCATTGGGTCATCTTGGTCCAAACTCACAACCACTTCAACATCAACTCCGGCTCTCGACCTCCACTTGTATAATGTGTCGTGGCTTTGCTGAGGACGGGAACGGGATGGATGGATCAAAGTTATCATAGTGGTGTTTTAACTTCCAAAACAAAACGAACCCCAATGCTATCCACCTTAATAAAATCCATTGCCTCGGCTTCCGTAGCAAATACTTGTATTACTCTAAGGAAATTCCACCCACATCTTTCAATTACCCAATACATTTTTCTAATTTCGTGGCTCATAGCGTTAAATTTTTATAGAACTCAAAATCGTCACCAACCCTGGACCTGAGAAAGTTATAATCTGAGTCCATGTTTTTCATTTTAAGTCTGTGCCCTTTTCCTCCGGTCTTTCCGATTCCGTGTTTGATTCCGGTACAGGGATTGTTTTTCAACAGAACCGTCTTCATTTTTTTACGAAGCGCAAAGTCCCAAATACGAGTATCCAAAAATACAGTGTCATCCGATGGCCAGTTGAACTTGTCCATTGCTGAAATTCTAAATCCTGTAGTGAACAGAGAACTTCTCCTTGGATGGTTATACTTCTCGTAGGTCCGATTCTTTAGATTGTAATAAACTGTATCTTCATACCCAAAGAAATCAAAGTCCATGTCAATTGATGTCAGATAATTCTCTGGGTAGTGGTCGTCATCCTCGATCACGAATGCGAATTCAAACCCATCTTTCTTGGCCATCTCGATACCTTTTCGAACGCGATCAATAATATCGGGTTTTTCTGATCTGGGTTTGTCGTTCATCAGATAAGCGTTGGTCACATGGAATCCACCGTTCATTCTTCTAAGTTGCTCAAGGCAATGTTTTAAAAGTTCAGGTCTGTCTCCTCGCGTTGGAGTTATCGTACAGTAGTTCATAAATCCCAAGCATAACCATTTGCTGGATAAACCGGAAGGAATCCATCAAACGCGGTTCCTAACGATCCGATCCAAATCTTAATCCCTAATCTCTTACACTCAGTGAAGAACTTCTTGTAAACCATGATCTCATGATCGCCTTTCTTCGTTCCTTCCGAGTAAGTGTGGTGTGACTTCATGTCCATTCCCCAAATCACAACTTCCTTCGCGCCCATCCGGATAGCCATTGACACACACATGATGGGAGTGGTAACTGAGGTATAAACATATCCTGGGAGTATCCTTGTGTTGAAAAAGGTAATCTTTGTAAGCTGTTCCCCGTTTGGGAACATCGTGCGCCAGCGTTTCATGTCGTGAGAGAAAAATTTAGCCTTGGATTTTTTTATTATCTCCATTCGCTCCTTTGAAAATCTTACCGGGCTGTTTGCCACAATTAAATAATCTACAGGTTTCCCAAATTTCTCGCAGTCATTTGACCCTATTGAAGTTCCTCTTGGAATCCAATTCTTTGCTGAGTCACCACACGCTACTACGGTAAAAATCATACGATATTCAAAGTGTTTGGAAGCTGTGCGACATCAACCCAAAATGTAAACTGATAAATGTCGTATTGATCTACGCCATCTGTCGTGGTCTGCAAAAACTGATCGCGGCCCTTCTCTCTGGCCTCTTCTTCGCTGAGGTAAAGCGATGGGTAGGTAAGTAAAGTGCCGTTCGGGGCTTTGTATACGTTCTTGTAGATTCTCATTTTAAGTGTTTCACTTACAGCAATCCAGCATGACTAAATTCCTTACGTACTCCGAAGCAGAGAGTTTGTTCTTCTTTGCCCTCTTCTGGATACACTCCAACTCTGAATCTCTGACACGGAACTGGAAAAGATTTCTCCGTTTGTAGACTTTCTGCATCACCTCTTTCGGCACAATACCACTACCTGATTGTTCTTCCATAAAAAATTTAAAAGAAAGGGGTAAGCCGGAAACCCCCGTGTACTTAAACCTAAATCTAACCCAAATTATGAACGCTACCGACTTTGTAGTACAATTGTAGTGATGCCTGAGTTAAGATGCAAGCGTATTTAAAAATATTTTTCTGGCCGAGTGATAAATTCCGGATACCATGCATGATATATATAGCGGTAGTTGTCGAAAAAATGTCTACCCTCGCCTTTTGTCTTGATTAATTCACCGAATTCATCTACCTCAGCATATATCGCATCGGTAACCGCTTTTTCGCAGTTTCTAGTAATAAAAAAATTTGCATGTTGCAACACGGAGTTACCCAAAACTCTTGAATCCTTATGGCTCGGGTTCTGTTTGGGCACTATCAACTCCTCGTCCTTCAAAAATAATTTTTCTTTAATAACCCGATAGTGGTTTAAGTTACCCTGCATCACTGCTTGACGATTTCGGCCTGTCGCATCTCCGGTCACCTGCATATTGCCCATAAAATCCCGGTACTTGGAAATAATTTGGTCGCACATCTCCTCGGTGGATCCGGTTTTAATCTCGATCTCGTCAAAAATAAACCCGGTCATCATATCCAGCTTCTGCCCGATAAGGCAGGTCATGGGCTCAACGTTGAAGTCGAATGAAATCGTAATGGGTACGTACTGATTTGGTGTGTAGGCTTCTTTAACGTGCCTCTCCATCGAGAATTTGTACAGAAATGGTTTATCAATGGCAAAGGCGTTCCAGTCTCCATCAATCAACCTCCGGTAGGTTAAATCGTCCAAATGCGAGGTCAAGTTGTGCATGTAGAACTCATCCTCGAAAAGAACTGGGTTATCCGAAATTTTAGCGGGTTCATAGAACCAGTCTGGCGGCAAAGTTTTATTTACAAACCGATCGTAGATTTTCTGCTTGGCCCAAGTTAAGGTCGGGTTTACGTTAGCCATCACCAAAGGTCGTGGTGGCATATTTGGAATCTTATGTCTTCCGGCCCGGATAAAGCAAATACTTAACAACTTCTCCTGAAGCTCCTCCACCTGTTCTAAAAGGAACCCGTTTACCTCCAATCCCTTAAATCGGTCGAATTCCTTATCATTCCGAAAGTCCTCAGCCATAAAAAATATCTGAGAGCCATTGACGAAGTTGTAAATCAACTCCTGTTGGTTGAAACTCTTTATAAAATTTGATGGCACGATCCTCTGAAAGGTTTCTAAGGTCGTTTTCTTAATCGTAGGCAAAGACTCACGGATGACGCACCATTTCGACCCTGGATAGGCCCTGGCGAGTAAAATCAAGGTAGTAAGGCAGACGAACGACTTTCCCCCACCCATCGCCCCTCCGTAACACAGAAAAGAATATAATCCGGAAAAAACAGCCTCGATATACTCCTGTTGCTTCGGGTAAGGTTCGAAAATGACCCTTTCCTTTAGTGGCTCTTTGTCAAAATTTGGTATATCCGTCAAAACTCAGTATAAAATTCTACGAAACATTGGTTTTACAACACACTCCTCAGTCTCACATCGGGACCACGCCACATTAAATTCTGCACAATATAGGTATCCACACTACCCAAATGAGGCTATAACCGGAGTCGAACCGGTGTAAATGCTTTTGCAGAGCACCCCCTGGCCACTCGGGCACATAGCCAATATTGGGTACCTCCGGCTCCCACACCTTACTCTCCAACAACAGGCGAATACGTACTTCTACGTACTGAAGCCAGCCATCAGATTTCTTAATAAGGAGGATTAGTGTCAAAACTCTATCCGCTGCCCCCCAATGATAATGATCTGCCTCTCCGTCTTGGTCACGTTCACATCCTGCTTCGGCTTACCGTAAATCCGGTCCAAAATCATCTCCATAGCCTTCAAGTCACCCGCAACAGCCTTTTTCCTCAGCATCATAACCATCCTCTCTATAGCCGTCCTCGACTCTCCCTCCTTAACATCAAGCATGAACTCCTCAAACAACTTCTCCGCACTGTCCGGCAACTTCTTAGGCCGCCCAGCACCAGGCAACACAGGATCACCCTTCTCACGAAGAACTATCGAACCTCCATTCTTCCCAGGGACCCGTCTAGCCATCGTACCTTACCGTCATTGCCATATCTCGCATATACAACAAAAGTAGTCTAAAAAAATCTAGGGTCAAACTTTTCGTATATATCAAAAGGGCATAATCTGGTCTGAACGTGGTTCCGCAACGCTGAAACGGGCTCCGATTGAGGGTACCCCCCATCGCTTCAATGGAGTAGTCTACTTAACATAATATAAATTATAGGACAGGACATAAGAGACTAACTAACTGACATACAATAGGATGCAGTGTAGTGCAGTAGGCTTGACGTTAGAACTACGTAATGTCTGACGTAATGACATGCATATACATAGGGCATAGGATTATTGGCCAGGTTGTGACTGGCCGGCAAGATTCGTGCGTTACTGCGTTAAACGGTGCCCTGTTAATTCAGGCAATACGATACCTCACAATTCCCCCGCTTCGCTTGTTCTCCTTCATTCTAATGAAGGTATTGGTTAAATGCATAGTGCGATAGGGTTAAATAGATGGTGTCTCTAATGAGCTGTAATTAGGTAACAAGGGGTTACGTAGTTTTCAGGTTAGAATCTACGTAAATCTACGTAGTATTTCTACGTAATATGGCCGTATTGTTAGGTGGTTCTACGTAATGTAGACAGATGTGGGTATTTGCAACGATGTTGCATGTGGAAATAGGGTATTAAAAAAGGGACTTGTTTAAGGTCCCTTAGTTACTTTAAATTCCATTAGTTGTGTCGTGTTCAACTGATAACAGCCTTATTGTTTCGTGTATCTGACTGGACTTATTGAATCGGTCAATAACAACCTCTCCAATAGATTCCTTCATTTTATCAAAGGTATGCTGCTTTGATACCGTGGTGTATTTTGTGGTTTTTGCATAACTGAAAGTGTCTTCAAATACCAATTTTGCGTGAATTATGTCCATCTTACCTAAAGTTAAATTGTTTTACCTGTCTATGTACTTTGTTTATTTGCCGTTTCGGTATTAGTGCGTATTCCTGGAGGTCCTTATCAATTATACTTGTTACTTCTTTTAAGGTTGTTTCCGGTTTTAGGCGGTATTCCTTTAAGGAGGTGACGAAATCAATTGTTAGTTTGCTTTCAGTTAAAATAATAAGAACCTCATTTACTTTGCCTGTTAATGTGATTTTCATCAGTTTTCTAGTTTACCGTTTTCCGTAAATTACCTTGCCGTTGTGTTAGTTGTTTAGTTGTCATAACCTTGGTTCTCATAATGGATTGCCTTTAATCCCAAAATAACGAGTGATCACGTAGTTTTTAACCTCTTTGTTAGGGATGGCGGTATAATCATAAAACAGGCCTGGCAGCTCTAAAATATTGGTTTTAAGCTTTGATTGGATCAGTTTGACAAAATCAATATCGCTTGTCCCGTTTAACCTTATTGCTACCTTTCTACGTTCCCTTGCTGCCTTATAGCTACAGAAATAAAATATTTTACCTTTGACCGTGAAAAAACCGCTGAAATAGTAAAAACCTATATTAAAGTCAGTAATTTGACCGTTAACTTTTGAAAGTTGGGCTGCAATAAGCTTGCATACCTTGCGCGAGTAAGACTTAAAACCTTGTGATAAGTCAGAACCCTTGTAACTTGTTGTTCTCATTTTAACAGATTAATTAAGAAGTGAAACAATAAGACCAATAATTGCTGGCAGAACCAAAACCAGGTCTACCAATTGAAATTTTGCAGCTAGTTTTCTCATAACTTAAAAAATTAAGAGATAAGAAGTAACCAACATGTACACAAATAGGCCGGTTAAACTTAAAGTGATAACCGCGTTAATGATTTTAATAGCTTTCATAAATTTTTTGTTTTGGGTTAAACATGTACAAATGTATATACTATGTATGCCACAAGTCAATAGCAAGACTAAAAATTTTACCTGAAAGTTTGTCGTAAGTAATTGATACGTAAATCATTAGAAATTACGTGTTATAACATGCAACGCGTGAGGAAAATCGTTTTTTAAATTTTTTTTTTTTGCTGAAACTCGCTGGCCGGATCCGGAGAAAAGAAAATAGGATTTTCAGACTTTAGTTTGGAATGTCTGCAGTCAGGTGAGATTTGAGATTTTCAGGACCGGCCAAAAACCAGGAAAATGCCTATTCCAAAATTTTTTTTTGTCTTTTTGGAGATCCCCCAGTCCATAGGAGCGAAATAGGATTTTGAGAATCAGATTTGAAACTGGCTTGAGCGGAGGAATTTGGAAATTACCTGAGGCTTCTGTATTCAGGAAAAAGGCTTACCCAAAATTATTTTTTAGTGTTTTCACTTTCTCTCGGTACAGGTCCGTAAGTAGTTGAACTTCGAATACCATCATCTTGCTTTTGTTGAATCTCTTCTGCTCTAATTTGTCGTAACGGGCCTGGCCTATCTTCTTGATCAGGTTTAAGGTATAGTTTATCAGGTTTCCATGCTTGAATTTGTTACAGGCGATACATTGACCATGACAGTTGTCTTCGTCAAACCTGACCGCTGTGTGGCCCCCTACAGACCAGTAGTGACCGGCGTTCATCTGTGCTATTGGCTTGGAAACCTGGCAGCTTATGCAGGTAAAGAATCCATCCTTCTGATCCCTGAGCCTTATGAACTCATTGAATACCTTCTGGCATATCGCTAGGGCTTCCGGTAACTTTATTTTCTTGTTTGATTGCATACCTAGTATATATCGCATACTTTTGTCATGCGTTAAATATAGCTATTATGAAGAAGATTATTGACATACCGGACGACATCAAACCCATACTGGAACACATGGTAATTGATGAGAATGCCAAAGACCTGAAGAACTTCATCCAGGATAAGCTCAGAGAATTAGCTGAGGCACATAATCCAAGTGTTAAAAAGAAGAAAAAGATAGATGAGGATTATTGATACTATTTTATCAAAAGTATAAACATCGCAACAATTACACCGGCAATGGACAGGACCATAGCCAGTCTATTATGTCGTCTTTGAGGTTCATTTTAATCCTCAAATATGTGCTTCCAAATGGCAATTGATAATGTTAACAGTAATGCTGACACTGAGAACAGAATTAGTAACTCGGCAATTTTAGTTATAGTCATCTTGTTTTCCCCTGTTTAAAGTTCCTTCTTTTCAATTGTCCCTGTACCTCTCCTTTCGGTTGTAGGCGTGACTTGAACGCCTCGTTAATTGTACAGTGTCAGGCAAAGGGTTCTATTTTTAGCCGAAACCCTTCTCCCACTTAAGCGGCTGTC
>JAGVCW010000019.1 GCA_020059045.1 Minisyncoccota bacterium | reverse complement strand
CTGCCAAATCTGCTATTGTGCGAGCAACTTTTATAACCTTGTGGTAGACGCGAGGTGAGAGCCCTAGAGATTCGGCCGATTTGTTCAAAGTATTTTTGGCTTCTTCTGTCATCTCAATGACTGAAACGAGATCCTTTGCTGACATTTCGCCATTTACAGCTCTTCCAACAGCCTTAAGTCTCTCATTTTGGATCACACGCGCATCTCTGATCCGCCCTCTTACTTTTTCGGAACTTTCACCTTTGTATTTGTTTTCAGAAAGCTTCTCATGTTCGATGCGTGGAACTTCTAACCAAATATCAATACGCTCCATTATTGGTCCAGAAATTTTCCTTTGGTATTTCACGAGATTAATCGGTGAACAAATGCATTCCTTGCCTCGGAAACCATAATTGCCGCAAGGACAAGGATTCATTGCAGCAACGAGGATGAAATTGGCAGGAAATTCGGCACTACCTTTGGCACGAGAAATAGAAATCACCTTGTCCTCGAGTGGCTGACGCAATGAATCTATCACTCGTCTATCAAACTCCGGGAACTCATCAAGAAAGAGTACTCCTTTGTGCGCAAGCGTAGCTTCGCCAGGCCGTGGGTTTGCTCCCCCACCAACTATCGCCACATAAGAAGCAGTATGATGAGGTGATCGGAAAGGAGGTTCTGTAACAAGCGGTCCTTTCAGGCTACCTGCCACTGAGTGAATAGAAGTAGTTTCTAAAATGTCTTCAAAAGAAAGTGGTGGAATGATTGCTGAAAAAGCTTTTGCAAGCATACTCTTGCCTGTGCCTGGAGGACCATATAGGGCCACATTATGACCACCTGCGGCTGCTATCTCAAGTCCGCGCTTTGCCGTCTCTTGTCCGCGCACATCTTCGAAGTCAAAAGAAGTTTTGTCGTTTGTGTATCTAGTGACTTCGGTTTTAGGCTGAAGCGGGATTTCATGGCGCTCTTTTCTTTTTGTATCTATATGATCTAAAACTTCTTTTAAAGTATTTGCACCATATATATTAATACCATCAATGAGAGCGGCTTCCTCGGCATTAGCTTTGGGCAAAAACACTTCCTTAAACCCAAGCTCTTTTGCACGTCGCACAAGAGGAAGTGTTCCTCTAATTCCGCGAAGCATGCCATCAAGAGATAATTCACCGAGAAAAATCATACCGCTTGGGTCAAACTTAATTTCCTCGCAAGCAAGAAGATAACCAAGCGCCATTGCAAGATCAAATGAAGGTCCTTCCTTCTTCAAATCTGCTGGGGCAAGTGAGATTATAATCTTTTGATTTTTATTCTTTGGTGATTTGAAACCAGAGTTCTTCACCGCAGCCCCTATACGGTCCCGGGCTTCCTCTACCCCTTTGTCTGGGAGTCCAACAACTGAGAAGGAATGCAAACCCTTAGAGAGATCAACTTCAATATCAATAATATGGGCATTTAGAAACGAGGTTTGGGCACTGTGAACCTTTGCAAAAGCCATAATAGGCATACTACAAATTTGCTTAAAAAAAGCAACCAAAGTTGTGTTGGTTAGAGAATAAAGAAAAAAATGGAACAAAATTACAATTAAAAAATCAAAAAGCGCAAACAGGTTTTGCTTGCGCTTCTCGTCTTTTGCTTGAAGATTGGTTTTAATTCATATGCTCTTTGCATGTGTTTGCTGCGGGGTTTGCTTCCAGGCGGTTGCTTTCAATAGGTTTGTTACAAACAGAACATGTTCCAAAAGTTCCCGCTTCAATACGCTCAAGGGCGGTCTTCACTTCGTTGTATCTAATTTCGAGTTGTTTCAATATTGCAGTATTCCCTTCGAATTCTTCTATTGTGTCTGCAACTTCATTTTCATCAGCTTTCATGGTGTCCATATCGGCTGGAACTGCTTGCCAGTCAGCAGGATTTTCAGGGTTCACACGTCCAACAGTCGCAAGCTCCTTTTCAAGTAAAGCAAGCTCTGCAACTAGTTTTTCTTTGTATATATGTGTAATTTCCATTCGACAATAATATCAGCAGACACTTTTTATGCAAATTTAACTTCCACAAGTGAGAAATTGATGAGTTAGCGTATGAGTTTCAGAGCATTTAATTTGCTTGAAAGTTCTTCAAGTACTCCTTCGCTAATTGTGATAAGCAAGGTGTCTCTGTCTAAAAATGAGTAAAGTAACAACGTATTGCCTAGAGAATCTTCGAGGATCCGAGCGTCTTTGTTCTTGATAGTCTCGTCCTTGAACTCTTTGTTCGGGATTCCTCGACTTACTGGAATAAAAGTAACTTTGGGTAATGTGGAAGATGATGCTTCTACAGAAGAGTCGGTAACTGGTACGGTACTAGCACTCGGAATTATTTGTAAATTCGCAAGCATTGATCCGATGTCTGCATTTAGAGTACTCTCCCAGCGAAGCATTCCGTCGAAGGCGTTATCGAAGGAAGACAGCCGAATTAGTAGAAAAGGAATCTTACTATTACCAAGAAAGCCAAGCATAAACCCATCTTCAAACGAGCGTAGTGCTCCACCCGGAACGCTTGCCTCTAAAATAGAAAAAAGTTTTTTTGTTGAAATCTTTTCTGCGTCTTCCTTATTGTTTTCAAGTAAACTTATGAAAAGTATTTCTCCTTGGCTAAGGACTGCGCCACGACCGGCTTCGGCAACGGCCTTTATGAGGCGGTCTTTGCTTAGAGATGATACGTCTATGGCAACCTTTGACGAGTATGGAAGTATAGCTTCAACCCTGCTTTCAGGTGCGGGTGTATTCTTCGGAGCATTCTTTTGTATGAAGTAGAAACCAGCAACTGCTCCAATGCCTAGGATAATAAGGAGGATACTTGCAAGAACGGTGGATATGTTTTTCTTGGTACGTTCATCAACCACCTTAGGAGGAGAAGTCTTTTCCACTTCTTGCTTCTTCTTTTTTTCGGCAAGAGCTATAGACAAAACCGATGTGTTTTGGTTCTTAATGATCTCGGCTACGTCACCTTGGAAAGTACGGAGGTGCTTGATTTGGACACTTGGAATGTCTTGAGCGGGGCTTGAGGCTTGAGGTAGAGACCCTCCAGCGTTTGGAGGTGTGGGGTAATTACTTGCGATATTGCCCTGTACCTCAGTGAAAGGAGTACCTTCGGCAGAAACCTTCTTCGCGATAGCATCCAGGTGCTCATCGTCCAAATGTAATTTTGATCCATCTTCGTTCATGGGCATATTATTGCCTAAAATTGTAGCATAGGGCAAATGAAGAAGTGTGAAGTACTAAGTACAAAAAGCGAGAGTAAAATACAAATTATGAAAAACACCCGCTGTGCGGGTGTTCGGTTTAACTATTCCGCTATTGTGGGGTCTACCCTTCTTTTGTTGGTCCTTGCTCCTCCCATTGCACCCATAAGATATTTGCGAGAATTGAGATCAAGATCGAGGAAATCGTCTGTCGTTTCAACGAGTCTACCTGAGGCAGACTTGCCGAAGGCCACTACTTCTACTTGGCAGCCGTGAGTGTTTTTAAGATACTCTACAAGAGGGACGAAATCTCCGTCGCCTGATATAAGGATTACTGTATCTAGCTTGTGGGCCATCTTCACTATATCTATAGCAAGTCCTACGTCCCAGTCAGCTTTCTTGGCACCACCGTAGAAGATCTGCAAGTTCTTGGTCTTTGT
Source organism: Minisyncoccota bacterium (assembly GCA_020059045.1). Classification (GTDB taxonomy): domain Bacteria; phylum Patescibacteriota; class Minisyncoccia; order Phycocordibacterales; family Zambryskibacteraceae; genus JAGVCW01. The sequence goes on along the minus strand of JAGVCW010000019.1, from coordinate 17,060 downwards.
TTCAATACCTGCTTTTTCAAGTGCGTCGAAGAAGCCTCTTTCCTCTCCTGATTCTGTAGTGATAACGTATGCAACCGCTCTTATAAGTATGCGACCAGCAAGAGCATCCTTCACAACTTGTCCAAAATTAACTTTTGCTTTGTAGAGATTTTTCGCACTGTGATAAAGATTTTGTGTATCGATAAATATTCCTACTCTCTGGTCTTTGTGCTTGATTATAGACATATAAAAAAATTAAAATTTAAAAACAAAAATCAAAACTATATATTAAAAATAAATTCGGAAAACCTAGCTTTTCTTTTTCAAATTGAGCTTCTTTGCTAGAACCGCATAACGCTTTGGGAACTTCTTTTGAAGATAGTTCATCTGAGCTTGGCGATCCGAAACCATAGAAAGGAGACCCCGGCGTGAATGGTTATCTTTCTGATGCTTTTTCAAGTGGCTTGCAAGCTCTTCAATCCTTTTCGTCAAAAGTGAAATCTGAACCTCAGGAGAACCTGTGTCAGTGTCATGAATTTTCACGTCCTTTATTGTTTTTGTTTTCTTGGTCTTTGAAAGCATGATTTTGGGGTTTATTTAATAATAGCATAAAACCATTATTTCTGCAACAGCCTGGAGTTGATCACCGTGACGTAAATAACTGATATAATATTGTGCGACATGGCTCATACAGATATAGAAAAGTACAAAAAAGAGTTTCTAGAGCACCTAGAAATCGAAAAAGGGCGAAGCTTAAATACTATTAGGAACTACGAGCATTATCTAAGTGTGTTTACAGGATACGCCAAAATCAGTTCACCGAAGCAGATTACAGATGAGCTTGTGAGAGAGTACAGAATTTGGCTAAACCGGAAAGAAACTCTAAAGAAGAAAACACAGAATTATTACTTGATTGCTCTCCGGGCTTTTCTCAAGTATCTAATGAAACGAGAAGTAAAATCTCTTACGCCAGAGCGTATTGAACTAGCGAAAATTCCTGAAAGATCACTTGACCTCATTACTATTTATGAGCTCAAGCGCCTACTCGATGCTCCCAAGGGTGCTGACATAAAGTCGCTTCGAGACAAGGCCATGCTTGAACTCTTTTTCTCTACCGGCCTTCGAGTCTCAGAGCTTGCGAGCCTAAATAGAGATCTAGATTTGTCGAGAGATGAGTTTTCAATACGAGGAAAAGGGGAGAAAGTGCGTGTGGTTTTTCTATCGGGAGACGCTAGAAAAGCTATAAAAGAATACCTTTCGAAGCGTCAGGACCTTGATGAAGATGCAATGTTTGTAAATATTGGGAGAAACTCTAATAAAGATAAGGATAAGCGCCTGACGCCGAGATCAATAGAAAGAATTGTGAAACATTACGCTATTAAAGCCGGAATATCCAAAAAAGTTACTCCCCATATTGTGCGGCACTCCTTTGCTACAGACCTGTTGCAAAATGGCGCAGATATACGTTCGGTCCAGATGCTTTTAGGACATGCAAACATTGGAACAACGCAGATATATACGCATGTTACTGATAAACATTTACGAGAGGTGCACAAGAAGTTTCATAACAGGAAATCGTAGAACGTAAAAGGTAAATAGTAATGCGGGGTGCAAAAAAAAGAAAATTTGACTAAATAAATTTTCAGTATAATATCGGGCAAGAAAATAAACCCTACTTCAGTCGAGGTTAATCAAATGATTACTAAGATCAAAACGAATGCGGGTATGCATTGCAAAACCACAGATGCAATTGTCATCGAACTTGAGGAACATGTAGATCCAGTGGATCAAGAAAAGCTCAAGCAAGCCGCTCGAGAAATTTTTGAAGCCTTGTATGATAACTTCGGGGTAGTGTCTATGGCTGAACTCAAACGCCTTTTCAATGAACGGGTAGCATCTCCTCCAAAGTAATAGTGTTTTCACAGCGCCGAGCAATACCAGCGCTTTTTTGTTTGTCAAAAGCATACGAATATACGAATGAATATACATCTACGAATGGTTACGAATAATTTATTCGTGTCATTCGATCTAATTCGCTATAATTCGTGTCATGCGAATTATCTCTTGGAATGTAAACGGTATTCGGGCGGTGCACAAGAAAGGACTCTTTGTCCCGTTTGTTCGAAAGTACCAACCAGACATCCTCTGTCTCCAGGAAACCAAGGCGGAGCAAAACCAAAGTAAAGTAGATCTACCCGAGTACGTTGAATACTGGAATTCTGCGACACGAAAGGGTTATAGTGGCACAGCCATATTTACTAAGACGAAGCCCTTATCAGTACTTCTTGGAATTCCAGAAAAAATTGCCAAAAAGTATGGTCTCGCAGACGACACTTATGGGGATTCAAACACTGAGGGCAGGGTTATAGCCTTAGAATACAAGGATTATTACGTTGTCTGTGTCTATACTCCTAATGCTAAAGATGATCTATCCCGTATCCCCCTCCGACACAAAAAGTGGGATCCAGCGTTTCTTGCCTACATGAAGGAGCTCGATCAAAAAAAACCAGTAATATTTTGTGGTGACCTAAATGTTGCTCATATGCCAGAGGACCTTGCGAGGCCTAAAGAAAATGTCGGCAAAAAGGGGTTTACAAGTGAAGAGCGTGAAGGGATAGATAAATTAGTTACGGAAGGATTCATTGACACTTTCAGAATGTTTAATAAAGGCAATGGCCACTATACATGGTGGAGTCACTTTGCCAATGCTCGAGCGCGAAACATCGGCTGGAGAATTGACTATATTTTCGCGAGTTCTAAATTGAAAAATAAAGTTAAGGAAGCCAGTATATTACCCGAAGTTTTAGGGTCCGACCATTGCCCAGTATCCGTAGATTTATAGCCGTATTCTTTTTGTAATTTAGATCTTTAGGACATCCATATTTTGTGTACATAATGTAGAATTTTAAAGGACAGAAAAGTTGTCCACAGGCAAACTTGCTGTGTCCTTTACAAATGCTACACTATCTATTAGACGCTTTCGTGGAAGTCTATAAGACAAAAGCGAAGGCATTAGTACAACTTTAAGGATTCGAATCCCGAAAGAACGTTTGGTGAAAGCCTGTGGAAGTCACTATATCTCCAATCATTTTTGCATAGGATATATAATCCATAGCTTCTCAACTGATCGTCTCTTTCCTTTAGAGCCGCTCGCGCCGCAACCGCTAGCGGTTTCTTGTTATATAGAATATTAAAAATTAAATATTAAAATTTTGTGCCCGTTAAGGACATTTTCTATTTTCAATTTGGGTTACTCTACCCAATGTTTCTTGCGGATTTGTTTAATTTTTATTTCTTCCTCATTTTCCTTCTTTTTCTTTCCTTTTTCTCCTAGTACTTTTAGTTCTGATTCCTCTAGAATGGCTAATTCTTTAGCTTTTTTGGCGAGTTTGGCCTGAGTATTGATACTTGGATTTTCGAGAGCTTCCTCGAGCAGTGCGTGAAGAATATAGCCAACTTTAGGCCCAGCTGGTAAATCTGTTACTTCCATTATTTTCTTGCCATCGATTTTTAGCATTCCTACAGACACTGGGTCTCTCATAACCTCCTCTATCATCGATTTATACTTACGCAGGCGATAAGGACTTTCCTTGGGTCTCCCGGTCCCTATCCGGTCGCACATCCTAACATCTATTAGGTCCCAGACATTTTCCTGGCCAACATTGGATATGAGACGTCTTACGGCAGAAAGAGTAATTTGCTCTGTGTCCGAGAAGAACATGTGCCAGCGCACAAGTTTCGAAACTTTCTCAATAATGTCATTAGGGAATCTTAGGTCCTTTAGTGTTTCACGTGTAACTCTCTCTCCTACCACTTCATGGCCATAAAAGGTCCATTCCTGCTTGTCCTTAGACAACCTTCTGGTGTCAGGTTTCGCAATATCGTGAAATAAGGCTGAAAGACGTATATGTAGAGCCAATTTCTTATCGGCAGCGTGTTGTAGGCTCTTAAGAAGATGGGTCCAGACGTCATAGGAGTGAGCTTGATTTTGTTTCACGTCGAACGTTTTTGCTAAATGGGGTATTGTATGCTCAATTAGGCCAAATTTCCTCATTGTAAGCATCCCTTCCATAGGACTAGAGGACATTATTATCCTTATAAACTCGTCTCTTATACGCTCTTTGGCAATGTTTTTCAGCAAATGGGCGTCATAAACAATAGCTTTTTCTGTACTTGGATCAATAATGAACCCGAGTTCAGCATGAATTCTCACAGAGCGTAGTATTCTAAGACTATCTTCCTCAAAACGGTCTTCCGGCTTGCCTACTGTTTTTATTACCCCTTCTTGGATATCCTTACGGCCCGAAAAAGGATCAATAACCTTGTTGTCCTCTACATCTAGCGCTATAGCGTTTATAGTAAAGTCACGTCTATTTAAGTCTTCATCTAAAGTTGCATCAAATGATACGGTGTCCGGCCGCCTGTTGTCTGTGTACTTGCCCTCCTTCCTGTATGGAGTAACTTCTATGACCTTCAAGCTATCGTTCTCTGTGTCCTCATTCACTACACCCACCGTGCCGTAATCGTTTTCATAAAAAGTCTTTGGAAATAGCTTTATTATTTCTTCTGGACCAGCGTTTGTAGTGACATCCCAATCTTTTGGAGTCTTGCCAAGGAATAGGTCCCGAACACATCCGCCCACCAAATATGACTCAAAACCAGCGTTTTTCAGGGTTTTGGTTATTCGTGAAACTTCTTCTGGTATTTCAAAGGGAGTCGACATTGAGATTACTATAGCACTACGATTAATAATTTTCTAACATAAGGCCAATAATTTGAATAATCTGAACCTTCTTGTATGATAATGCCATTGCGCCCGTAGTGAAATGGATATCATTACTGTCTTCGGAACAGTCGTTGTGGGTTCGAATCCTGCCGGGCGCACACTTCGACAAGCTCAGTGTAAACACTGAAAACAAAAGACGAAGTGCCCTGAGTTTATCGAAGGGCACTTAACCAGATGGACAGGTCCAGTAAGGACCGATTCTCTAGCACAAAAAGCCGAGAAAGTGGCTTTTGGGCGAGATAATAAGGATTCCCGAAAAATTGACTGGGCAGAGTACTCATATAGAATAGTAAGGCTTGCGGGATTAGTTTAGTGGTAAAACATCAGTTTTCCAAACTGAGGTCGGGAGTTCGATTCTCCCATCCCGCACACTTCGACAAGCTCAGTCTAAACACATCTCAATCCCAGCCTAGGCATGTAAAGCGTAAAACTAATATGGAAAAGCGGAGGAACATATGTTAAGTATGTGTTTTCTGTACAAGCAGATTATGCTAAATTAAATCCAGTTATATATAGCTCTTATGTGTTTAATTTAAGTTTTGTCCTTCTGTCTTTTTAAATAGCAAGTTTGCTTCCCTTTTTATCTCACAGCTAGAAAAATGAGGTTTTGGTGAAATGGCCAACATACTCGATAATTTCACCATAATTTTATGAAAAGTTAAGGATCTGTGGATAACTCTGGGGAAATTGTGCATAAAGGACAGTCTTTTATCCGATTTATGGCTTAAATAATGACTAGCAAAACGTTTCACGTGAAACAATATTTATATGGCTAAGACTGAAAAGAGGAAAATTGGAGATTTCGGTGAGTCGATAGCATGTAAATTCCTAGTGAAAAAAGGTTTTGAAATAGTGGAAAGAAATTATCTAAGGAAGTGGGGTGAGGTTGATATTATTGCTAGACTAAAGGACACGATCCATTTTGTGGAGGTAAAGAGTATAAATGTGGATTTAAGTAGAAATATTCTAGGTGATGACAGTGACACGTGGCAGGCCGAAGAGAATATACATCCATATAAGCTCCAGAGAATGGCAAGAACTGTTGAAACATATTTACTTGAGAAAGGTTTTGAAGGGGAGTGGCAGGCTGATGCAATGGTCGTGTCAATCGACAGGAATATGAAAAAGGTTAAAGTGAAATTTATAGAAAATATTCCTTTGTAGAAATGGTGATTTGGTAATACGTATGCTAGTATTTCAAAATGTTTTTTGACGATTTGTTACTCAGTAAGTTTTATGGCGGGGCGTAGTATAGTGGTAGTATATACGCTTTGGGAGCGTACGGTCCGAGTTCGATTCTCGGCGCCCCGAACGAACGAAGGTGAGTGAGGTGCTGAGCGAGCACGCGAAGTGCCGACAGAACGAAGTGAGGTAGAGCAAAGCAATGGTTTGCTTTGCGTCCGAGAATCGAAAAACGCAGCAATATTTCGCAAGCATGCGAAACCGATTCTGTATGTAATGAACTAAATGGGCTCCTGTATTGATTCTAATATTTCAAAATAAATTAAACTCGCAAAGCAGTTTTCCCTATGCTAGTGTGGGGAAGGAACTGATCTTTAAAACATTACGTAACCACCATTTTCCAGGAGGGGAAATGACAAGTATTACCGAGGACCTCCGTGAGGTTGAGGGCTTGAACAGTGACATTGAAGAAAAGGAGAGGGAACTCGCTCAAGCAAAATACCAACTGAAGCAAACGTTGGGGAAACTTGCGATCAGGATCAAAGCTGGGGAATTTACTAAAGACCCCATTACTGACTTTGTGATCTGTACTCATCTCGAGCTCGGTGGAGAAAAAGACAAGAAATACCGTGACCTCGCCAAGAAAGTTAATTCCTGTATTGGACAGTTTATACTTACAGCACGTTTGTTCAGAACACAACATGTATTTGGGGGGCCTGGTCATGTAGATTCAGGAGATTACATTACCCACCTCGATGTAAATCTTGTTGTTATTAGTAAAGAAGGATTATTCTTCGATATTGCAAATAGAGATCTTCGAATCAGAACACATAATTGGGTAAATAATATCCGGATTATTAAGTCTAAAGAAAGTGGTTTCATTCTCCCGAATCCAAATAATGAGGACCAGTCATCATGGGATGATGAAGCCATTGGCGTACTGGCGAATCTCCCACCCATGAAGGTCTGTATTGGTGATGAAGAGGTGATTCAGTGGCTGAGGGATAATAATTGGCCCGTACTTACTTTTTCAGTTGCAATGTTTGCTGAGATGAGCCTGTCACTTGGTAGAAAGCTTAGAGGGCTCCCAGAGCTCGAAGCTTATTACGGGAGGAACAAAACTCGAGACTTGGGTCACCTTCACGACCTTGATATCAGCTACAGGACAATATCCAACAAGCCTGAGGAAAGAGATGCACTATGTGCAAAGATCCAAGAATTCCTCCAGAAGCATGAAGATTACGAGGTAGTTCGTGATCTGTGTCGGGATTACGATGTTCTCGTGAATGATCAGGAAGTGAAAACTTGAGTGTCTGTAAATGACACTCTTTTTATTTTTTGAAAAATTTGTGTGGAGAAAGTAAGTTTGGTAGGATTTTGCAACGCGGCCATGGTTTAGTGGTAGAACACGTCCTTGCCAAGGACGGGGCGAGGTTTCGATTACCTCTGGCCGCACACTTCGACAAGCTCAGTGTAAACACGTCTAAAACCAGTGTAAACACTCCCCAGTATTAGTGTTGACACTGAAAACAAAAGACGAAGTACCCTGAGTTTATCGAAGGGCACCCATGAATTGGTTTGTTTATATTGCAAAATCTAGAGTTAATTTTTACTACACGGGGATCACAACGAATCCTGTTCTGCGTCTGGCCAAACATAATTTAGGCCGGGGTTCTAAAATGGCCAGAGAGCAAGGTCCATTTGTTCTTGTATATACATCAAAACCATTTACAAACAAATCAGAGGCCCGAACAAGAGAAGTACAAATAAAAGGTTGGAGTAGGGCCAAAAAAGAAAAGCTAATACAAGGATTGTGGACATAATAGGTGTTCCGAAAAACTCAGTTTAAGCACAGTATTTTTTGTTTGTATGGTAATTTCGAGTACAAAAAATCCACCAGGTTTCAGGTGGTGGAGTAGAAAACATTGCAAATTACTGCTTTGATGCGGTCCTCTTTCTTTTCGTTTGAGGTTTACTTTTCCTTAGCAACTTGCGAATTTCTGGGTTCTTTCTTGCAAGTTCCTTGATCTCATCCATTGCCTGCTTTTGGCGTCTAGCATAATCCGCTCCTTCTTTTTCTTCCCGAAGAGTGCGAAGTATAAGTTGGCCGGCTCCGGGGTTCCCAGGCGGGTGATTGAAAACTACTTGGCAAGATAAGGATGAACAGTGGAAGGATGTGATTTTCTCACTGAAATATGCACTAGATCCAGGGCCAATAGGTATGTCTTCAATGCGGGTGTCAGCTGTGGTTTCTACTTCGGCAACTACAATGCCAGTTTTGCATACTGAGCACTTACTGCCAGTATCTTTCTGCATCAAATCTCCTGTTCAGGTCTTTCACTATCCTACCCAGGTTCTTTTAGAAAGCAAATTGGCATTTGATATTTGTTGTAATTTTTATTATTCTCTAATACATATGACAAACAATTTTGAGAATAAGGATCCAAAAAAGGAAGCCAATCCAGCTACCTTAGAGCAAATGGTGACCGATTTATCAACAGATGAAGTAAAGATACCTACAGATGGATACGTTCCAGACCATGTTAAAAAAGATGTAAATAATAGGATTTGGGAAAAGCTGCAGAATGAGGAGCACCCCCCAGAGATAGAACGAGCAGATTAAATACTTTTACCACACAAAATCGCCGATTAATCGGCGATTTTGTTAAAGCTACGCTGTGCCCTAGCGGGCAATTAAAAGCTTATTTAACTGCGTCTTTCAAAGCTTTTGCTGCACGGAACTTAGGAACTCTCATTGCGGCAACTTGGATAGTTGCTCCTGTTCGTGGGTTGCGTGCTTGTCTTGCGGCTCGAGTCTTTGTCGAGAATATTCCAAGACCTGCGATTGAAACTTCATCACCCTTTGTTAAATTGGAAACAATAGTTTCAATAACTGTTTCTACTGCTTGCTCGGCTTGAACCTTGGTTCCACCGATTTTTCCGTGCACTGCCTCTGCAATTCCTTGTTTGTTCATAATATTTGGCCGAGTCTTCGCAGATTGGCCAATGTTACTACTGCTAATTGAAGCGTCGACCGCTTGTGAGTCAAGTAAAACGAGTGTCTTACCGGCCCTAAGTCGTGTAAACATTATATAGTAAGCCGTATAATACGCAATGCAAGAATGTGGAATGATGAATAACGAATAAGGAGTAGAACCGAGAATAGGGAAATGTGCTTAAAGTTAGCCATAAAATGCAAAATCCATCAAAATTGTATTTCAAGTATGTGTTTTACTTGAATTGTTGATTTTTATATTTAATTTTTAGATTACCTTGCGAATTCTATAACCCGTGACTCACGGATGACAGTAACTTTGATTTCACCAGGGTATTTCAGCTCATTTTCTACCTTGTTTGCTACATCGCGAGCAAGCTTCTTTGCTTCTAAGTCAGAAATTTCAGCTGGTGACACAAATATTCGAATCTCTCGTCCAGCTTGGAGTGCGTAAGTCTTCTCTACACCAGGGAAACTTGCAGCAAGAGCTTCAAGTTCCTTCAATCTCTTGAGATAATTCTCTACACTGTCGCGACGTGCCCCAGGTCGACCGCCAGATATGGCATCGGCGGTCTGTACAATGATGGATTCCAGAGTTTCATAAGGATATTCACCGTGATGTGCTTGCATGGCTTTCACAATATCCTCACTTGCACCGAATTTCTGAAGAATTCTGCGTCCGATCTCCACGTGTGTGCCTACAACTTCGTGATCCAAGGCTTTCCCAATGTCATGTAGAAGAGCACCGGCTTTAGCTATAGCCACATTTGCACCGAGCTCTTCTGCAAGCATGCGAGCAATATGAGTCATCTCAATTGAGTGTTGCAAGACGTTTTGGCCGTAGCTCGTGCGGAAGTGTAGACGACCAAGAATTGAGACGATGCGAGGGTCTAGGTTGTAGACTCCACACTCATACACCGCTTGCTCACCTTTCTCCTTAATAATTTTCCCGATCTCATTTTTCGCTCTCTCTACAGATTCTTCTATTTTTGCAGGCTGAATCCTGCCGTCTAAAATGAGGCTTTCGAGTGCTACTCTTGCTACTTGTCTGCGAACTGGGTCGAAGGAAGAGAGGGTAATCGAGCCTGGGGTATCGTCTATGATGACTTCAACTCCTGTCGTACGCTCAAACGCTTTGATATTGCGGCCTTCCTTGCCTATGATCTTGCCCTTCACCTCATCTGAGGGAATGGTGACATTCGTTGTCATGATCTCAGAGGGCACAGCACTTGCTAGCCGCTGAATGGTGGTTGCAAGAATTGCTTTTGCTTTCTCCTCGATCTTCTCGCTTGCAAGCATCTCAAACTTCTGCATTCGCACTAGTACATCTTCTTCTGATTGCTTTTCTACAATACTTAGAAGTTCTGCCTTGGCCTCAACTTTGTCCATACCGGAAACTCTCTCGAGAACCGCTTCTTTCTCCGCAAGTGCACCTTCAGCTTTTTCTTTAATTGCACGAATTTCGACTATCTTTTCCTTTATGTTTTCGACTTCCTTGTCAATATCTACTTGGCGTTTGTCTAGGAAATCTTCTTTCTTTATTAAACGCTCTTCTGTTTTCTGAATCTTGTCTACTCTTTCTTTTATCTCATCTTTAGCTAATCTTATTGACTCCTCAGCCTTGCTCTCTGCCTCGTTTACAATGTTTTTTGCATTCTCTTCTGCTTCGAGAAGTTTTTCTTTGATATCTAGCTCTACCGAACCTTTCTTACCGAGAGATATGATCCAACGAAGAAAATAACCGAATGCTATACCAGCAGAAGCAGCGAACATTACGAGTAGTAACGCTACTTTTAACGACATTTTGGTGAATAACCGCCTATTTTTGCCAAACTAAACGTAGACAGTGGGTGGTATGTGGGAGTGAGAGTAAATAATTCTAAAATTCAATCGTTCGGGTAAGTCGGGGAAATACAGTACAGGTTATGATTTAAATTAAAACTTTTAAAAGGTACATCACCACTCTATAAGGTTTTAGTATTTTTGTAAAGTTCGGACACAAATAACCACGAATCCGCCTGGTGGCGGATCGAATGGTGTGAGTCAGCAATGACTGTGGTTACTTATTACACACGGGGTGTTGTATTTAATGTATAAATTTGACAAATCTGGTGTTCCATTCTATTCTAACGATAGAAAGGACAACTACACTAACGAGGAGGAAATATGAAATTTGGGGTGGTCTGCCTGGTAGTTGGACTATTGTTTGTCTACTCTGGAGTTAAAGAAGAAAGAGACTTTCCTACTGGTGGATTGAGCCCCTCACTTTTCATGGGACTGCTCCTCGCGATCGTTAGCGTGATACTTATCATTGTCGTGTGGTCTGCACCCCCACTGGCTGGGACAGTAAATCCAGTACCTTAAATACTTTTTGAGAGGTAAATAACTTTCTCTTTGTTGGGTTCTTCTTAATCATTGTTAGTGGTGTTGTCCTTATCACAAGTAACTTTGAAAGCCTGGGGACGTAGTTGGCCCAGTGTCAGTGTCACAGGTTTTCAAGTTTTTCTACGCCGTCCTATGAACAAATTGGGACGGTTTTTATGTGCAACACTCGGTGTTGCACAGTGTTGAAAGTATTCAGGTAATCGAGGTTTGTGGTTGTTTTGGTTTCTAACTCTTCGGCTTGAGTACCTTGTCCACTAGGCCGTACTTAACGGCTTCGTCTGCGGTCATGAAGAAGTCGCGCTCAACATCACGCTCAATTTTCGAAACTGTTTGGCCAGTGTTTGCGGCCATAATCTTGTTTAACTGTTCACGAAGTTTAAGGATTTGCTTTGCTCTTATATCAATATCGGTTGCTTGACCTTGTGCACCACCAAGAGGCTGGTGGATCATAACTTCTGCGTTTGGCAGACAAAATCTTTTACCCTTCTTTCCTGCGGATAATAACCATGCACCACCTGATGCAGCCATACCTACGCAAATTGTAGAAACGTCTGGCTTGATATGGTTTATGGTGTCTATCATTGCAAGAGTGGCTGACGCTGAGCCACCAGGAGAGTTGATGTATAGATAAATATCTTTTTTAGGATCTTCTGATTCGAGAAACAGGAGCTGGGCAATGATGAGGTTCCCGGTGTAATCATCTATTTCGCCGCCCATGAACACAATCCGATCTTTAAGTAGGCGCGAAAAAATATCGTATGCGCGCTCACCGAACTGTGATTTTTCTATAACTGTGGGAATTAACATTACACGAATAATATACATGAAAAATATAGAAATCAGAACTTGACAGGATAAACAAGTGCGAGCATAGTTTTATCGAACTGCTCCTTGGTTCATTGTTTCAAACAGCCCGCTTGAGGCCCGGACACAATGCCCGAGCTTCCATGTGAGCTAACACCAGGGGAAATCATGAGCACAAAGCCCGTGACAACCGCACAAGTTGAACAAATCCGAAAGATGGCAAAGGACAAGGGTGTGGCCGCCGATCGATTTCAGAAAAATGTTTTGGATAGTAGCATTATTGCGTTTATCCTAGATGTTGTAAGAGATGGAGGGATAATCACAGCTGGTGGCGCTTCGTTTTTCGTTCAGCCACAAGGGGTGCGTATTGTTAGAGTTCCAGCAAGAGTTGTGATTGACGCGTCTTGGCAGAATTCAGTGCTCACGGCATGCAAAGACACTACCAAAGAAAGTAAAATCTGGCTTGTTGAGGACTTGTATCCTAATCCTAAAGAGGAGTATTGGGAAGGAGAACTCGTATTCATTAACTATCCAGACTATCCAAATAATATGGGTAGTTGGGATAAGGTTTCCCGGTTGAGAAAAGTCTTTAATCTAGAACTTGCTGATCCACGTCTAATATTTGCAGTCTTAAAGAAGTACGGTAACCCCATAAGTGATCATGTGGGGCCGAACGAGTGTTACTTGGTGGCGACAGAGACGTGTACTTTGGTGGATGGAGTAGAGCGGGCATGTGATGTCGCGTGCGTTGGTGTAACCAAGAGGGCGGATGCAGATAAAATTGAAGAATATGGTAAACCAGGTGACTGGTTTGTATTCAAGAGATAGAATTACTGGATGAACTCAGTATTGTAGTGACCAGATCCTTAATACGGGTCTTTTTTATTTCACTTGCGACGAATGTTAAACACCGAGTGTTTAACATCAGTGGAATAGGTACTAGTATCACGTGGAATGCAGAGGAACATTAAATGTGCTATTTTACTCGTACGTATTGCTAACGCCTAGTGCATAAAGCCCAGAGCTAAACCTTCTATCCCTATTCATTACAATTCATAGTATGAGATTACATCGTTTCTTTGTTACCGAGGAAATCGGCAAGAGTAAAGAAGTTACTCTACGTGACTCTGGTCTACATCATCAACTGAAAAACGTTTTTCGTTTCACCACAGGGGGACAGGTGGTTATTCTTGATAACACAGGCTATGAGTATCATGCGCTCATATCTGCCTTTGGCTACGGAGAAGTAACATTTTCAATTGTCAAAAGAGCGGTGAGCAAAAACTTGCCATCGAAAGAGCTTATACTTCTCTGCTCGCTTCCAAAGAAAGATAAGTTTGAGTGGATACTTGAGAAGGGAACAGAGATTGGAGTAATGCACTTCGTGCCTATAGTATCTGACAGAAGTGAGAAGAAAGATTTAAATATTGAAAGATGTGAAAAGATTTTAAAGGAGTCTGCTGAACAATCGGGGAGAGCGATGATACCGACACTTTCAGGAATACAAACACTTGAGGAAGTACTAGATCGAGAGGTTAAAGGGTATCCATGTATCGTGTTTGACCCAAAAGGGGAGATGTTTGTACCCGAACATGTGCATAGCATGACTTCGGTCGGTGCATTCATTGGACCAGAAGGTGGGTGGACAGAGCGCGAGTTATATCTTTTTAAGAAAAATAAAATAAAATCATACTCACTTGGGGGGATGACACTGCGCGCGGAGACTGCGGCGATTGTGGTGAGCACGCTTGTGCTTTTGACATAAGTTTTTTTCTACGACATACGAATATGCCCGCCAAAAAACGGCGGACAAGCGAATGGCCTTCTCCATATTACTTTTGTTTCTCGAGAAATTCTAAAACTTTTTCATTTGTAAGTTGCATCGCAACAAACATTCTTACACGAGATGGATCAGCATCACTGTGTTGTTCCATGATTTTACTTGCTTCACTTTCGAGTCGTGCGGAGTCGGGTAACAACTTTTCTTCAACTGCGATTTGGTTTACAACTAGTTGAACTCGAGCATTCTTTTCAGCTAGAGGCTTCCACTCTTTCTTGATTTCTTCTTCAGTTTTTTTGACAGTTGTAAGATAATTTTCAAAAGTCAGGCCTGCCCGCATTACATCGTCTTTGAATCGAGCAGTCATCTTCGCAAGTTCATCATCAACTAATATTTGCGGGACATCGATACTTGTTTTCTCAATTATTGCTTCTAGTACGGACATACGCTTCTTTTCACGGGTACGATGAGTTTTGTCTTCCAAAAGATTTTGTCGAATTTTTTCCTTAAAGTCAGAAATATCTTTGAAATCTCCAAATTTCTTTACGAGATCATCTGTAAGTTCGGGAAGATCACTTTTGGTAACTGGCGCGTGATCATGTGAATCACTTCCCGACTTCTTGTGTATGTCCATATGGGCATCGTGTTTGCGAATCTCCATTACAACATCATCAATTTCTTTTTCTGTGACACTAATATCTTCTGCTTTCGACATAACACCCTTTGCTATTTGTATGTAGTCAGGCAGAGAAAATTCTGGCAGTAGCGTAGCAGTGATCTTGAATTCAAGAGGATTGCCTATTGCAAGCTTGGTAATTGAAACTGATGGTGAACCTATTATTCTCTCAGGAACTTCTTTCAAAACATCAAGCCATATTTCTTCTATTGAAATATTTGCAGCTTCTTCGAGAATCGTATATTCACCAAGTCTCTGGACAATAATGTTTGTGGGCACGTTGCCTTTTCGAAAGCCAGGAAGCTCTGTTTTTTCTTGGAATTTCTTCAAAGCTTTTTCTCTGCTTATTGATAGAAAATTTAAAGATATTTCAGCCTTTATTTCCAATTGAGAGCCCGGTAACTTCGTTTTCTCTAGAATTAAATAATTTTTTGACATAGGAAGCTAGTCTACACTGTGGTGGCTAGATTTCAAGGAAAAATATACAAGAAAACACGAGGTTTCACATCGTGTTTTCTCAAGCTTCAAGCACGGGTTATTAGTAACCAGTAGTACTTTCAGCTTCTGCTTCTGCTTCAACACTGTTAATCTCACTGCCTAACTGATTTAAGTCAGTTGAGTTGAGATCTGCTTCGATAGAGTCTACATCATCTCCTGTCCCCTGTGATTCTAGGCTTTGTATGTTTGTGTCTGTACCAGAGTTTTCAGTTACATTGTTATTCTCTGCAGGAACATCGTTTGAGACACGCTCACCCCAGAAATATAGTCCACCGATAATGATTATAAGAATGATTACGATTATTCCGATGGCAGGTCCGACAGACTTCTCTTCCACTTGAGGAGAAGGTGAGTTTGATATAGGTGTTTGATTTTGTGGATCCATAGCAATTTTATTTTAGTTGATGATTCTACTATTATAGCACCTTAATTTTGTTCTGCTGTAGTGGTAGCTCCTCCATCTACCTTAACATCTACACCAAGTCCTTTGATATTTCCTATAGCTTTCACAAGTGATTCGTGAGCAGACTTAAGAGAGGTTTTAATGGTTTCTGCGAGAGTCTTTAGTTCACCCCAAGCACCCCTGAGTTCATCTTTGTCTAGTGCTACATCTACTGCTGTAGAAATCTTTGCGATATCAGTTTTCGCAAGTGAGATCTTTGCCTTTGCATCAGCTACGTTTCTCTCTGCTTCTAGAGTATCTTTGCCTTCAGACTTAAGTTTAGTAATTCGTGATTCAATTCTAGTAGTAAGTTTCTCAAGACGCTCAACTGCTGCGTTGAATCTCTTTTCCATCCACTCGATATGACCGTGTATTCTCTCTTCAGTTTTCACTCTAATTTCTGCGCGTTTCTCACCCATTTTAGCTTTAAGCTCTTCACGCCTGTCTTCCATTTTTGTTTTCATCTCTTCACGCTTAGCTTTTATCTCAGCTTCTTTGGCCGCCATGTTTTCTTGTCTATCTTTGATTGCACTAGTTGTGCTTGCACGCACCTCTTTCTTTGCTTCTATATTATTCTGCATGGCTTCCTTCTTTGTGGCTCTCTCTTTCTCGATTTTTTCTGCGTTTAATCTTTTCTGTTCTACTGACATGTTTATATCTACGTTTGCCTTCACTTCAGCAGACGTAGTTGTGTTTACACTTGCAGTTTCCTCCCCCCATACAATATTAGGGGATATGACTAACGCTAATGCGATAAATAAAACTGTAAAATTACGGTATTTTTTCATATAACTTTGTTAATGGCTAATGAATTGATACACTATATATAAGACGCACGCTCGTACCCGACCTTACAATTGTATCATGGCCTCGTTTATGAGGAACATACACAAAACCTCGCCGTTTTTTAAAGTGGCGAGGTTTTGTGTATTACTTTTAGAGCACCCTTATTCTTTCTGTGTATCAGTGCTTGGTATGTCAGGTGGAGATGACTCTTTCATATCTACAACTTCTGCTTTCACCTCATCTGCCGTTTCTACTTCTTCCTTTTTGCTTGGTTGGATGTCTATTTTCCAGCCAGTAAGTTTGGCAGCAAGACGCACATTTTGTCCACCACGGCCAATGGCAAGGGACAACTGATCTTCGGAAACTTCAACTTTAGCTTCCTTGGCTTCGTCGTTTGTTTCTACTTTCAAAATTTTTGCAGGAGATAGTGAGTCTTCTATAAACTTCTTAACTTCAGGTGACCACTCAATAATATCTATTTTTTCCCCACCAAGTTCGCTCATTACGGTAGACACTCTCACACCTCGCTGTCCGACGAGGGACCCAACTGGATCAACATGTTCGTCAGTAGAGTGCGCCGCAATCTTAGAACGGAATCCGGCTTCGCGTGCAATAGCTTTTATTTCCACCACACCGCTTGCGATCTCTGGAGTTTCCTGTTTGAAAAGTTCTTCAAGAAATTTTGGATGTGACCTTGAAAGTCGTAGGAAGATACCCTTGGGCGTTTCTTCTACTCTATATAGATAG
>JAGVCW010000016.1 GCA_020059045.1 Minisyncoccota bacterium | reverse complement strand
GGGGGTCAGCCTCTCAGCTCCCCTAGCCGTCATCGCCTTGGTAGGCCATTACCCTACCAACAAGCTGATAGCCCACAGGCCCTTCCCTAAGCGGATTGCTCCTTTGGTGTTTCCACCACATCAGGTATTAGCTAATCTTTCGACTAGTTATTCCTGACTTAGGGGTAGGTTCCTGTGTATTACTACCTCGTTCGCCACTGATGCACCTCGCAAAACCTCGGTGCGAGTCTCAAAGTCACAAGCCTGTAAAGTCTGTAAAATAAGAATTTTACTTTATAGACTTTATAGACTTTATAGACTTTCAACTTGCATCGAACCTCTGTGAGATGCACCCGTTCGACTTGCATGCCTTATCCACGCCGCCAGCGTTCATCCTGAGCTAGGATCAAACTCTCAATAAAAAACCCCGACCACCCGAAGGTGGAGGGGCCGAACGGAACAAAACAAAAAATACTAATTTTGTTATGTTTACCCGAACATTCTTTTGGAAAAATGTTTTTGGGTTGCCGCTTCGACCCTAGCTCTCCACTTCTCTTCGATCTAGAAAGAAGAAGTGGGAATCACTTATAATTAATTTTTACCCCGTACCAATTTTGCCACCAAACAATTTTGCGAAACACGAATTCAGAAGCAAAATTGGTACGAGGTGGAATAGACTTGAGACTTGCTTGCCCGAACATTTCACAAAGTGAAAGTGTTGGGACATTTCTCAAATCTTTATTTTTGTCCTACTCCCGATTGCTCGGGACGGACACGTAACAAGTTGTCAAAGAACCCACGCCAAGAATCAAATCTCTCTCGACGTGGACTATAGTATATAGATAGATTTAAGGGAGTCAACCCCGTTAGAGAACGCTCTTGCAAAGCAAGTACTTCAGTCACCTAGGGCTGTGGCGACTTTTCTCTAGCGGGATTAAGCATGATAAAAACCTTGATTGTCCGACAATAATCAAGGAAATAAATTACGATTGACCTCAATTAATGACCTTACGTAAGCTCTAAAATTAGTATCCACCCCCGCCAGTACCACCACCTGTGCCTCCTGTATCACTACCGCCATTACCTCCGGGAAGATTCACATCAATATTTGCATTTATTCCATTATCATTTGGAACTGTTCCATCTCGTCCAAAGCCGAAAAACCATATGAGTCCTATCACTACAACCACAATGAGAATGCCTGTTATTATCCCGGTCGCCGTATTGGACCCACCTCCACCATCTGTATGAATTACTTGTGTCATGTTATTTAATTTTACTTTTTAAACCCAATTACAAAAGCTACTCTTATGTCATGACTTTTCAGTGAAGGCTTGCAACCTAAAAGCAGGCAATTGACAATAAATGTGTAAAAATTACAATTAAATTGGTTGTATATAGGGCACGTTAGAGGAAACCATGTGAGGGTTTGACCTCACAAAACTCCGTATTCCTCCAGATTGGGAAAGTACACTCTCTCAGTGGCGGATAAGTCATGTTTGCGATGAATGACGAAATAAGCAGAGAGCGTTCCAAACTCTCGCTTGGGAATTCGAAAGTGTTCGGGTGGTTCCGGACACACCTCTGCCCTATCTACAACCCCACATCATTCTTTATGGATGATGTTTTTTAAATTACTTCTTCTTCCAGTTAGCAAAAACTACTAAAAGAGGTGTGCCTACAAAGATTGATGAGTAAGTACCGATAATCACTCCTACAAGAAGAATAAACGAGAAGTGCTCAGTAGAAGGATTGCCCACTAGATAAAGAGCAAGAAGGGTAAGAAATATTGTAAGTGATGTGTTTATTGACCGGCCAAATGTCTGTTCAACACTTTTACCCACAGTCAGTTCAAAAGGCTCCCTTTTACTATATTCACTATTAAGCTTCAGATTCTCTCGTACACGATCAAAAACTACAATTGAGTCGTGGACCGAGTAACCAAGAATGGCAAGAAGGGCGGTGATGAATAATAGATCAATTTCTGCACCAAAATACTTGCCATAAACAATATATACACCAGTAGGTATCACAATATCGTGTAGAAGTGCTATGACAATAGCTAAGCCATATTTCCAAGAGGAAACTGGTTCAGAAACTTTCCTAAATGCAAATGTAATAAAAAGTACTATAAGCAGAACAACAATACCTATAGCAACAAAAGATTTATTCTTCAAACTCTCACCCACAATAGGACCAACTGAGTTGAATCTCTCCTCGTTTATATCTAGCTCACCACCAAAAGACAAAATATTTTCTATTTGATCCTTCTCGGCTGGGACAAGCTCTCTTGATCGCAATACAAGATTATTTTCACCTGATGGTCGCAATGTGTAATTGCCCAAAGATAATTCATTTAAACCAGGCTCGAAGCTTTCGTTAAGTGGCCTCTCGTTCGCCTTATATGAAACTTCAAGTATTGTGCCGCCGGTAAAGTCGGTTCCCAGGTCAAATCCAATTGTTACCATTGCGGCAATAGAGGCAAGCATAAGCACAGCCGAGATGATGAAGAATATTTTTTTGTTTTTAACAATAAACATAAAGTTTTATCTGTGAATTCCAGAACCATACAGAAAACGTGTGATGGAAGAATCCTTGGTAATGCCGATCGCAAAGAGAAACGTTCTCGAAGCCGTAATTGCTGTAAACATTGAGATTATAACTCCTAAGCCAAGTGTCAGGGCAAAACCTTTGACCGCAGAAGTACCAAGCCAGAATAGAACTATTGCAGTAATAATTGAAGAAACATTGGAGTCTCGAATCGAAAGCCACGCCCTCTTAAAGCCTTCATGTATAGCATCATTTAAATTCTTTCCTGCACGCAGCTCCTCTTTCATACGCTCAAATATTAGGATATTTGCATCTACTGCCATCCCGATAGAGAGGATGAACCCTGCAAGACCAGCTGCGGTCAAAGTAACAGGAATAAGCTTGAATATACTCATGGAAATTGCAATGTAGAGAACTAGTGCGACAGATGCCACAAGACCCGGCAAACGATACCAAAGTACTAAAAATATTACTGTAAGCAGAAATCCTATGACCCCAGCCTTTACACCTGCATCTAGTGCAGCTTCACCCAGAGTTGCTCCAACTGTCTCTGTGCTAATGAGTTCAATCGGTAGCGGGAGTGCCCCATAGTTTAAGTTCCTCACCAAGTCTCTCGCTTCCAGGGCATCAAATTGCCCACTAATAACTGCGTAGCCGTCGGAGATCTCTGTCTGGACCACAGGAAGTGAAAGCGGCTGTCCATCAAGAAATATTGCTAGAACTTTTCCAACATTTTCACGAGTCACTTGGGCAAATAGTTCCGTGCCCTCACTGTTAAACTCTAGAGCAACAACCGGCTCATTCGTCGTGGGGTCAAACTGCAGTGTTGCTCGGCTAAGTAGTCGGCCAGTGATACCTGTAGAAGTAAACAAATCATCTATAGATGACGAAGCTACTTCTGCTTCTGTAAGATCCCCTAAACCATCCTTTTGGAGTCTAAACTCGAGAAGTGGTGTCTCACCAATAAGTGCTACTGCCTTGTCTATATCTGTCACACCTGGAAGCTCGACAATCAGACGATGATCGGGATTACCAGAAACAATACCAGCCTCCTCCACTTGAATGATAGGCTCCGAGACTCCAAAAATATTAACTCTGCGTTCTATCACTTCACGCAGTGTCTCCATTGATTCGCCAATTTCTCCAGAGCCTACTTGCGACACATCAGCTCGGTATATAAGCTCCGTACCCCCCACCAGATCCAGACCAAACTTGAATGGGAACCGGGAATTAGGATCTTGCGACGTCCTTATAAAAAAACCTAGGCCAAAAAGCGCAAGTATGAGTACCAAACTCCCAATTCGGTATTTATTCATCCCGTTAGAAGCAGGTCGCGGTCATCGCGCTCTGTATATAGCTAATTTGGTAAGTTGTTCTACACGACTTCATATATATAATCATAATATATTTTAACTGCGACCGCGGCTTCTAACGGGATCATGGAACCCCAGTATAGAAGTTTTACGTCAGATTGCAATTTAATAAATTAATTACTTATTTACATTACAAAACAAAAAATTATTTCTCGAGGAGAACAACACGATAGCCCGGGCTCCAACCGTCCCCAACCCCGCGGGCGCCACGGCTCCACCTGCCAGCGCCGCCAGCGAACCAGTAGAAACACGGGACGCCCCAGCCCCCGTCGCGAGGCCGAAGAGAAGAGCCAAAGAAAAAGTGGTAATTACCATCTTTGAGTTCTTGTGGAGACTTGTCCGGGTTTTCAATAAGCCACTTCCAATATTCAATACCAGGAATATGATAACGATCTGCATATGTAGAAATTAGATGCTTTGCTACTTCTGCAAGTGGTCTACCTTCAAATTTTTTAAGGTCAGGGATAAATACTTTCGCCCCCTCAAAATCTAAACCTTGTGTTTCGGGGTTCAATGTATATTCTCCAGATTTTTTCGGATCAATATCAGATTTCATTGTATCCCAAGGTTGATTTTGGGGTAGAGCCAATACAGGAGTTTGGTTTCTCTGCTTACGTGTAGAATTCCCATTCCATAGTTCAAAAGTTTGCTTGATAAACTTCTTGTTTGCCTTTTGTATACTTTTCAAATCAATATTGTCTTGGTTCTGCTCTACTCTTGCCTTTAGTAATTCAGGATCTTGTCTCTCAGATTGTCTAACCATTTCCCTTTCGTGAGCTTGCTCGAGAACATGAGAACGATACCCCCCAAAAAGCTTTTTGTCTTCCAGCTTCATGTTTGCCAAAAAAACTTTTCTTTGCTCTTCATCCAAGCTATCAACTATCGCTGCCATTGCTTCGGCTTTATCTACTGTCTCAAGTTGCGTCTGTCTCAATCGCACTAAGTGTTCCACATCTTCGTCAAGTTTACGGTGACTCTGCTCTCGCTCACCATTAGGATCCCTCTCCAAGTGTGCTATATCGTCTTCTATCTCTTGTAGTTTAAGCAAATCCTCTGTAAGTGCGGTTTTACTATTTTCTGCCACTGATTCAAAACTTTTGAATTCATTGCCGAGATCCCATACCATTCGAAATACATTGTCATCTACAGAAATTTTTCTTATTTTTTCATCAATAGTGGCAATTTGAGTTTTTAATTGAGGTAACTCTGGACTATTAATAAACTGCTCATACGCCTCCGGATCATCGAGGTTCGCTGTAACTTTTTTTATTACTTCCTCTTGGCGCCTACTAAGCTCATTTCTCTCCTCTGCAAGCAGGCTTGCTTGTTCGCTTCGAGTCCGTAACCATCTCTCAATTCGTAAGTAGCGTTCCTTAAGCTCTTGTAGTTTGGCCTCCTGATCAGCAATAACTCCTTCGGCTTTACCCTTTGTTTGAGAAAAATTATTTGTATCTGGCCCTTTAAACATTACTCTATTTTAAAACATAAATTATGACATTGCACGACATGTAGACCTGGTGGTAATAGAAATTTATAGCACTGGAAACTGTCAGATATGGGTACTAATGGCAAGAAAAAACCACACTTATTTGGTATGGTTACAAATTTATACCTGAATTTTTTGTCCAGACAACGGGGTAAGAATAGTAATATTGACATAACGGCCGTTTGCCAATCTTACACCAGATCCCCTCGTCCAAGTTATTTCTACCGGTCCAGAGTAGCCAAGTTTACTAACAATTTGCTTACGAATTTCTGATTTTGACCAAGAAGTTGAAACAATATGCCTCAATTTCCCTTCTATAATTTCGAGACTTATACCATCACCGTAGAGATCAACCCAAGCCCGAATTAAGGCAATATTGGGGTTACTTATTCCACGATAAGGTACTGTTGGCCTCTTTCCTATCAAACGCTGCCATCGTGCATGAGCAATTACATACTCAGCCGATCCGGGTACAAGCCCAGAAAGAACTTTCCTTTTCTTCACAAGCACCTCGCGGTAAGTGAAAACATCTTGCGCTACACTCCCATATTTAAATAACAAATACAAGTCTAGCGAATTTGAGAACAATGATTAGGTTTTTTTACTTAAAAATTTGAGTCTAATTTGGTTCTTGACAAGAAAGAGATAGTATGCTATACTGTACTTAACTCTAACTGAGAGGCCATTATCCGTACCAACCGCCGAGAGCTTCGCCAGAAGCTTGGGAGCAGAACTGTGCGAAGACAGAGTACAAAGAGCGGCTCCATTGCCAAGCGGATCGCCCTCCCCCGGAAGCGTCTCTCTCTGCTCATCGCCAAGATGCAGGAGCGTGAAATCAGGGGGGCGAAACACTTCGCGAAGAATGTCCTCGTGAACCAGTAGGTTAGGTCCTGAGGACCGGCCAGTTGTCGCAAGACAGCTGGCTTTTCTCTTTTTGAAATCTAACTGTTAAGATAATACCTTGACAGTTAAGAACGATAAGAAAAACCACGAAACAAACGTTCGTGGTTTACACTATCTTATTTTCACTCCTTGTCGTAACTAAAGCCTGAAAGAGGTTAAATCAATTTTCCTTTGTTTTCACATCCTTAGAATAGAAGAATCTGTCAAAAAAAGTTGAAATAGCCCATCCATATAACTTCTTACTGAACTTGCTAGTAAAGTATGAAACAAGAAGGATAACGAACACTACCACCTGTTTCCATTTGGGAAACCGTCTAATTTCTTTCACAATCGAACTTGTAACAAGCTTATCGAGCGTGTTCATAGTGAACCTCCAAGAGGTAGGTGGGTGGGGTGTTTACAAAGAGCAAAAAGGAGCCTCCGTTCGGTGGCCCCTCTCTGACTTTAAATTTGTTATGAAAATTATATGCAAAAACCGGCCACCCAACTTTTGTTAGCTGGCTGTACGGGAGAATTATTAAATTTGCATTTTGCAAACATACTTTTAATGTAGCACGCTTCGTTTTCTGACACAAACGACTCATCATTCATCATTTCTTATTCTTCATTCATCCTAAATTCCTTCCCTAGACAATAAAATTTTTATAGTTCTAAGTGCTATTTTTAGATCAATAGCCAGAGACCTATTCTTTATATAGTACAAATCGTAAGAGAGCTTATTTTTTGTCTCTCCTGTATCTGCCGCATGGTGTGGATGCTCCTGGTGGTAGAGCTGGGCCCAGCCCGAGAGCCCAGGTTTTATGAGATGCCGAATATTGTAGTAAGGTATCTCTCTTTCATAAAGAGTAACAAGATTTGGAATCTCAGGTCGTGGACCTATCATCGACAAGTCACCTCTGACCACATTCCAGAGTTGTGGTAGCTCGTCAATTCTAGACTTTCTTAAGAATTTCCCCACTCGTGTAGCCTCGGGTCGCTCGGCAATTCCTCCTGGATCATTGTGGACGCCCAGACTTCTAAATTTGAATATCTTTATTACTTTGTTGTTCTTCCCTATTCGCTCCTGTATAAAAAATATAGGGCCTCCGTCCTCAATTTTGACAGCAATATATACAAACGGATAAAAGATAAGTGAGATAAGGCCGAGAACAAACGCCAGTATTAGATCCATTACACGTTTGAAAACATCATAACTTTTTTCTGCTGTACCAGAAATGTTTTCGAGAAACCAGCTGTACTTAACGAGCGAAAGTGGAATACGATCGAATATATCTTCATAAATCTGATGCATGTCAACAAACTTAACTTTAGAAAATATTAGATTATACAAACTCGGTAGAAGTGATTCGATTTTAGGATTGGTGAAATCTCCTGCAACCATTTCTATATTCTCGCTCGACACCTTGTCCACTGTCTCTTGTCTAACAACATCGATATTCTCGTTTGCCACATCAACAGATGTTACAAAAGCGAATCCATAACGTGTGTTCCCATTGACCTCTCGCTCAAGCTCTCGCATTTCATCTCCAGTCGCCAGAAGCAGAGCTCTGCCCTTCCTCTTCTTTTCGAGAAGTGGAAATATAGAGGACCTCCAGGTGAAAATGAGAACAAAAGAGGTTATGAGGTTTATAAAAAGGTTCGCTCGAGGTGTGATCCCAAAATCCTGTATAAGATAGAAGAACACGAAACCAACAAGACTGTTTACAATTTGTGACCGGAGAACCACACCCACAAGCTTACCCTTGAGATACAAGGTATGCTTTTCATATAGTCCAGCAATAAAAAAGACTACGACCCAAAGCACAAAAAGAATAGAGAAAGGCAAGAAATGTAGTTCCCAACGCTCGGCGGTAGGAACCTCTCCATAACGCAAAAGTAGTGCCAACCACAAAGCGGCATAAAAGGAGACGACGTCTCCGAGAAGAAGCACTGTGGCCTCTCTTTTATTTTGAAATGTCATCCCGTTAGAAGCAGGTCGCGGTCATCGCGCTCTGTATATAGCTAGTTTGGTAAGTTATTCGACACCATTTCATATATCTAATCATATTATATTAT
>JAGVCW010000008.1 GCA_020059045.1 Minisyncoccota bacterium | reverse complement strand
TATAATATAATATGATTAGATATATGAAATGGTGTCGAATAACTTACCAAACTAGCTATATACAGAGCGCGATGACCGCGACCTGCTTCTAACGGGATGGACTCTCTCTCCAAACTTTTAGGCAGTCTCACTAAGGTTAAACTTGTTAAGTTATTCGTATTTAACCCTGATGGCATATTCGATATCCTTCTTATTGAAGAAAGGATAAGAGAGAGTGCGTCCAAAATCAGAACGGAAATGCTTACTCTCGAGAAAATGCGTCTTGTGAAGAGAAAGGTTTTTCTCAAAACAATTGAAAGAGGGACAAAGAGAGGGAAGCGAGATGTAAAGAGAAAGAGAGTTCTTGGGTGGACTTTGAACAAAGATTTCGAATTTCTTCTGCCACTTGAACAGTTTCTTATAAAAGTAAATCATCTAAGCCCAAAGGATATTACTCGCAAGTTGGGCAAAGGTGGAGTTCTCAAACTTATTGTTGTCTCTGGAATATTTATTCAAGATCCAGAAAGTCGAGTAGATCTTCTTGTAGTAGGGGATCACTTGAAGAAAGGGCTCATTGATAAGGCAATAAAGGGGATTGAAGCTGAGATTGGTAAGGAGATTCGGTATGCGGTTTTTGAAACAACGGACTTCCAATACAGGATTGGAATGTATGACAAACTTGTCCGCGATATCCTCGATTTTCCCCACGAAAAGGTTTTGAACAAATTGGGGGTAGTGTAGAAGTTGGTAAGCTGTATAAGTCAGATCTTCATCAGCGCGTGAATATACATTTTGAAAAAACTTGCGGAGAGCTTAGCTCGAGCAGAGAGGTTTTAGAAAAAAACCATCAAGTTTATCATAAAGAATGCGAGTGGGGCCTTATCCACAAGCCAGTATTTTAACCATTTTACGGTGGTATAATAGTATCTAGACAGATTTATTGGGTTTTTAACCAAATAAAGGTCATTATTCATTAATCGATGTCTGTTAAAAGGCATCATCCCTCCTTCGGGCAGGGTACACAAGTATGATTATTCAAACATGGGGTTCGGCCCTTCAGGCATCGTTCCAAAATCTTTGGGCAGGTGTCGTTGCGTATATTCCGAACATTATTGTTGCAGTTATAATTTTTGTCCTCGGTTGGATCATTGGGACAATAGTTGGACGTGGAATCCAGCAACTCTTCAAGTCTATTCGCGTTGATGAAGCGCTCAAGAAGACTGGTGCAGATGAAATGATGCACAGAGGAGGAATGAACCTAAACACAGGTGCCTTCGTAGGTGGCCTTGTAAAGTGGTTCATTATCTTGGTCTTCCTTGTTGCAGCATTTGATGTGTTAAACCTTACGCAAGTCAATGAATTCCTTCAGGGTGTCGTACTTCAGTATCTTCCTAAAGTTATAGTAGCAGTACTCGTTCTCCTTGTAGCTGGTGTACTTGGTGATGCAGTTCAGAGAGCAGTTTCAGCTTCTGCACGTGCAGCGGACATCCGTTCTGCAGGCCTACTTGGCGCTATAGCACGATGGTCAATTTGGATCTTCGCATTTCTTATTGCACTGGCTCAGCTTGGTATTGCGGCTCCATTCTTCCAGACACTATTCACTGGATTTGTAATAGCGCTTGCACTTGCAATCGGTCTATCATTTGGACTCGGTGGCCAGGATGCAGCAGCCCAATTCATTGGTAAGTTGAAGAGTGAGATGAACGAACACAATAAGTAATTTTTCTAGTTCAGATTCAAAAAACTGCTCAATATCGAGCAGTTTTTTGATTGGTGAAATGTTTTGTATTTTATTAACAAACATGCTAATACTATTTTAGAGTTTTTTCACTAGCTCCTATCCACCTCTGGGTTCTCATGCCTAAGAAAGCAAAAAAACCTGCAATTGTTGATATGAAAAGCCAAGCGAATAAGGTCACAACCATTGGCAACCATAGTTATTTGGAGATCGACCAGGAAGGAAGACCTAAGGAGATTGTTGAGAAAATTCTCAAGCTTATCGACTGGTTTGAAAATAATCACCCAATGCTTGAAGTAACTGGATGGAAAATTGAGAAACAACAAACAACTATAAAGTATTATGACGGGTGTAATCTCAGAGTTGCGCGAGATTGGATCTTTGGTTTGTGGATTGATCACAAGCCGAAAATATTGACATCTGTGAGACCTTCGGCAAATGTCTCTACTAGACGCTCACGCAAGAAGACGTAATAATCCATCCTCCGATAAGCTCAGGGTGGATTTTTGTTTTAAATATTCAATATTGTATTTTTACTGAGCGTGTGCAATAGTCTAAAGTAGTTCAGTACAAAACCTTAACCAAGGAGACACCGTGAAAAGTTACCTATTTGCGTTTGCTTTTTATATTTTGTCGCTTGGATGTGCGACTCCTCCCCCTGTCACACTTAACAGTTTGGACACAGCAGCATTAAGGGTAATTAAACAAGAGGCACTCGATTCTGCAAGACGGGAAGTGGTGTATGTGAGAGATAGCTTAAAATCTAGTAATGCTGATAGCGTGTTGCAGTCAACCGTTACATACTCTCTGGTTTGGTTTCTCGATCCAAATCAACAGAAGATGAATAGTGTCTTGGTTCATACAATCACGGGGCGCTCATACATTGAAGTTCAAAGACTAGTTAGGCCGGAAATGATTATCAATATTATGTCAGCGTTTGAAAAGTCACGGCCCGGGTCCATCATAACCGCTGAGGACGTTCTATCCAAGGATTACAATGATGATCAAATATGGTTGTATGGAATTAGAATCAATCATCGTCCGAAGACTTTAGCAGATTCGGCTCCAAAGCAGATTGAGGCGATAATAAAGTAACCCAAAAGTTGGGTATGTCCTGGAGCTAATTCTAGGGCATTTTTTGTAATTTACTGCCTATTTTCTGTCTATATTTTCGCCTCTAATTCACAGTAATTTCAGAGTTTGACAGCTTTATCTATATGCGTATACTTTATCTCGTCACTATGTTTATCAATTTTAAACCTACTTTAAAGCGGAGCTAATAGCTGGAACTTTCCTGCTACCAAAACACCGCTTTCAAGGCGGTGTTTTGTTTAAAAAAGTACAAACATTGTGGCAATGTTCTTTGACAACTAAATCCTTGCCACGTCACCGTTTCTTTTGGGGCTAAATCATTTTGTAAAAAATGATCGCCCGACCCGCCAATGGCGGGATTAGGGTCTTCGGGGATGGAGGTAAGTTTACCCGCCTAAGTTTTCTTTGAAAATTTTGGCGGGTGTGCAAGTTTGCAAAGATTTGATTGTAGGATTTTTGCAGACAAACTCCCATACTAACTTACGACCATGTAAACATGATCTACTTAGTACGGGACAAGTGTTATGTGGATATATCCTGCCGTTGTGGAAGGATTGATTTCATGTAACAGGATGAATTAACCCGCCAAAAATTTTGCAAAAAATTTAGGCGGGTGTGCGGTTTTTAAATTTCCTAATAGGAAATTTAAGGGCGTATGGTGGATGCCTTGGC
>JAGVCW010000002.1 GCA_020059045.1 Minisyncoccota bacterium | reverse complement strand
TACCCTCAATCCTATTAATACTTCCTTGGATTCTTGTTGCCGTTTCTGCAATAGAATTAGCAAAGGCTGTTTTCATCTGCCCAGCTGCCTTATCCCATATTGCACCAAGAGAGTTGAAGTCTCCTGAAAAGATGGCTTTTACTGCAGAACCTATTCCACTAAATGCAGATTTAAAAACTTCATATATAAGTTTTCCCTGAGTGGCAAGATTTGCAAAGGCATTATATAAAGCTTCTGCAATTATTCTTACTGGTCTACTTTCATTGTAGATTCCAATAAAAGCATTTACTCCCTGCCTTCCAAACTCTGAAATAGCATTGAAGTTGGCTTTTACTGTAATGTATAAAGCTCCAAGAGCTGCAGCGATAACACCAATAGGACCAAGAGCTGCAGTAATAGCTGCTCCCATAACAGGAAACCTTGATGCAATACCGTTTACAGCTGCCGTGGCAATTGATTTGAAACCATTAAAGAGATTTGCTGCTCCTTCTACTCTCGTAGATACTTCTGATAATATAGCTGATAAATTTTCTCCATTTGCGATTATTCCGGGAGGAATAAAATCAGCTGAGAAAGCCGACGCAGTTTTTAGAGATGAAGATATGCCTTCTAGATTTTTTATTCCTTTTGAAAGATCATCAAGATTCTTTGCTACACTCAAAGCTCCTTGAGTAACTCTATCTGCATATGACTGAAATGAAGAAGTAGCCCTGTTTACAGATTGCTGACTTTCTGCAAGGCCTTTGTCTAGATTTTCTTTTTGAACCCTAAACCTGATTTCTATATCTCCAACTACTGGCATTTATTTAATAAGAGCTTTCAAAATTTTTGGTAAATTTTCTTTAATTTTTATTTCAGTTGATAATGGTATTATTTCCTCCTCCTTGACTGCCTTTTTTGCAAACCCACTGTAAAGAATTATGTAAAAAATTACTTTTCTTATCAGTGCAATAAAAAAATCATCTTGCTTTCTTTCCTTTTCTCTACTAGCTTCGCACCAAGCAAGAAAATGATCATAAGGCATACTGATAAAATCAGAATAGGAAAGCCCTGACTCAACAGCCAGGGCAATTATTTTTTTGTTTTATCGGAAGGCTTATAAAAGTTTGCTAATGCATTGTCAAGTATTAAGAAACTATCCATATCAGTATCAACCAAATCCATGAAATCTTCAAAAGACATTGATTCTTGATTTGCTTTCTTACATCCCATACAGTAAGCAACATAATATGTTTTGAACTGCTTGGCAATCTCCTTGTCTTCATCTTTGCAAATGTTCTCATGCATTATTAGCCCTGATGGTGCCCAATAATACGGAATTTCAGTATCTCCAATCTTGACCATAATGTGACTAGCAGGAACGGCAACTTGTGTTTTTTTCATTTATTTAATTTTGATTATTGATTAAGTTGTTACACCCATAGTAATGTCAGAAGTTCCGTCAAACTTTATGTCTACAGTTGCATAGTCTCCTTCTTTTGCCACTTCTTTTACTGAAGTAACAACACCTGAAAACTCAGTGTAATGATTACCTGAAATAACATTACCCATTCTGATAAGCTCCTCTGCTCCATTTTTCCAAGCAGTCAAAAATGTAGTCAAATTTCCGATACCAGCAGCTCCTTCTTTTAAGTATGCTTTACAAGTTGCAGAAATTGTTCTATTAACTACCCTTTTCTTTTTAATCCCTGCTCCGAGAGATCCTGGAGCAATGTCTTGGTGTGCAATGTCTTTTGTATCGCTACCATAATCCACTTCATTGTCCGTAGAAAATGCAATGTTTATACCGTCCCATGTAATTCTTCTTACATGCCCCAATACTTCGTCGACTAATAATGCCATGATTTTTTAAATTTTAAATGTGAAGTAATTATTCCGTTATGATTATTGGTTTTTTTTCTTCTCCTGTTAACTCTGATACAGAGAATGATTCGTTCTCAATATATTCTCCATATCCTTCTTTTATAAGCTCCTCAGCTTTGTAAGGCAGGCAACTTAATTCGACTCCTGCCGAAAATATTTTATAGTCTTTTTTTAATTTCACCATAATAGATCCTGTAAATAATCTGTCACCGATGATAGTCCCTGGTGCCTGTTTTAATAGGCCGTCTTTTTTCGCCTTTTTCATATTTTTATTTTATTGAACTCTGATAGTACATTTTTGACAATTCCGTTTGCAAGTGATTTTCCTTGCTTATCAATTGATTTCCTCATCATTCCTTTTGGTTTGTTTCTCTTCGTCCCATATTCCACAAACCTGGCATATGGTGTTTTATTAACCACAGAAACTAAAAAACCTTGATTTACCACTTCATAAGAATTTTTTAATCTACCAGTTACACTTGGTGTATTATTTGCACACTCTACTTGCATCGCTTTTGCTGCTTTGTACAGAGATTCTTTGATCTGAGCTGTCAATCCTGATGATATTTTAGTTAAGTCCATCGTATGTTATAAATAAATCACAAATGTGCCGATAAGCTTTTCTCTCTTCGTCATACTCGTAGTTATAATCTTCAAAAATCAAGGTAAAATAACTTGTATTAATTGCCTTGATTGCATTTCTTACTAAATCAGTAGATAGTGTTTTGGTCCAAACATCTGCTTGATATCTGTATCGAGCTCGACCATCCTGATGAATAGTTTTTGTACTTAATAAAAAAAGTATAGAAACAGGAATTTCCTGTGGATTGCTAAAAGCAAACCTACAAGGTCCCAAAGCTGTTGGCCATACTTCTTTTATTTTCTCTTCTAACATTTCAATTTTATTTGAATAGCTGCCTACTAGAAAATAGACAGCTATCAATTTGTACAGTAGTGAATGCAAAGATGAGAATGGGAGGCCTATATGAACGTTGCGTTTGTTTATGATAACAAGGGAGCTTTTTACACTCCCTTGCAAACCAAAATGAAAAAAACCTCAAATAATCAGAATACAGATTTTATTTTTTTCCAAAGCTTGGACAATACGTCAACCAAGACTGTTGCAACTTCGATTATTTTTATAATAGATGTAACTTTTTCAATTACATGCACTCTATCATATTCGTCTTTTACAGATATAAAATCTGTGGACTCATTAACGACAGTCCCAACGATTATTTTATCTTTTGTTTGTACTGAAACTTTTTTATTTATCATCATGAGATTTTATATTTTTTTATCTTAGCAGCCATCGTGCATTTTATAAGCCGTGATAACAGTATGTAGCCTTCTTTCTATTTGCTCTACCTCTGTGATCTCATATGTCATGCCTTGATGGATCACAACATGAGTCCGTGGTAGTACTCCTTTTATATATAATCTTGTAGTAAACTTATACCCAGATTTGATATCAGCTTTCTCTGATGCTTTATCAGCTTTCTCTGATGGCTTCTCTACCTTAGCCCATACTGTAGAGCATGCACCATACATGGGAATAGGAGTGACTGCGTCAGTCCATCCATTTATTATCCTGATTTCTATAAGAGTGTCAAACTCTCCAGGCTGATATTTAGAATTTACTGGCATTAAGATATGATTTGTCCTGTGAGATATCCAAGTACTCCTCCGACACTTGCACCAGCAGCATATACATTCCTTTCAAATGTTGTTGATGTACTTATCTTTTTGACGTTTAATGACCAAACATATGATATAAGATATGATGCAATGGCAATACCTATGATGATGCCTTTGCTTATAAAATAAGTGTTGAGACAAACCAAGTATACTTGGATGAAGGCTTGGAAAAATAGTCTCACTAATTGAGACTTGTAATCTTTTGGGTTTAGTGATGCCATTTTATTTTATAGACGTTTAGTATGTTATTTATTTCAAGCATGAATTTTTCATTTCCTGTCAAGCTCTTATTGTCATACAAATGTGCAGTTAATAACAATATAGCTGCCTGCATTCCTGCTGGAGCCATCGGAGTTATTACAGGCGTCACTTCGTACTCGATAATAATATTTGTTGCATAATCAGGCAGCGGAGTTTTAAACACCACCTCGTTTGGTGTTTTTATATTATTTATAAACACCGTAGCAACACTGACATCAATTAACTCTCCTGCTTCGTCTCTGTATTTTATAGATGTTGGTTCATTTGCATTGGTGTAAAATTTCAGTTGATATCCATATGGGTTGTCAGTATTGTCATAAGACATCTTGACAGTTTTTTCCAACAATGGAACTCCTGTATATTTCTCTACATATTCAACAGCAGCATTCAAGTATATTTCTACTTGATCTTTATCATACGGCATGACTTCACCTAAAGGTGAGCTGATCCTCAAGTGTTCATATACTCGCTCCAGGCTTACGACTGGATCCTGATTGCTGCTGTTGATTGCTATGTAGTGCATTACTTATTTTTTATTCCTCACCTTCTTCTTCCTCAGTCACTTCTTTAGGCCCATCCGATAACGCCTTGTCTGTTTCAACAGCATGGCTGGCAGCGATCATTTTTTTTGCAAGCTCCGGAGAGACTTCAATCACCGATCCAACCCTATTTACAACACCAAATCTACTGTCACCGCTATATTGGGTGACTTCAATTTTCTTTTTCAGCACAGCCTTGGCTGCTTTCTTTGCCGGAGCATTTTTATTTTCTGACATTTTTAATAAATTTATTGTGATTAAAAAAAATAAAAGTAGGGCCTATATAATAAGCCCTACCAGTTAATTATTAGACATCTCTTAAGTCAAGAGCTTGAGCAAATGTTTTGTCATGCGTCCAAAATACATTGTTGAATGAATTGAACACAAGATTCACATTACCAATTCCTGCCTCAGTGTATGGATCTACTATGAAACTTGAGAAAGCCCACTTCATGAAGTATAATCTACTGAAATCACCAACCAATAATGGATGACAATCTAAAGATGAACCCTTGACCAAATTTGTTGGCAATTGATTTGATTCAAATAATCTCACTCCGTTCTTTGCGACGTTAGTGTCCACATTCAACAAGAATATTCCTGATCCTGCGTCTCTCTTTATCTTACCCATTCTCGCTGCGATTGCAGGAGTCGTGATTGCAGAAATAGGACCTCTTACGCCATTGTTTATTTTCAACAACCTAATCAATGCATCGTAAAC
Source organism: Minisyncoccota bacterium (assembly GCA_020059045.1). GTDB lineage: Bacteria > Patescibacteriota > Minisyncoccia > Phycocordibacterales > Zambryskibacteraceae > JAGVCW01. The sequence goes on along the minus strand of JAGVCW010000002.1, from coordinate 4,093 downwards.
ATCCTCCGTCAAAGCTCCACCATTTGCACCAACAGCAACACTTGGAATTGTTCCTGTGGCAATCAATCCAGTTGGTTCGTTTGGACCACCTCCTTGTCCTGCCACTCTCTCTATTCCTAGAGATTCAAGTTCAGCAAAGTGAGAAGTAAAGAAAGCCTCCACACCAAAAGAAGTCTGATTCATTAATGTTAATGATACAGGCTCCTTAGTCGCTCCTCTCTTAGGAGCAATGGTTTTCATTTGGAAGGTTGTGCCTGGAGCTGCTGCTGCACCATTTTCAGTATTATAAGAATACTGACCAATTGCATTACCAAATGGTAGGTCAATGGTACCTACCAAGCCAGTCATAACTTTAGCTCCTGCAGCTTCAAATACCGTTTCAGGCATCAAGAAGTCCATCAAACTAAAGTCAGTTGCTCTTGACCCCAAATTGCCGGCATTCGCAGCATTTGCAAATGTTGCTCTCTTTTGATCTTTGATAAAAGCAGGAACACCTACAGCCACGGACTTTGGACCTCCTCCAAGAGGCATGTTTGATTCCTTAGCCATACGTTGTGCTTCTTGATCCATTTCCTTTTCCACACCTGCATCTTCACCTGGAAGAAGTTTTTCACAAGCCATTCTGACAGCTCTAAGGTAATCGTACCTCTCAGCAAGCTTAACATCCTCTGATTTCGCAGGTCTTTGCATTCTTGTGATGTTGGCAGCTCTTTGCTGATCCATCAACTCTTGCAACTCGTCTTCTGCAACATCGTACTCATCGAGTGCTGCTTTCCTTGCAAGTTTCTCTTCATCTGTCAGGGCTCTTCCCTGAGCAGTTCCGTCACCACTTCTGATGACCTCAAAGCCTTTTACCTTTTCAGATATTTGCCTGAGCTGTTCTTGTTTTGCAATAATTAATTTTTTCATTAAATTAAATTTTTATGTGATTTATAATGAGCTCAGGGAATTGAGCTTTGTTCTTAATTGTAAGGACCTGGAAATGACACTTGAAGATCTTTTTGAATCTTCATCTTCTTCCTCCATACCTTCTGTTTTTTCAACTTCTTCTTCTTCAATCTCTTCAACCTCTTCTTCTTCCATATCTTCTGTGCCTCTTGAAATAAGGACTGCGTTTGTGTTTGATGCAAAAGGAAGTATGCCCCATGTGATCAATGTCCATTCCGTGTAATAGAAAATTTCAGGATCTAATCCATCAAGACCTTCTGAGCCACCATAACCTCCTTGAGTAGCTCTTGCGTGAATAGAAGCAGATTTTATTATACCTTGATCAAGCTGTGCCTTAACCATTAAAGCATTCATATTTGAGACCATTACTCCATCAATATCTTGTGGCTTCTGATAATTGAATCCTGAACATAGTTTACCATTTTTATACTTTGTATAAGGTGATCGGCCAATAAACTCTTCAGCTTTAGCACCACCACCGAGCCAGGGGTGGCTATAAGTAACAAATGAATTGTTTCTAAAAGGATCTAGCCTCGCACCTCTTTCTAAGAAAGCTGTCCCCCAATCATCAGGAGTCTCGTCACTGATTACGAAATGATAATCGGCCTTTTCATCATCGCTTTCTGCTCCTGCTCTTTTTTGATCTTCAGTAAGCTGAGGCACAAATATTCCTCCGGCACTTCGACCAATGTCGACAAAGCCGTATTCTTTCATTCTTCTTTGTACCTCACCGATAAACTCGGCTTTAGTCATTTTCTTTTTGCTCATCTTTATTTGCTTTTATACTTGAAAGTGGTGCCATATTATTTGAAGGGAATAAGTGTACATCACCTCCCTTTATTGGATTTCTATTAAGAAGGGCTCTGCCTTCGTTTGGTGATAATAGACTTGTACTGATGGCCTCTTTGATTGCTCTTATGGTAGACATTGTATCAGCTCTTAGAAGGGAGTCGATCTCAAGCTTCAGTCTTGTATTTGGATACTGCCCGAGGATCTTATAATCCCACTCGTTTTCAAGCTGCGTTACTTCCGGGAGAATTGCACCCTGCATAAAGTCAAGGTTTAGGTGTTCGATGTTGTTATAAGTAGCTTTAACCAAGTGTGCAATCTTCATCGGTGGTACCGACATCATTCTGCATATATCCTCGATGCTCATATGCTGCATAGCTATTACCTGAGCATCACTGAAGGTCATTGATGTATTGAATTGCTTTACATCAGCTCCTCCACTGAAAAATGACCACTTGCCGGCATTGGATGAACCGCCATGATTTTTATGGAAATTTTTCTCTTGTCTTAATAGATCCTCATCTTCTACATTTGAGTCAGCCGGATAAACAACAACACCGCCCAGGTTTGCACCTGAAGTGGAGAATTTATTTTGCAAATCATCTGTCGCCTGGAGCTTGCCAATTGACTTTGCAAAGTTGTCAATACGTGATTTTCCAACATATGGATTTGTGGTGCAAGTAAGATCTTTGAAATGTAGCACATCCATAGGATCTAATACCTCTTTAGTCACTGTATCATAATAATACAGCTCGTTGTTATCTACGTAAGGAATAATGCCTCCTTGCATCCTGTAGTGGATAGCTGTTGCGGTACCATAATAGTCTCGCTCTATCCTCCAATAAGAATTTCCTTTTATCCACTTTTCTTTCAAAAAAACATATACAAAATCTGCAAAAGATAGATAAGGATTAATCCTATCCAGGAGTGGCAAGGTAGGGTTGTTTGTTGACTTGTATCTACTCTCACCTTTTGATTCGTACAAGTTCCTGGCCACACTTGCAACGGTATCAGTTATGACCTTCATCGATGCATATACTGCAGCGACTTGAAGTGAGCCGTTTCCATTTATAGAAGTTGGTAAAACTTGTGCAAGATCGTTGATGGAAAGGTTTCCCATATTTGCTCCTCTCAGTTGATCAGTGACATTGTTTGGAAGAGGTGGTGGTACCGGAGGAGGTGGTCCTTGTAATAGATTAGCATCAGAAGATCTTACTTGATCGTCCGATGTAATAAAAATATTTTTTATGGATTGTAATACTCCCATCGATGCAAAGATGGGATTGATGATATGTTATGAACGTTGCGTTTGTTTATGATATTACAATTATCCCGGACCAAGCCATCTCCGCTTATTTTCGACTTTTGGTTGATCACTCTTTAATTCTTTAAGAGCTTTAATAATATCAATTATTTCTTTTGGCTCCAGGCTTCTATAAGCTTTTAATATTTTTCCTGTGGCTGGCTGCATTTGACTTACCGGATGAAGGTAGTCGGGGTGTAGCATGGATTCTAATAAGTCTATATGATTATCCATGGTTGGCCATTTATTTTTATTTCTATTTCAGGATCTAGTTTTGCCATCCTATCAACTATGACTCTGCAATACTTTGGATCAAGCTCCATAATATATGCAATTCTACCCGTACCATGAGATGCCACCATCGTAGTGCCGGATCCTCCGAAGCCATCCACCACAATATCACCTTGCTTTGAGGAGTTTTGGATTTGATAAGCTATCAAAGGCACTGGCTTCATAGTTGGGTGATCTGCATTCGCAGTAGGCTTGTCAAATTTTAATACTGTTGTTTGTTTCCTGTCGCTAAACCAAGAGTGGCTCGATCCTGATTTCCATCCATAAATACATGGTTCATGTTGCCATTGGTAATCTTGACGTCCTAAAATCATTGAGTTTTTATCCCATATAAGTTCTTGTTTATATAACCATCCCGCATCGACAAAAGAACTTACAAAATTAACAACCTCTGCTGATGCATACCAAACATAAATAGGAGATCCACTTTTCACGAATGATCCTAAAGCTGTAAAAAAATCATACAAAAATTTATAAAATTCATCACTGCTTTTTTTGTCATTTTGAATTATAAGACCATCTTCTCTTCTCTTCCGTTTCTTTGCTTGTTCTTTGGTTTCCATTCCTAAAGAGACATTGTAAGGTGGATCAGTAACTACCAAATCAGCCATTTGTTGGCCCATTAATTTGCTCCAGGTATCAACCTCGGTTTGAATTTTTCAAAGCTCTTCTCCATTAGCTTAGCTCCTTTTTTTGAGCCTTTGTTGAAGTTTTTATCGTCTTGGATTAGCTCAGTTAGTTTCAATTCTTATAAATTGCCTT
>JAGVCW010000017.1 GCA_020059045.1 Minisyncoccota bacterium | reverse complement strand
TTAAGTATTATCAAATGACAAACTTAAACAGCAGAAAAGATAGAAGTAAGCATTCACTCGAATGTAAAATTTCTATCGGGGCCTGCTTCTAACGGGATGGATATAAAAAATATTGCACTAAGTACATCTGCTTTTGGGTATTCAATGGGCTCAACTGGGAAGAATACAGAAAGAAAAAATCCAAATCCTTGGACGATTGAAGAGTTTGTTGACTTTTCTTATAGACATGGATTCGGTGGAATAGAAGCTCCAATAATGCGTTTTGTTCCTGATTTAAACCCAGAGCGACTTAAAAAACTCAAGGAACTACTTTCTGAGCGAAGTATGTTTTTTCTTATAGACGCAGAAGCTGCTCTTGATGTAGAACAAATTAGAACTCTAATCCCAATTGCAAAGCAGTTCGGCTCACCCATAATTCGAATAAAAACTAGTGACATTTTGGGTTGTGCACGAAAAAAACTTGGCATATCATGGGCTGAGCATATCAATAATTGTATTTCTGTACTCAAAGATTTGGCGGGAGTATTGCGAAGTGAAGGAATAAAAATAGCAATAGAGAATCATCAAGACGTTGACTCTAGTGATCTGGTTCAAATTATTGAAGTCGTGGGAAGTGATGTTGTCGGAGTTAATTTTGATATAGGAAATGCTTTCTCTGTTTGCGAAGAGCCAGTTTCTTTTGCAAGCAAGGTTGCTCCTTATATTCTCAATATACATCTTAAGGATTATAAAATATTTGAAAGTGACAACGGTTTCAAGCTGGTGCGTTGTCCAATTGGAGAAGGTAGTGTAAATTTTAAAGAAATTCTATCTTTTCTTGCTAAAAACTCTGCCAATGCTAAAATGGCAGTCGAACTTGGGGCACAAGAAGCACGAAATATAGCTTGGCTCGAACCAGATTTCTGGGATGAGATTCTTCCTCGTCTCAACACTGAATCAAAAGCATTTTCGGAACTACTCCAAAATCAAATAATAAAAACAAAGGACGACTCCTGGAATACGAAATGGGAAGCTGGGGCGGCCGCTGAAGAGATTGTCATTTCAGAAATCACAGAGTTAGAAACTAGCATAAATTACTTAAAAACATTATGAGTTCCGTTAGAGATGGTTGTGGTGTAAAATAATGAAATGTGCATTTTTATTATCCGATCTAAGTAAAGATTTATCAGTTAATCAAAAACAGGAATCTAAAGATTCCTTATCTCTAACGGAATGAAAGCTCTAGTCCGATACGATACAAAGCCTGAAACTTTGGAGTTCCAAGAAGTTCCAAGACCGAGGCTTGATGACACGCATGCAATTTTACGTGTTGAAGCCGTTGGTATCTGTGGACGTGATCTTGAACATTTTCGTGAGGAGCTTGATGCAAAAAAAGTTCCCTTTATACCAGGCCACGAGTATTCAGGAACTATTATTGAATTACCAGCAAGTGAAACCCGCTTTAAGGTTGGTGATCGAGTTACTGCAGAAACTGTTGATTTTGTTTGTGGTGAATGTCAGGTTTGTGACGCGGGTAACTACAATCTCTGTAAAAAAAGGAAAAATATCAGTGGGGGCATGAATGGAGCATTCGCACCCTTTATGAGTGTGCCACTCAAGTATATACACATCCTTCCAGACAATGTTAGCTTCGAAGAAGGTGCAATGATTGAGCCCACTTGTGTCAGCTACAACACAATGCTTGTAAATAGTGATCCCAAAGAAGGTGAATTAACTGTGATTATTGGAGTGGGAGCGATTGGTCTTCTTTGTCTACAGATGGCAAAACTAAGAGGTGCAAAGGTGGCACTGGTTGGATTGCCGATAGACGAGGCTCGAATGAAAATTGGCAAAGAATTGGGAGCAGACTACTTGATTGACGCAGAGAAGGACCCTGTGAAAGAAATTCTAGATTTAACAAACCAAAACGGCGCTCCACTAGTTGTAGACACTGTGGGAGGTTCAGCAAAAACTATAGACCAGGCATTAGAGATGGTCCGTCCAGGTGGCCAAATTACCAAAGTTGGCTGGTTTATGAAAACTACAAATACTAGCCTTGATACTTTGGTAAGAAAGAACGTTCGGCTACAAGGAAGTTTCAGCCACACTCACCAAATGTGGAAAGAGTGCATTAGTCTCATTGCGGATGGAAAGATCAATGTAAAAAAAATGATTTCTAATGTATTACCACTTGAAAAATGGCGTGAAGGATTCGAACTTGGTTTTAATCGCCAAGGCCTTAAAGTTATTTTGATACCTGAACAGGAATAATATGGAACAACCACAAACATTTTCTGGCAAAGTAGCCATAGTGACTGGAGGAGGATCGGGCATTGGTAAAGCTTGTGCTGAACTACTTTTTAAACGGGGGGCATCGGTTGTGATAGCTGGTCGTGACGAAAAAGTGGATAGAGTTGCGGCAGATATTGATCCATCTGGGGCCCGGGTTTTGTCTATTCAAGTCGATCTGGGGGAGGAAGAAGAAGTCAAGAAAATGGTTGAAGAAACAATAAAGAAATTTGGGCAAGTAGATATTTTGATAAACAGCGCTGGAGTAAGTGCGGGAGGCAAAATTGATGAGATTAGTTTAAAGGATTGGGAAATGATCAATCGTAACAATGGACTAGCAACATTTCTTTGTTGTAAGTATGCAATAGCAGAAATGAAAAAAAGAAAGTATGGCAAAGTTGTTAATATTTCTTCTATCGCTGGCCGTTTCCGCGGTATGACATCAGGGCTACATTATGCTTATGCTAAATCTGGCATTATCGGTTTCACTCGACAGTTGGGAGCAGAGGTTGCCAGATTTGGTATTAATGTAAACGTTGTCGCCCCATCTCAAACTATGACACCAATGCTCCGGTCACTCATTAACGATGATATTGAAAAGCAATTGAATGAAAAGATTCCTCTTGGCTACATTGCAAAGCCAGAGCAACAAGCTGAAGTTATTCTATTTTTATGTTCAGATGCTTCAAACTATATGGTAGGTGCGACTGTTGACGTAAATGGCGGACAATTCTAGTCCCGTACGAGATTATGCTATAATGTATTACACTTACGTTTTACAAAGTAGAAAATCGAATAGATTATATACTGGGTATACATCTGATCTACGAAAACGCTTTAGACAACACAGTGAGAATTTATCGGGGTATACTAGGGGTCGAGGTCCTTACGATCGTATTTATTACGAAGCATGTCAAGATGAGGGAGATGCAAAAGCTCGTGAACTATATCTTAAAACAGGGAAAGGCAAACGTTACATTAAGTCACGTCTAAAGCGTTTCCTATCTCGTACGGGATGAAAACTGTAGCCATTATTCCAGCTCGAATGGGGTCATCAAGGTTTGCCGGTAAACCTCTTTTTGATATTTTAGGCAGGCCTATGATCGAACATGTTTGGCTACGTACAAAAATGTGTAAAATTTTGGATGAGGTTTGGGTTGCTACACCTGACAAAGAGATTTTTGATGTCATAGAAAAGTTGGGTGGTAAGGCAATAATGACTAGGCCCGATCATGTTATGGCAATGGATCGTCTTGCTGAAGCAAATGAAACTATTAATGCAGACATTGTTGTCAATGTTCAAGGTGATGAACCAATGATCTACCCAGAGATGATAGAAGCAATTACTAAACCAATGCAGGAGGATGAGTCATACGCATGTGGGACCCTTGTAGCTAAAATTATAGATCAATCTGAAGTAGAGGATCGCAATCGTGTTAAGGTGGTGAGAGATCTTAAGGGTGACGCACTTTTTTACTCAAGGGAGACAATCCCATCAAAAGCTAAGTCCAAAGAACCCATTGATTACTACAAAATGGTGTGTGTATACCCGCTTCGTAAGCAAAGCTTAAAAGACTTTACAGAGTGGGGGATGAGCCCTCTTGAAACTATTGAGTCGGTAGACCTTTTGCGTTTTTTGGAACATGGGCGTAAGGTAAAGGTTGTAGAAACTACACAACAAACATTTAATGTGGACACAAAGGAAGATCTTGTTAGAGTAGTAGAACTCATGAAGCACGACCCATTATATAAAACATACGCTTAAATCTTATAAATAAACTGAATGAAAATTATCGTCTTTGGTGGTTCAGGTTATCTTGGAAGTTATGTTGCGGATGCACTTAGCCATGCAGGCCACAAGGTTATTATTTTTGATTTGTATAAATCAAAGTATTTGAAGCCAAGCCAAAAGGAAATCATTGGCGATATCACTGATCAAGCAGCAGTGGAAGCCGCGGTCAAAGGTTGTGATGTAGTATATAACTTTGCGGCAGTTGCAGACATAAATCTTGCTAAAGATGATCCAATAAACGTTACTAAAGTAAACATTTTAGGTAACACATATGTTTTAGAAGCTGCTCGCAAGGCGAAAGTTAAACGCTTTGTATACGCAAGTTCTGTCTATGTATATAGTCGCTTCGGTGCTTTTTATAGTGAAAGCAAGCTAGCAAGTGAGAAGTTTACTGAAGCGTATCAACGTCGATTTGGCTTACCATTTACAATCCTCCGTTACGGTTCACTCTATGGTCCTGCACGCTCGACTCATCTAAGTAGTGTAAATAAATATATTCACGAAGCCTTGAAAGATAAGAAGATTTCTTATCCAGGAAGTGGTGAAGAGGTTAGAGAATATATACACATAAAAGATGCAGCAAAACTAAGTGTTCAAATTCTTGAATCACAATTTGCAAACAAGCACATTCTTATTACTGGCCATCAGACCATGAAGTCACGAGATCTTCTTGTTATGATCAAAGAAATACTTAACTCTGATATTAAAATTGATTTTCTAAATCTGGATAATCGTGAGCATTATCATATTACTGGATATAGTTTCCAGCCTGGCGTAGCACAAAAGTTAGTATCGAATATTTCAATAGATATGGGCCAAGGACTACTTGATCTTATATCTGAAACCCATCGAGATATTAACCCTGAAGGCTACAATGAACACATTAAGCATCTGCCAGATGATTATAGTGATCTAAGATAGTAGATATATTGTCACTACATATTTACAAAACTGTTGACGAGGTAATCAAAAATTTAGCTGATTATTTTGTTCAAACTGTAAATGACGTTATTGCACAAAAGGACGAGTGCTCCGTAGTTCTTTCTGGTGGCAACTCTCCTTTGCCATTCTACGAGCTACTTGCATCAGAGGAGTACCGCAAGAAAGTTGATTGGAGCAAGATATTTTTTTTCTTTGCCGATGAGCGTTACGTTCCTAGCGGCGACCCCGACAATAACGGCTCAATGATAAGAAAAATATTGTTCGATTCTCTAAATATACACGATTCACAAATTTTTTATGTAAACACTTCCCTTCCTCCAGACAGAGTAGCCGAAGAATATAATGAACGGATATTAAATTTTTTTAAAAATGAACTGGTTCACTTTGATCTTGTTTTATTGGGGTTAGGGAATGATGGACATACTGCATCACTCTTTCCTCACACAAAAGTCTTGAAAGATAGAGTTCCCCAAGTCAGAGCAGTTTATTTGGAGGATAAAAACGCTTATCGTATTACGATGACAGCACCACTAATCAACCAAGCAAAAATTATAACTTTCTTGGTTTATGGAAAAGAGAAGGCAAAGGCACTAAGGGAGGTATTAAAAGGAGAAAAGGATTTGGAAAGGTATCCAGCACAATTAATTGTGTCAGAAACTAGCAAAATAAAGTGGTTTATAGATGAGGTTGCAGCTAGAGGCCTAGTATAGGCAAATTTGACAAGCAAAGAATAATTTGCTATAATACAAGTTGGTTAGTTCCACTTACAGTTCTCCATAGGAGGATGCGGAAATGCTCAATCGCTGCAGCGTTCAAACTGATACGGGTCTTTGGATGAAACCATGTACCATACAGGCTTTTCAGGAAGGTACAATCCAAGTAGTGTTTCGCAGTGGGGACCGCAGTAACCCAAATGACCCTCGTTACATTCCACTTGATACAGATATCCCGGTTCGCTTCATCAAGCAAGCAGGGAATCGAGAGTTGGGCATTCAGCCGGAGCTCTATCCCGATGATGGGACTACGGTCAGACGCGACTTCGCGTACTTCGGGGAACTCCGCGGACTCAAGCAGGAGGCGATAATTGGTGCGACTCCAGACTGTGCTACGCCAGAGCTCGTGAGGTGGTACCTTTCAAACCTCGACAACCAGCCTCTGTATGGCTGGGATCACTTTGTGAGCGTCTATTACATTCATCATCGGCCAAAGGCAGTCGATCCGGACGCGTAAGTCCTCAGCTTTGGGCCAGTCACGACACATGTGGCTGGCCTTTTTCTTATATGTTTTTAATTTTTAGTTCGTGATAACATGGTTCCACCAGAGTGCAAAAAGACTCAATACTAGTAATTACGACAAAAGATTTGCCTCAAAAGACACGGAAATGGTGGAGTCAGTTTAATGTAGTTGTCGCTCCTGAAGAACTAATGTCGGCAATAGAAAAATACGGGTCAAGCTGTGTAAACGTAGAAGATTATTTGGAATCAGAAACAATTTACGAGGCAAGTTCTCTTGCAGAAGAGATATCTGGACTCGAGCTTCCGAATGGAAAGAGGGTTTCAAAACTTTTTTTATACAAAGGCTTCGAGCTTTGGTGGATTTATTACAACAGTCTATTTTTTTATTTTACTTTACCTTATACAAAATATAGAAAGCTCCTGGAATATCTGAAAAATTTTAAGAATGTATATCTGTTTGAGCCGCAGTACAAGACTCTGTTTTCGCGCTATTTGGAAGCTTATGGACGCACAGTACATATAGTAAGAAAAAAAGGATTTAAGAGTCCATCCTTCCTTCCTTTTGGCATTCTAGTCCAAATAATGTTAACGGTTGTTTGTCTCCCTGTTCTAATGCTGAAGAAAAACAGGATCATGGTTTTCATAGGAGATAAGTTTGAGAAAGGGAAAGATTACGATTTCAGGATGAAATATTTATACGAGGAACTTCGTGCAAGAAAGCTTCCTTTTGTAGAATTTGTCCGAAGTCTCGAGTCATGGAAGACTGTTCTTAGTCACGCTCTTGTTAGAAAAAGACCAGTTATATATTCTGAAGCAGTTGCCTTTGTAGGTAAGTTTTTGAGTTTTGTTTCAGGAAGTCGAAGGAAGGTTAGAAAGGAATTTGGAGCGCATTTATTTGCAAGTGAAACTAACCCCGAAGAGCGTTTCAAGCTTCTACTTGCCTTGGAACCACTGCGAAATATATATGATGATGTGTGGGGGGTTAGAATAATGCAAGGGATTCTCCGAGTAATTGGTGTTAAGGCCACATATGTTACTACAGCACTTGAACGGAATTTCCAAGCAGTTATCGGATCAAAGATAAATAATATTAGAACTGTAGGTATTCTCCACGGGGCTGCCCCTAAAGATTATATTGTCTATGATTTCTTGCCTGGGTTTACTGGTGAGAAAATATTGTCAGTTGATAAATATGGAATGTGGAGCGAGTGGTGGAAAGAGTATTATGCTAAGCATAGCAAGGCATATAGAAGTGAACAGTTGTATGTTTCAGGTCTAATGCGACCACTTGAGGACAAGATTGAAAGTAAAAAACCTGTTGGTACTTCCACAGGACCTATTAAAGTACTTTTTATTTCTGAACAACTTGCCGTACCGCAAGAAGTTTTGCCATATCTTAAGGAACTTATGAAAAATGAGGACATTGATTTTACTATCAAGTTTAGACCATATAGAGATGGGTTTGAAGAATGGTTACAGAAGAATGAGTCAAGTATTTTAGAAGATAAAAACATAAAGATTGTTAGAGGACGTATTGAGGACGCTGTGAAAGATTGTGAAGTTACAGTGGGATCTCATAGTACTGCGGTACTTGAAGCCTTGCTTCAGTCTAGAGTACCCATACTTTTTGATACACCAAAATGGGGAGATTGCTTTAGTCTAAAAGAGTATGGAGATGAGCATCCTTTTTTTGCGGAAAACCCTCAGGAGCTTATTGAACGTATAAATAGTGTGAGATCAATACCAAATACGACACTTAGTGATCTACTTGCTAGATACTTTGGTGATCCATATAGAAATGGGAGTGCTTGGGTGGTAGATCAGCTTGAGGAAGCAGTTTTAAAAGGGAATCGAACAAAATAATAACCAATAACAGTGCTTAAGCATCTAACAACTATGTGGGTGATAATGAGACCCATAAGTCCGTAAATTGGAAGGAGTATAAAAAACAGTATTACTTGAACAACAGGGATAATGGTGCGGTAAATGTAGAGCTCCTTCTTCTTTTTATGCGCAATCAGAGCTTCGTTGAAAACGGTTCCAGAAACGGCAAGCAAGGTTAGAGAATAAATTTGGGAATAAAAAACAGAATCAAGGTACTCAGGGTAAAATAATTTATAAAAGTATGGCGCAAGAAGAACGTATACACCCGCTAGAAGAAGAGCGTATATTGTAAGTAATATTGCCTTACGTGGTGCAGATTTCTGAAGTTCCTCAAATGATCTTTCATTTATTTTCGGCTGAATGAGTGTGCTCAAAATCTTTTTCCCACCTTGGAGCTGCTCAATCGGTGCTATTGCGAATGCGTATATTGCAAGAGGTACTGCGCCAAGGTAGTGGAATATAAGGATTTTGTCCAAAAAACTTGCAACTCTCCCTATAACATCCATTGCACTTAAGTGCCCACTGTAAGATAAAAGCTCAGGATCCTCCGCTTTGTCGGCAGTAGGATATGCCCGTAAGGTCATGCGATATATAAAAAGTGAAACCAAGGTTCCTGCCAGAAAATATACCCCAATAATAATGGGCAAATTCTCTGTCAAAAAAAGTGCGAAGATAATGGCAGCGGCGGGCACAATATTGCGAATAGTGCTAAAGAGGGAATTCCTTCTAAAATCTTTTTTACCGAGTAGATACGAGCTATAGAGATTCGCACCTGTGGTGATCGGAGTGAGTATTCCTGCTAGAAGAAAAGAGAAAGATAAAATTAAATTATCGTTCAGGTAGTAGTATGCTCCAAGAAAAAGCCCTCCTAGAAAAATTCCAACACTCCATTTCAAGTTAAGTCGAAACCCACGACGCAGTGAACTGTCAAAACCTCGTGCAACAGATTGGATTACCGACGTGCTTAACCCTGTCAAAGAAAATGCACCCAAAATTGCTACAACAGAGAGTATGAATTTATAGTTACCGAAGGATTCCTTGGGGAAAAGGTTTGCAAAGGCAATAGACATGAAAAAACCAGCAAACATTGCAACACCGTGTGCGAGAGTGAGCCAAAAGCCTCCCTTGGTGAGGTATACCATGTCAGTTTTAGTAAAGCGTTCGCTAGATCGAAGTAGATTGTAAGTTTTGTTGCGGAAAAGCCTCATGAAATTATACTAATTGATTAAACCCCAATTTGCTAGTAAGACACGAATGTCATAAAAAAATCCAGGATGTTACTTCCTGGAGCGGTGACTCAAACTATTTTTCCCCCAACCGTTTGCGGGTGCGATCAATGGGTTCTACTCCTGCAACCATTGCCTCAACCTCGATGCTTGCCGAGAGCTTACGGACATTATCTGCAACTGCCTCGTCAGCTATGTCGATGGTATTCTTGTCACCAATAGATAGAATATCGGCAAGACCATCAAATACTCCTTCGTTAATACCCCAGAGCTTGTTTGCAAGATCAAGTCTTTTCACAAGTATTGCACGATCGGCTTTGAGTTCAGCAATCTTTCTCTCGATTGCCTTAGTAAACTCAGGAGTGTCCTTTCGAACATCGGCACTTTGTAAGGATACCAATGTTGAAGCCACCCGAGAAACTTCAGCAACTTTTTGGTTAAACGCATCTATTTGTGGGATAAGGCTCTCAAGTATTGGTGCGGCAAAACCCACATCTTTTGATATCTCCTTGTTAATTTGTTTGACTGTTCTGCCCGAAAAGTAGAAGGATGCAGAAAAACCTGTCCAACTTCCACAGGCTACCCAGAAAAAGACAAGTGATTTGTGCCAGTGGGGCAGTGGGTTTGATGTAGTAAATACAATGGATAATAAGTCATTGTAGAAACTTGAGCCGAGTACAGCAATACAACAGATGGATGACGCAATCATATGCATACGAATGAGTTTGCTCATTCTAAGTGCTCTCTTCCATCTTTTATACCATGAGACTTTCCCACTCTCATCTGTGATTGGGAGTCTCTCCAAAGCCGTCTTATGCACCGTATCTCCTGGTTTAGGTTATGGAAATGTGCTCTTCAAGTATTATACATCGTAGATGTGTAGTAAGTCAATAGACGAGAAAATAATGCTAATAATATTTTGGTTGTGATATAGTTTTCCTTATCATGCAAACAAATAAAGTACTAAGATATAGTGTGATTGGAGGTCTTTTTCTACTCCCGTTTGTGGTGTTCGTCGTTACCCCTTCAATGCTTTTCCCATTTATCACGGGCAAAAACTTCTTCTTTAGAATTTTAATTGAGATTGTCTTTGCTTGTTGGGTAGTACTTGCACTTAAGAATCCTAGCTATCGCCCAAAATTTTCTTGGGTGTTAGGATCCTTCGCGATCTTTCTTGTGATAGTAGCTATAGCAGACATGCTAGGCGAGAATCCATCAAAAAGCTTTTGGAGTAATTTTGAGCGTATGGAAGGTCTACTTTCACTAATACACTTGTTTCTGTATTTCGTGGTTTTGTCTTCTGTGTTTGAAACAAAAAAGATTTGGAACTGGTTTCTAGGAACATGGGTTGGTGTGAGTGTAATTATGTGCATATACAGTTTATTTCAACTCGCTGGGAAGATTACAATCAACCAAGGAGGAGTGCGTGTGGATGGAACACTTGGGAACGCCACATATCTGGCAGTCTTTATTATGTTTTCCATATTTTTTACAGTTTTGCTTTTCGTAAGATCTGGCGCCAAGAAAAATATGTTGTGGATCTATATACCAGTACTTATATTACAACTAGTTATTTTGTACGAGACAGCGACGAGAGGGGCAATACTTGGTCTTATAGGAGGAATAATTGTAACAATGCTTCTCACTCTTTTTAACCGTGAGGACAAGAAACTTAAGAAAATGTCTGCCGTAGTACTTGTTTCACTTCTCGTTCTTATTGCAGGGTTTGTAGCGATAAGAAATACGGCGTTTGTGAAGGATAGCCATGTTCTATCTCGTTTTGCCTCTATATCGCCCCTAGAATTGAAATCTCAGGGTAGGTACTATATCTGGCCAATGGCGGTGAAAGGAGCGCTTGAGAACCCAATATTTGGCTGGGGACAGGAGAATTTCAACTATATATTCAACTCAGATTATAATCCTAAAATGTATGCACAAGAGCAGTGGTTCGACCGTGCACACTCCACTCCTCTTGATTGGCTTGTAGCGGGTGGAATCCCAGGGCTTCTAGCTTATCTTTCAATATTTCTGTTTGTTCTCTATTACTTATGGAAAGATCCGAATAAGAGGTTTTCATTTTTGGAAAAAAGTATTTTCACGGGGCTCGTGTCTGCATATTTTTTCCAAAACATATTTGTGTTCGATAACCTTGTGAGCTACTTACTCTTTGTCACAGCAATTGCATGGATTCACTCGGGTGAAGGTAGAGATATAAAATGGCCGAGCTTTATGTCTAAGGAGGTGGGTCAGAATGTTCTAGCTTCACTTGTGGTTATAGGTATCGCACTGTCTCTCTACTTCTTTAACCTCCGTCCAATATTTGCTGGCTCTACTCTTATTGACACTCTCCAAACATTGAGAGAGGGCGCACCGAAAGAAAACACGCTCGCTTTGTATAAAAAATCTTTATCATACGGGCCACTTGGTAGATCAGAGATTCGTGAGCAGCTAGCAAACACGGCAGCGGTGTTCGCATCTCCCGGTGTATCAGCTACAATTAAAGAGGAGTATGTAGCTCTCACACTTGCTGAGCTTCAAAAGCAGTTGGAAGAAACTCCTAATGACATGCGGTACCATGCTTTCTATGGAATTTTCCTTAGAAATATCGGTGACTACCCTGGTGCACTTGTGGCGCTTGAGAAAGCTCATGAGCTCTCTCCTCGCAAGCAATCAATACTATTTGAGATAGGCTCAACCCAACTTTCAGCTAGAGACTTTGTGAGTGCGAAAGCTACATTCAAGGAAGCTTGGGATCTCGAACCATCTTATAGTGATGCAAAGCTATTGTATGCTGTGGCGCTACTCTACAATAAGGAAGATGCACTTGCGGCAGAAATACTAGCATCCCTACCACCTAATATGGTTCTCTTTGATGATAGGTTAGTGGGGGCTCTAGTAGATGTCGGCCAATATTCAGTACTTGTAGATATTTTCACCAGGAGAATTCAAGCTGGAAATGATGAACTTCAGACAAACATAAGTCTTGCAGTCTCACTACTTCGAATGGGAGAAAGGCAGAGCTCAATAGAGACACTCGAGTCGTTTATAGAACGAAAGCCAGAGCATACTGCAGAACTTGAACCTTACATAAAACAAATTAAAGAAGGGCAGAATTTCTAAGGCGCAGAGCATAGAAGTACTAAGTACTAAGTTCAGAGTACTAAGTTGAATACGAATCCAACTTTCACATTAAGAACTTTCACACTTAGAGTTGGTACTTCCTCATATTTAGAGCCATAATTTAAGGCTTTCATTCGAAGTAATCGACTTTTTACGGTATTTAGCTTGCATTTTAAAACAGATATGCTATAATAGAGTAGTGAGTAAGCTAGTGCTTGCTTTCAAAACAAAACGAATGTCTGCGTAAGCCCCGCCACAAGGCGGGATTTGCGTTTATGGAGGAACACTAGGCGAATAAAGAATGAAGAATGACGAATAATGAACAATATTGACTTTTAATAAGCATGTGGTAGCTTTTTAGTAGAAAAGTAACCTATACTGCCAAGGAGATCAAGATGAGTCGAATCCTGACGAAAGCTCAAAGAGAGCGTGCTGTAAATGAAAGCAAGGAAATACTGGATCTGTTGAAAGTTATTGTAAGTTCAGATCAAAGGAAAGACTTGGTTGAGGAGGTGGAATTAGGTTCTTACGGTTACGAGAAACTTGTGCTTACTTCTGTAGGGCTAGTAATTAAGAAGGATGAACCTAGTACTGACTTCTACCTATCTCGTCCGGAGAGAAACCAAGTTAATCCAGCTTTGCATCTTGTGGTGAAGTTTCAAATGACAAAAGAAAATTTGCTAGCACTTCGCGAAGAATTAACTGCTCCATAGAGTCATGTGTCGCTCGCACTTTGTGTAGTAGTGGCATTTTTTAATTAAAATTAACAATTTTTGAATGTATTGACTTTTAATAAGCATGTGGTAGTTTGAGTAAAGAAGTACAACTTAAACACAGGGGGACTAATGGAAGAAGTGTTGACCCGTAAACAAAGAGATATGAGAGAGGGTGCAGCATTGAATGCATTGAAGGATCTTCTTGGTGCTCCGGAATCCAAAGATTTGTTAGAAAGATACGTATTGGCTCGAGATAATGATGGAGTTGCTCTGTATTTGACAACAGAGGGGCTAGCAATTGATCCGTATACTGCAAAGGTTGACCTTACAATTGAGCTTGTAAGAAAATTTAGATTGTCGGAAAAATCTCTGTATGATCTACTCCAAAAATTGAGAGCCCCATAAGTTGCAAGTGATACACTGCCATTAAGGCAGTATTTTTATTACAAATTCTGTATTGTGTTAAGTATTGCGAACTTTTACAAAAAGGATATATTAAATGTAGTTTGTGCTCAGCCGTGGAGAGTGGACGCACTCACAAATAGACATTTGTTTTGGAGCTAGCCCCACTCTCCGCGATTGGATGCAAACCCCCCACCACTTTATGCATTTTTATGTATTACCTTTACTTGATTAGAAGCAGTGTAGATACTAAGTTGTACATAGGGTGTACCAATGATCTTCGCAGAAGACTTGCTGAACATAATTCAAATAAATCAAAAAGTACAAAAAGTAGAGGACCATTTAATCTAATTTATTATGAAGCATATAAATCTAGAATTGATGCTTTTGATCGCGAAAGAAAACTTAAACAATTTAAAAATAGTTACAGAGAATTAATAAAGAGAATTTCAGCAAGTCTTGATGCATAAAGTGGTGGGGGGTTATCCACATATGAAATGAAAAAAATATTGTATGTGTGGCTCAGTTGTACGATAATTATTTCAGGTCGAATAATTGTTGTTTGCGAGTGTCGTCGCGAGCAACATATTCAGTGAACTTTAGAAAAATAAATTCTCGCGACTGCACTGCGTACGCACTCTGTAGTCGCTCCCAAAATATATGGCAGCAAAAAAGAGAAAGGCAGCTAAGAAAAAGGCTCCTGCTCGAAAGAAGAAAGCTACTCGTCGAAAGAGAGCTTAATTCGTTTGAGAGAAAAACTCCGCGCTACGAAGCGCGGAGTTTTCTTTTGTGTTAAAATTGTAGTCCAAACCCTTTATTTGGCCATATTTATGCTTATTTAGGCCACAATTCGAGCCTTACTATATATGAGTCTTTTCTCACTAAAAAAGTTATTCGGGGACGAAACGTCAAGAGAGCTTGGTCGTATTCGACCTATAGTAGAAAAGATAAATTCGCTAGAGCAAGAAATGATTTTGCTAAAAGATGAAGAGTTTAAAGAAAAGACAGAACACTTTAAAAGTAGAATTAAAAATGGGGAAACTCTTGACCAAGTATTGCCCGAAGCTTTTGCACTTGTGCGCGAGGCTTCGAAAAGAACTCTTGGTCAGAGACACTTTGATGTTCAGCTAATGGGTGGAATAATTCTCCATGAGGGTAAAATCTCAGAAATGAGAACAGGTGAAGGCAAGACTCTTGTTGCGACACTTCCAGCCTACCTAAACGCACTTGAAGAAAAAGGAGTTCATGTGGTGACAGTGAATGATTACTTGTCACGCAGAGATGCTGTCTGGATGGGTCAGATTTATAATTTTCTTGGTTTATCAGTTGCGGTTATTAACCATGAGTCTTCGTTTATTTACGATCAACAACCAACTACCGACGACCAACAACTAACCAATGAGGATACAGAGCGGGATACCAAAGGAAGTTTCCATGTTGTTAGCGATTTTTTGAAGCCGGTAACAAGAACTGAAGCATATGCCGCAAATATTACATATGGTACAAACAACGAATTCGGATTTGATTATCTCCGTGACAACCTAGAGTACACACAGGATAAATTGCGTGTAAGAGAATACAACTACGCCATTGTGGACGAGATCGACTCTATACTTATAGACGAAGCGCGTACTCCTCTTATAATATCTGCTCCAACAACCGAATCTGAGAGCCTATACCGAACATTTTCTGCGATTGCCATGAAGCTTGTGCCAGATGAGGACTACACAGTAGACGAAAAGCTTAAAGCAATAACACTTACCGACAAAGGTATTGACCACGCCGAGAAGCTTCTGGGTATTGATAATATATACACGGATAAAGGAATAAAATATGTTCACCATTTAGAGACTTCCGTAAGAGCAAAAGCTTTATTTCACCTGGATAAAGAATATGTAATCAGAGAGGGTGAAGTGGTGATTGTCGATGAATTCACCGGTAGACTCCAGCCTGGCCGTAGATGGTCTGAGGGGCTCCACCAGGCGATTGAAGCGAAGGAAGGGGTGGAGGTGCAGAAAGAGTCAAGAACATACGCTTCCATAACATTCCAGAACTACTTCAGAATGTATGACAAACTTGCTGGTATGACAGGTACGGCGGCAACTTCTGCTGAAGAGTTCTACAGAGTGTACGGATTGGGTACTGTTGTAATACCTACGAATAAACAAGCCACGAGGAATGACCATAATGACCTTATTTTTCAAACAGAAACAGGCAAGTTTCAGGCGATAGCTCGTCATATAAAGGAGCGAAATCTGAAAGGACAACCAGTCCTTGTAGGTACTGTTTCAATAGAGAAGAACGAAATGCTTTCGAAGTATCTTACTCAAGAGGGTGTCAGACACGAAATTCTCAATGCTAAAAATCATGAAAGAGAAGGAGAAATCGTCGCACAAGCTGGTAGGAAAAATGCTGTAACAATAGCAACGAACATGGCTGGCCGAGGAGTTGATATTAAGCTTGGAGGGAATCCTGGAGTGCTTGCAGAATATGAAGAGGTGAAAAATCTCGGAGGACTCTTTGTTCTTGGTACAGAGAGACACGAAGCAAGGCGCATTGATAACCAACTTCGCGGACGATCAGGAAGACAAGGGGACCCAGGTGAGACACAATTCTTCGTGTCGCTTGAAGACAATCTAATGCGAGTGTTTGCATCAGACACGATCAAAAAGATGATGGGCAGATTTGGTATTGCAGAAGATGAGCCGATAGAAAATCGGATGGTAACAGGAGCTCTTGAGAAGGCTCAAGAGAGAATTGAGGGATTTCATTTTGATGCACGTAAACATGTACTTGAATACGATGACGTTCTTAACTTTCAGCGCAAGATTATTTACGAAACACGACGGATGATACTTGTGGGTAACAAGCAAGCTGTAGCAGAGTATCTCGGCAAAATTCTTACAGGTCGGGAGGAAAGTGATGTGATAGACAAGAAAAAGGAAGAGCTTGGCGAAGAAAGATTTCTCTCTGTCGCACGCATGGTAGTACTGCAAACCATCGATCTATTCTGGGTAGAGCACCTAGAAATGATGGATTATCTACGTGGGAGTGTAAATTTGAGAGCATACGGGCAACGCGATCCTCTAGTTGAATATAAGAGAGAAGGGTTGAGATTATTCAAAGAAATGGAGGCGGGAGTTGAAAATCAAATAATACGTTTATTGCCAAACATCGGAGTTGAGGTTAGACAAGACGACACAAGAAATCTTAAAGAAGTACACGAAGCAGCCATTCGAATTACAGGCAATCATGTGCCAAGTACGGGTAAGAGCGAAGGTGTAGGAAGAAATGATCCATGTCCATGCGGCGCGATTAATCCTCAAACAGGCAAGCCTTACAAGTATAAGCAATGTGGTTTAATCAACGCACCACATCATAAGAAAATCTAGCGAAACTTCTAGACTTTATGGACAGAAGAAAGGATAAAAAGTGGGGCACAAGAAAAAAGAAATAAAAATAGCACATAACAAACTACTTAAGAAATTTAAAAGATTTGTTGGGCCGGTTTTTGTTGTAGTTATGATTGCCTTAGTATTTTTTATAAGAGAAGACAATTTCGTTGCAAGTTTTCTTAGTAGCCCAGTAGAATTTGTGTTTGTTGGTGACATAATGCTTTCAAGACAAATTGGGAAAATTATTGATCGTGAAGACAATCCAAATTTTCCTTTCGCGCGAATGGTCGAAACAATTCAAGAAGCTGATATCGCTTTTGGGAACCTCGAGACACCAATCTCTACTCGAGGGGTAGATCAGGGTAGCATTTACTCATTTCGAGCCGATCCTAGGGTCATTCTAGGCCTTAAGTGGGCTGGATTTGATGTTCTTTCCATCGCAAACAATCACACTTTTGATTGGGGAGATGATGCGTTTCTAGATACTCGTATGCATTTAGAAGCCCAAGGAATATCTACAATAGGCGGTGGTAAGGATTATGATGAGGCACACAGCCATGTGCGATTTGAGAAAAAAGGTCAAGTGTTTTGTTTTCTTGGATATTCTGAGTTTACTGCGGGTAGGGGCACGGTTCACTCTGGACCTGCAATGGCAAGACTTAACAAAGAGCAAATAATTGCTGATATAAAGAATGCAAAAGATTATTTGTGTGAAGTAACGATAGTCTCCTTACACTGGGGAGAGGAGTACAAAACAAATGCGAACTGGACACAAAAAGACTTGGCACGTTCCTTTATTGATGCAGGTGCGAAAATAGTAGTGGGGCATCATCCCCATGTAGTGCAAGAGATTGAGGAATATAACGAAGGTCTTATTGCATATAGCTTAGGTAACTTTATCTTTGATCAAAACTTTTCTCATGATACAAGACAAAGTGTGGTGCTAAGTGTAATTTTAGAAAAAAATCAAATTAAAACAGTTACTCCAATCCCGATCAAGTTTACTGACAAGTTCGAGCCTTATATCTTTGATAAACTATAGTACATGTTTGAAGCAATTATTTCATTTCTCCAAATACACATTATTCCTCTTGGGGCACTGGGCGTATTTCTGGCGTCAGTAATAGAAGAAGTTATAGCTCCTATACCATCTTCTGTGGTGTTGCTTATGAGTGGTTTTCTTTTTTTGACAAACACACTCGGGTCCGAGTTCTGGGGGGCGCTTGTGTTTAAAATTTTCATACCTGCATCTGTCGGCATGACACTTGGCTCACTCTTTATATACGGACTTGCGTATTGGTTGGGCAGACCTTTTATAACTAGATACGGAAAATGGTTTGGAGTAGAGTGGCAGGAAGTTGAAAATGTTGAAAAGAAATTTGCAGAAGGTCCAAAAGATGGGATTTTCATTTTTGTTGCAAGGGCAATACCTATTATTCCAAGTGTGGTTATAAGTGCTTTTGCTGGAGTTCTGCGCATACCTTTTCGTACGTACGTAGTTTCAAGCCTACTTGGAATTATGGTAAGGGTGCTTGTTTTGGCACTAATCGGTTCCCAATTTGGAAATCTATACCTCCACTACGCAGAATTGATCAATCAATATGAGAATTTTGTTCTTATTGCATGCATTGTTCTACTTGCCGCCTTTATTCTATATAGAAAGTATCGGACTAAAGTTTAAAGCTGTTCGTTTCCCCACGAAGTATAGAGGAATTAGTAGTATACTTATTGAAGTAATACGGCATGTGCCTGGCGGAGTTTTTCTTTGATCTGGGAGATGGAACATAAAAAAGTTCTTATGTTTGGGTGGGAATTCCCACCCTACAATAGTGGTGGTCTTGGCGTTGCTTGCTGGGGCTTAACTCGCGCACTTGTTTCAGCAGGCGTCGATGTTACATTTGTGCTACCAAAATCGTTTCCCCTAGAAGATTCTCACTGCGAAATAATTTTCGCTGACACAACCTTAGGCGCTTTAAAACTTAAACCAATACAAACTGGGCTTACACCATACTTAACGGCTAGCGAGTATGCACGAGCGAAAGGGAAAAGTGGTCAATACGGGCATACGCTTCTTGATGAAGTTTTGAGATATGCAGAACTGGCAAGAGAGATTGCACTTGAGGAAGATTTCGACATAATTCATGCTCATGACTGGCTATCATTTCTAGCAGGTATTGAGGCAAAGAAAGTGTCCGGCAAACCTCTTGTGGTCCATGTTCACGCAACAGAATTTGATCGAGTAGGAAGTGGATCAGTAAACCCGTTTGTCTATGATGTCGAACAAGAGGGAATGGAAAAGGCGGACAAGATTATCGCGGTTTCGAATTTCACAAAAGACCTTCTTATAAGTAATTATGATATACCTGCGAGCAAAATAAGAGTGATCCACAACGGAATTGACGAAAATGATTTTAAAGAAAAAAATAGTATTCCCGTATACTTACAAAAACTTAAAGAAGAGGGAAACAAGATTATATTGTTTGTAGGCCGTCTGACTTTACAGAAAGGACCAGATTACTTTGTCAAAACTGCAAAAAAAGTTTTGGAGCATTACAAGAAAGCATATTTTGTGGTTATAGGTAGTGGAGATATGGAAGGACGTATGCTTGAGGAAGTGTCGAGAGAGGGATTGAGTGAGAGGTTTATATTTGCAGGATTTCTGAGAGACGGGCTTCGGGATAGTGTTTACGCATCCTCCGATATATATGTTATGCCCTCAGTTTCAGAGCCGTTTGGCATTACGCCTCTTGAAGCTGCCATGCAGAATGTACCCACGCTTATATCACGGAACGCAGGTGTTGGCGAGGTTTTAACCCATGCCCTTAAAGCTGATTTCTGGGATGTGGACGAAATGGCTAGTAAAATAATTGCTGTTTTAGAGCATCCAGCTTTACAAAAGACGCTTGGAGAGAACTCTCGTGCTCAGATAAAAAATGTAAATTGGAAGAATGCCGCAGAGAAATGTATAATTCTATATAACGAGTTATGAGTCGGAAAGTCTACAGAGTCTGTAAAGTCAGGAAAGTCGGGGAAGATATCAAGCAAAAAGGTCGATAAATATAAAGGTGATGAAAATCGAAAGATTTGAAGACATACTAGTTTGGCAGAAGTCGAAGAATTTGGTAGTGGATGTATACTCTATATTGAAAGATTGCAAGGACTGGAGTTTCCGTGACCAGTTACAAAGAGCTTCAGTTTCGATAATGAATAATATTGCTGAAGGTTTTGAGAGGAGAGGGGATAAAGAGCTTAAGCACTATCTGTTTATGGCAAAGGGATCAAGTGCAGAAGTAAGATCAATGGTATATATTGCAAAAGAAGTAAAATTTATTTCAGAAAAAGATTTCAAACGTTTGTATGAAATGGTAGAAGAAATTTCAAAAATGTTATCAGGATTCATAATTAAATTAAATTGACTAGAAGAATCTCAAGCTTTAAGGACTTTATAGACTTTAATAACTTTACAGACTATTTGTATGCCTAGTGTCTGCTTTTATTTTCAAGTGCATCAGCCGATGCGGATTAAACGCTATAGGATATTTGATATAGGCAGGGACAAGGAATACTTTTCTAGTACTGAAGGCAAGACCGACAACAAGGCGATCATGCGCAAGGTGGCAAGTAAGTGTTATCTTCCAGCAAATTCAGTTTTACTTGATGCGCTTAATCGTCATCCTGAATTTAAAATTAGTTTCTCACTGTCAGGAGTATTCCTCGAGCAACTTGAAGACTATGGGCAGGACGTTTTGGACTCATTCCAAAAGTTAGTTGGTACTGGTCAAGTGGAGCTACTTTCGGAGACTTATTATCATTCACTCTCGTTTCTCTACTCTCAAGATGAGTTTAGAAAACAAGTATTGAAACACAGAGAACTTATAGAGAAGCTCTTTGGTGTGACACCGAAAGTCTTTAGAAACACAGAATTAATTTATAGCAATGAAATTGCGCGAGTTATCGAAGACATGGGGTTTTTAGGAATACTAGCTGAAGGAGCTGACCACATACTTGATTGGAGGAGCCCAAATTTTATATATAAGCCGAAGGGCACAAAAAATATTAAGCTTCTTCTCAAGAATTATAAACTCTCAGACGATATTGCTTTTAGATTTGGAAGTAGAGATTGGAGTGAGTATCCACTTACTGCAGATAAGTTTAGCCAATGGGTTGGAGCAGTAAATGGCGCAGGGGAGACAGTGAACCTCTTTATGGATTATGAAACATTCGGTGAGCATCAGTGGGAAGACACAGGAATATTTAAGTTTCTTGCCGCTCTGCCGCGAGAGATTTTGAAACATAAAGATAATCGCTTTCACACCCCATCGGAGGTCGTAAGTAGATATAACCCAGTAGCTGAGCTTGATATACCGCACTATACCTCATGGGCAGATATTGAAAGAGATCTTTCTGCTTGGAGGTCAAACGCAATGCAGGAAGATGCTCTCAAGTCTATATACGACTTAGAAACCAAGGTAGAGAACTGCCAAGATGAAAGTATCATTGAAGATTGGAGAAGGTTGCAGACATCTGACCATTTCTACTATATGTGTACCAAATGGTTTGCTGATGGCGATGTGCATAAATATTTCAATCCATATGAGAGCCCTTATGATGCCTTTATATCCTTTATGAATGTTTTAAAAGATATGAAAGTTAGATTGGTAGAGTCAGAGAAGAAACATGAGCACAAAGTTCCAATAAAAAAAGTTTTCGCTTGACCCTAGGCCCGTTAGAGATAAGGATATGTTTTATACTTACGTTATAAAGAGTAGCAAAGATCATAGATGGTATACTGGATGTACAAGCGATCTACGGAAGCGTTTCAATATGCACAATACTGACAAAGTATCCATAACTAGAGGACGCGGACCATTTATGTTAATTTATTATGAAGCATGCAAAAATTCTGGAGACGCATATGCTAGAGAAAAGTATCTTAAGTCTGGTCCAGGTAAAAGATATTTAAAAAATAGGTTGAAACGATTCCTATCTCTAACGGGCTAAAAGTCTTATAAAGATTAATAGTTAAATATAATGTTAGCCAAGAAACGTAAAAACAAATCTTCTGTGCTTTCTCGCCTTGTAGGAGGGCAGGAGAGGGATGTTGTAAATGTTCTAGATGTTAAAGAGGATAGAATACAAAGCTCGGAGCAAGGTATATCGGCAGACAAGTATTTTTATTTTGCCGATGGGAGTTCTGCAAAAGACATTGAAGAACTTAGAGAAATGATAAAAGTCTTGAACGACGATGAGCTAGATAGACTTATGCAGCCCGAAAATCACTTTGCAAATTGGATAGAGTTTGTGTTTGGTAACATTACTCTAGCAAATAAAATAAGACGCGCAAAAGACAGGAAGGATTTGTTGAAGGTAATAAAAGCTTAAGTAACTTTATAGTGCACAAATAGTGGTTATTTCTAGCCATATTTTTGATATTGACTTTTGAATATTAACTATGGTATAATATAGGTGTAGTTCTTTTTGTAGCATACCGACCAATTGCCGTATCCATACGGCTCTCTGCCTAATAGGTAGAGAAACAATGCCGACTAACAGTCGGAGGAGAAAATGCCATGAGCACGACAATGAAGTACGCAGGCCTCGATCTTGGAACCATCGAGGCAACCTTCAACATTCTCGGTGGTATCGAGGGTGCTGCTCGTTTACGTCGAGGAGAGCTCGTCCTGGTGGAGGCCCCAAAGCCCGAACCCATTCCTGAGCCACAGCTTGACTTCCCCGTGTGGAAGACCGTCAAGCTCGGCACGAACCTCAAGACCGCCGACGACTTCCGCTCTGCCATCAAGCAGGCGAAGATGAAAATCGGCGACTGGGGCAACGATATCCTCGGCAATCCCGCCTTCACGGTGAGTGAGACGGAGATGAACGTGGACCTCGTGAATGTGTCGGTGGCGGACCTCGGCTTCAAGGACGGGGCCTACCGTCGAGACATCATTGCCAAGGCATTGAGCTTGGGTCTAGAGCTCTGCCCCGCTGAGGTCGGACCCGCACTGCGTTTGCAGTATGCGGACCAGCCGAAGGGCGAGTGGCTCGTCATCGGGATGGAACCCATCACCGCTTCGGATGGCAATCTCGGCGTCTTCGACGTCGGACACGGCTACGGCGAGCGTTGGCTCAACGGCCACAACGGCAACTCTGACAACTTCTGGGATGCCGTCGGCCGTTTCGTCTTCGTTCGTCCGAGCAAGTAGTTCTCTGGACTCTGTTCCTAGGGTCTTCTTTGACCCTAAGGACTTAGTCCTCCTGCCGAAGGCAGGTCGGGGCCCATCGCTTTTTGATGGGCCCTTTCCTTTTGTATAGAATAGAAGGTGGTAGTAGGTGAATATGTGGGCGACTACGGTTTCCCGCTACCGAACCCAGTATCCATACGCCGAGAGTATCTGCGTTCAAGGATTCAGATAGAGTGGTGTATGCAGAAACTTCAAAAATGAAGATACTTGGTGCAGAGTGCTATTGCATTACGATGCGGAATACGATTCAACCCTAAGAGTATTCAAGGGGTGGTGGCTTGGAAGGCACTTTGCACACACCGATTCGGATGGCAATCTCAACGTCTTCAACGTCGAACACGACAACGACGAGCGTTGGCTCAACGGCAACAACGGCAACTCTGACAACTTCTGGAATGCCGTCGGCCGTTTCGTCTTCCCGTCCTCGCAATCTTCTTCATTTCTCCCTGCCTTTTGGTGGGGAGTTTTGTTTTGAAAGCTGTCCACTCCAACCACCAAGCATTTTCCCAATTTCAGTGGTCTTAAATGAAAGCGCAATGTATTTCTTGTCGTCAAGAGATTTAGTTTCCCATAAAATCATTAAGAGTATTTTCAAAGTATCTGTTTTCCGTATAGCGAAGGCTACCCAAGGTCTTTTCTCTTCTCGAGACAAAAAGCTCGCAATTGCTATACCCTCGATGATTTCCACGAATAAGTTATCAATTCTTAATCCAAGTGAGTATCGGTGAAGTTTTGGTAGTTCTCCATAATAGTTATACCAAAGTAGGTATGATTCCTTGGTTTTCTGAAGTAGGGGTAAAAGTTGCGGGGGGGGGGCGTCATAGTAGTATTTTTTATGGTGAAATAATATGTCTAAACAATTTTTTCTTTCATTTGATTCTATCATTTCAATTGAAAATCTTCTTAACGCGTGGAAGGAGTTTTTAAAAGGGAAAAGAAATAAAAAAGATGTACAGCTATTTCAATTAAGGCTAATGGATAATATCGTAAATCTTTACACAGATTTGGTGAACAAGAATTACAAGCATGGCAAATATCATGCTTTCAATATTTCAGATCCAAAACCCAGAAACATACACAAGGCTAGTGTAAGAGATAGACTATTACATCATGCAATATACAAAGTTCTCTATCCGTATTTCGATTCAAGGTTCATTCACGACTCTTATTCCTGTAGGCAGAGTAAAGGGACACATAAGGCAATATGTAGATTTAAGCAAAACTTTTGGAAGGTAAGCAAGAACAATACTAGAACTTGCTGGGTTCTGAAGTGCGATATTAAGAAGTTTTTTGCAAGCATTGACCATACTATACTTTTGAATATTCTTTCTACTTATGACATTGATGCTGAGACGCTCCAACTACTAAAAGTGGTTGTGAAGAGCTTTGATTCTGGGGTAGTAGGCAAAGGCTTACCACTGGGCAATCTTACTTCACAACTTCTAGTAAATATATATATGAACAAGTTTGATCAGTTTATTAAGCACGAATTAAAATGTAGATTTTATATACGGTACGCTGATGATTTCGTATTTCTGTCTGATAATAAAAATTATCTTTTTAGTACTCTTCAAATAGCAAACAAATTTCTAGAAGAAAAGTTAAAGCTGAATTTACACCCAAATAAAGTTTTTACGAAAACATTCACATCAGGAATAGATTTCTTGGGATGGATACACTTTTTTGATCACAAAGTTATAAGACCAGCCACAAAACGAAGAATGATAAAAAGGATAAAACATAACCAAAAGGCACAAACAGTATCATCATATAGGGGGTTACTCTCACATGGCAATACTCACAAGTTGAATAATAAAGTATTTAGTGAGTACAAATAATCATGATAAAATTATTGTATGTCTAGATCTTTAGTATTAGGGAACGGAAACATCCTTCTATGTTTTGATAAGTTTGGGCAAATACGTGACTTCTATTTTCCATACGCGGGTCTCGAGAACCATATAGGCTCCGGCAATGTCCACAAAATAGGTATATGGGTTGACAGTACTTTCAGTTGGATTACTGATCCGGGCTGGCAAGTATCCACAAACTATCAAAACGAGACAATGGCTTCAAACATCGTCGCATCGAATGAGACTCTCGGTGTGGAGCTCTCATTTCTCGATATAGTTTATAACGAGAAGAATATTCTTTTAAGAAATCTGAAAGTAACGAATAAAAGCTCTAGCGCAAGGGTTATAAAAGTTTTTTTTAACCAGCAGTTCCAGATATCTGAAACAAGTCATGCTGATACTGCGTATTTCAACCCTGATGTAGAAGCGGTAGTACACTACAAAGGTAGACGTGTGTTTCTTGTAGGAGGCCAGATTGGGAAGAAGCGTTTCACCGATTATAGTATCGGTATATTTAAAATTGAAGGCAAAGAAGGGACATGGAAAGATGCTGAAGACGGAGAACTTTCTAAGAACCCAATCGAGCACGGCTCCGTAGACTCAACAGTTGGTTTCTATCTGCAAATCCCAGGTAATACTAGTCAATCACTTGAGTACTGGATTACAGTTGCGGAAACCTTTCGAGAGGCGCGTACTCTTCAGGATCTACTTTTATCGAAGACACCAAGTCATATTACAGAAACAACTCAGAATTTCTGGCGCGCATGGGTAAACAAGTTTAATTTCACTTTCTATAAATTAGACACAAAGCTTGTCGATCTTTTCAAGAAGTCTCTCCTCATAGTTCGCACCCACTCAGACAATAACGGTGGGATACTTGCCTCTGGTGACTCGGATAACTTCCGTTATGGAAGAGATACTTATGCTTACGTTTGGCCAAGAGATGGAGCTTTCGTAGCCAGTGCTTTAGATAGGACAGGATACTTCGATATTTCACATCGCTTTTATCAATTTGCAAGCGAGGTTATAACTAGTGATGGGTATCTCCTTCATAAGTACCAACCAGATAAATCATTTGGAAGTTCATGGCATCCATGGGTCAAGAATGGTAAAAGCCAGCTTGCGATTCAGGAAGATGAAACAGCATTACTTATCGTTGGTCTTTGGGAGCATTATGAGAAAACTCGTGATCTTGAGTTTATTGAAAATTTGTACAACTCGTTTATAAAAAGCGCCGCTGACTTCATGGTTAAGTATAGAGAGGGATTTAAAACTGATCTACCGTACGCAAGCTATGATTTGTGGGAGGAGAAGAATGGCATATCTACATTCACCGCTTCGAGCGTATACGGGGCGCTCATTGCTGCTTCAAAGTTTGCTTCAATTTTGGGTAAAGTGGAAGACAAAAATAAATTTGAAAGCGAGGCAAACGAGATCAGAGACGCGATACTTGAGTATCTCTGGGATGAAGAAGTTGGATATTTCTACAAACTACTTGTGCTTGATGGAAAAGTTTTGAAAAAAGATAAGACAATAGACATAAGTAGTTTCTATGGAGTATACAAATTTGGGGTTCTGTCTCCAGAAGATCCTAGAATGTTAAAGGCTCGTGCAGTAATAGAAAATCGATTGCGTATAGAAACTGCAGTTCGAGGATATGCGAGGTATGAAGGAGATTTGTATTATGAGGTTACCCGAGATGTTCCTGGCAACCCGTGGTTCATAACTACAATGTGGGTGATTCAGTACGACTTATCATTGGCGAAAAATGAAAAAGATTTGCAGGATGTTATAAGTCGCCTGGATTGGGTAGTGAAACGGTCTCTTTCATCTGGAGTACTTTCTGAACA
Organism: Minisyncoccota bacterium; assembly: GCA_020059045.1. GTDB lineage: Bacteria > Patescibacteriota > Minisyncoccia > Phycocordibacterales > Zambryskibacteraceae > JAGVCW01. The sequence goes on along the minus strand of JAGVCW010000017.1, from coordinate 10,444 downwards.
GGTGCATCCTATGAATGGTGAGCAATTATCTGTCGCACCACTAACTTGGAGCCACGCAGAATTCATCTTGACTGTCGTACACTATCTTGAGAGACTAGAAAAACTAGGTATTTGTACCGTGTGTTATCCGCTTAAGTAATGTAAGCTTCTATGCCGCCGAGCTTATATTATTTTGTATGTATATACTCGAGAGTATTGTCGGGTGTTAAAACTGTATGAACGAAATCAAAATTATTACACACAATGGGTCATATCATGCAGATGATGTTTTTGCTGTAGCTACACTGCTACTTATGCTTGGTGAAAAGGGGACAAGCATTGTTCGCACAAGAGATGAACTTCTCATAGAGAAAGGAGACTATGTGGTTGATGTGGGTGGAGTCTATGACCCAGAGCGAAATAGATTTGACCACCACCAGATCGGAGGAGCAGGTATTAGGAGTAATTCTATACCCTATGCATCCTTCGGACTTGTGTGGAAGAAGTATGGTGAAAGCATTTCCGGTTCACAAGAAGTGGCAAACGCTATCGAGGAGAGACTCGTGATGCCAATCGATGCAAATGACAGCGGGATAGGTATTGCAAAGTATACTTATCCAAATATTCGCGCATACACTATTGGGGATTACTTCTACTCATTTGTTTCCGATGCGACCAGGGGAGAGGCAGATATCGATGAGACATTTAAAATGGTCGTAGGTCTTGCAAAAAACCTTCTAGAAAGAGAGGTTGACCACACGCGGCTCTTGCAAAAAAGTGATTTAGAATTGAATAGTATTTACTCAAATACTGAGGACAAACGATTACTTGTTCTTGACGAAGAGATGAGCTGGGCCAAATTTGCAGGCAAAGAGAAGGACATACTTATGGTGGTGTATCCGTCTACAGACAAAGATCGTTGGCGTGCAAAAGCAGTGAAGGTGGATAGTAATACCTTTGATTACAGAGTACTATTTCCAGAAAGCTGGGCTGGTAAAAAGGATGCGGAACTTGAGAATGTCTCAGGAGTGCCTGGTGCGAAGTTTTGTCACAATAGCCGGTTTACAGTTGTAGCAACTACCAAGGAAGCGGCCATAGAACTTGCGTTGAAAGCTCTGAATTAGTAATTTTTGTATTATTCGATCAATTTCGTAATATTCGTATCATGTTTGTTGATGAAATCACAATTCGAGTGAGAGCTGGTAAGGGTGGCGACGGAGTCGTGCTTTGGCTACACGAGAAGGGAAAAGAGTTTTCTGGCCCCTCGGGAGGTAACGGAGGCAAGGGTGGAGATGTCTATGCTATCGGTGTTCGTGACATAGGGCTTCTCTCACAGTACAAGCATCTTAAGGAATTTGCTGCAGAAAATGGAGCAAATGGTATGCGTAATACTAAAACGGGTAAAACGGGTGAAGACATATCCATTTCTCTACCCATTGGAAGTGTTGTTACAGATACCAGAACGGACAAAAAATTTTATATAAACGAAGAGGGTGAAAGAATTTTATTACTTTCTGGGGGCAAGGGGGGACTTGGCAATGCACACTTTAAAGCGTCTACAAACACTAGCCCAAAAGAGTTTACGTTCGGTAAACCCGGAGAAGAGACTGAATTATTAATTGAACTTGAGCTTGTGGTGGACGCAGGATTTGTCGGTTTGCCAAATGCAGGTAAGTCATCTCTTCTAAATGCTATTACAAATGCTAATGCGAAAGTTGGAGCTTTTCCATTTACAACACTTGAACCAAATCTAGGAGATTTCCACGGATATGTTCTTGCCGATATCCCTGGCCTTATTGAAGGGGCAGCGGAGGGAAAAGGACTTGGTCACAAGTTTCTTCGCCATATAAAGAGAACAAAAATGGTCTTGCACTGTGTGTCAGTAGAAAATGCGGATGTAGTGGCAACTTACAAGACAGTTCGTGCTGAGTTAAAGAAGCACAGTAAGGAGGTAGAAGAAAAGCCAGAAGTGATAATTCTTACGAAGACGGATCTCGTTTCCGAAAGTGAATTAGCGGAAAAAAAGAAAGAACTTAAGGCAATAAATCCCGAGATTCTAACTGTAACCATTCTTGATGACGAAACTTTAAGAATTTTGGGTACGAAACTTTCTCAATACTTAGGATAATTTAGACCCGTAAGGCAGGAAATATATGGAGGCAATTTGTAGAGAACTTTGCTAAGATAATCATACTTTTATGGATATATATAAGGCTACGATTGGCCTTGAGATACATGCAGAACTCGCAACACAGACAAAAATGTTCTGTGACTCTAAGAATGATCCGGACGAGCAGATGCCCAATGTAAATATCTGCCCAATTTGTATGGGCTACCCCGGCACTCTGCCTGTTATAAACAAGGAAGCAGTAAGGCATGTACTTCGAATGGGTGTAGCACTTGGTGGAGAAATATCTGATTTTACGGAGTTTGATAGGAAAAATTACTTTTACCCAGACATCCCAAAGGGTTACCAGATAAGTCAGTACAAATATCCTCTGGTTAAGGGTGGAAGTCTGAATGGTGTCACTTTAACTCGAATACACTTAGAGGAAGATACGGCTCGCTCTACACATAAGGACAATTATTCACTTGTAGACTTTAATCGTGCAGGTGTACCTCTAATGGAACTTGTGACAGAGCCCGTGATTCATACCCCAGAAGAAGCGTCCAAATTTGCAAAAGAACTTCAGCTTTTACTTCAGACACTAGAAGCAGGGGAAGCCAACATGGAGAAGGGGGAGATGAGAGTAGAAGCCAACATTTCTGTAAGTAAAACTAATGATCTTGGAACCAAAGTAGAGGTTAAGAATCTCAATTCTTTTCGAGCTGTCGAGCGAGCCATAGCATATGAGATAAAACGCCATATTGATCTTTTAGAAAACGGGGAGGCAGTCACTCAAGAGACTCGTGGTTGGAATGAAACGAAGGAGGAAACTTTCTCACAGAGAGTGAAGGAGGACTCACATGATTATAGATATTTCCCAGATCCAGATCTACCCAAACTTAAAATTTCTGAAATACCGGCATTTCTACCCTCGCACCTTAAGACCCATTTGCCAGAGCTGCCTTGGGATAAAAGGAAAAGACTCATAGAGAAAGTATTGATAAAACCTGAAGATGCAGAAGTCTTTGTCAGAAACCCAAATTGGGGGAAGTACTTTGAGAGTTTTGTGGCAATATTTGGTAATGATGCAAAGAAGATACAAACTGTTTCAAACTACATAACTTCAGACCTTGCTGGTCTTGTAAAGAAAGACAGTGAAACTTCTTTTGAAAGTGTAGATCTCGAGCCCAAGATCCCGTCCGAGAACTTCGGAGCGCTTATGAGTATGGTTTTCGGTGGGAGTATATCCTCACGTGGAGCAAAAGATATTTTAGCAATGATGTACTCGAGTGACGAGAAAGATCCTCAGGTTTTAGCTCTGACAAATAATTTATTACAAAAAAGTGACGAAGGAGATCTTAGAGTAATTGCAAACGAGGTGATAAATACAAATCCGACCGTTGTTGCAGATTTTAAATCTGGTAAAGAGTCAGCACTCCAATTTCTAGTGGGACAGGGGATGAAGCTTTCAAAAGGTTCTGCAAATCCTGAAGTGCTCAAAGACTTAATAAAAAGTATTATCTCTTAACAAAAAAGCCCCTAGGAAAATGGGCAAAGAATTCGACTAGCGTGGAAGGTCGTTTTTTAATCTTACATCTTCTCGTGCTAGATATTGGGAGTGAGTATTATCCCAAAAACCAAGATCTCCACACTTACCAAGCATCCAGCCAATCCAGCGTGCTGCTTTTGTTGCATCCTTCAAACTGCAACTCATCATATTTTCTATCTGTGTTGCCATCCAAAGTAAGTGAGCAACTTCATCACCTGGCAAAAAGCTTTCCCTGGCAGTTATAGAAGGGAAGCGCTCCATTATCGTGGAGCGCATTTCAGCTATGGTGACTTCGTAAAACATGATCTACTCCCGGTAGGTTTCTCCGCAGATACTATCATAGAAAAGAAAAGTGTCTATTTGGATACATATACTAATTTATATCCACCCCTAAATAGGGGGTAGTAAATAAAAAAGCGAACACTTTCGTGTCGCTCGGTATTTCACATTACCATTGGTTTATTGAATCCCTAACATGGCTGAACTCAAGTTGTTGACTGTGAAGAAGACCTCCCAGCCGATGGAGCATAGCACCTTCTGGTGTATAATTGAGATCTTCTCGAGAGGGTGAACCCAGACTCCGCTCGAGCATGCCCAAAATCTTTACTAAGTGATCTCTGACTCTCAGATTTGTAATGGGGACAATCGCATTATTTTCTACAGCGACCATTGCCTCAGGTCGTAACCAAAGTGGGGAAAATTCTTCTAACCAGCGTTCTATTTCCTGTTCAAACGTTTCAATTGAAATAGTTCTCAAAACCATATGAGATGTATTATTAATCCACCGGCGGCTTTCATATTTTACAACAGCACATTTAACACCTACTCTCGGGAAAGCATAGAGGTACACCTTGATGTGAGGATGCACAAATAAGACCCTTACTACGATTATTCCACTATGCAGAATAGGAAGGAGTGCGGACGCAGTAGCAGATGCGCTCGGAGCCGTACCAGCTGTATTATCCATGGTAACCTCCAATTGCCTAGGTCAAACCATCGGCTATGGATTGTGAATGAGCAGGGTAGTAGCCGAATGCCACTACTCCATCAAGTATGTTACGCCAAACCAAAGGCTAGTCAATACATAATGTTTCACAGCAAAATAATAAGTAAATTAGGCAAGAATTACGTTTCACAAGTATACTCGTCTAGCCGAGATGATAGGAAAAATATAGGTATACTAGGAAACATTAAATTTAGAGAAAATTTAAACCTTCGTAAAACTACTATTGAGAATCTTCCAAATGTTTAACCGAAAGCTTCTTCATACGATTCTTAATGTTGGATTTTTCAGTTCCTGAGTCAATATCCTCTATTACCTTAAGCAAATTATCCATTTTGTAGACCCTGTAGTTGTTCATAGGGTGCCTTTGGGCAGGGAACTTACCATTCTTATCCCAATTTCTAAGAGTGAGTGGGGATACTCCAAGTATATATGCAGCCTCTTTTATAGTTACGTGCTCCTTAAATGACATAATATTTGTATCATTAATTTTACTACATAAAGCTTAATAAACAATACTAAATATGTGGATAAGCATAAGTACTATTTATTAAGGTTTATTAAGATATAAAATATAGGAATTAAAATTTTTAATGATATTTTAGTGATATAATTTTGATTAATATATTTTGTAGTTGAAATTGTTTTTTTGAAATTACAATTCAAAATTACCTAGTTTTTGAGCCAAAATTGAGCAGTTTATGATCTTCACGTAATGATCATTTATCCCCACTTTTTTGTATCTAATTTTTAATTGAAAATCTATAATTAGTGGAATGGGTAATGATCTTTATTTTGAGGGTAAGCGTTTCATCTCGTCTGGACGAGCTGCAAAAATAACGGCCTATTCAAATGATTATATTGGACAGCTTTGCCGAGGTGGGAAACTTGATTGTCGAATGGTTGGGAGATCTTGGTATGTGTCACATGACTCGATAATTGCTCACCAGAATTCTACTGGCAATGGCCTTCAAGGTAAGTCAGAAAGATACAGACGCAAGGTAAGTAGAATTCAGCCAGAGGTAATTCCTGCTCCGGCAAGTAACTATGTTTCGATTGTAGAGTCTCCTCGCGATGCAACTCATTTTATCTTTAACACAATTGGGCAGGAGGAGCATGCAGAAATTAGTGAAGATGTTTTCAAACCGATTTCACTGGATGTGGGAGAAACAAAAATTGATTCAGCTTTTGTAAGTAGTGTTCAGCCACAAATAATTAGTGATGACATTAGAGAGAGAAGGAAAGACCACGTTGTATATGTAGCAAAGAATTTTCCTCGTCTTGTGTCCGGAGTAGTTGCACTTTTTGTGGCAGTTAGCGCATTTTATTTTGCACTAGATGTTAATCCAGACTCTCGTCTTGCATACGAATCACTTTGGAATAAATTTGAAATTAGTAGTGAAAATATTTTTGTAAACAGAGGAATTAAATATGAAGCGAGTGTTTTTTCTGGTGTGAAAACTATTTTGGATAAATCTGGTCTAGCAGTGTACAAAACTTTGAATGACGCATTTCTTGACACGAGGAAAAGAATTTTGGTTATGACTGGAATGCAGATAGAGGTAGTCGAAATAAGTAAGTCAGATGTATATGCTCGACCTACCGAAGGACTGGTTGTTCTGCCTACGGAGGACGATATGGATCGTGAAGCAGCGATTGCAAAAATTAGAGATTCATTTTCAGACGAAGTTAGCATTGAGCCCGCTGATCGAACGAGCGGTGTCATTACCCCTGTCTGGAGAAAATCCCAAGGTGATGACTACTTATATGTATTAGTGCCGATTAAAAATTAGCTTCTGCCCAGACCCATTTTTTAGTATCAAAAAAATGGGTCTGGGCAGAAGTCCAGTAAAAGGTCGAAATTTATTAGCAAGAAGATTGAAGGTAAGAAGTAAATGAAAAAAGTTCTAAGCATAACAACAATAATTGTGTTCCTGGTTTCTCCAGCTATTGCTAGTTCTTATGCTGTAGAGCATTTTCAAGGGGTTCCCGTTGAGGGTAGGTTTATTGTTGGCCCGGCCAAAATAGAAAGAGAGATTCTCCCCGGCAATAGCCTAGATATAAACATTTCTGTAGAAAACAGAACTGGAAGTACCCAAATCTATACTATTGGCTTCGAAGATTTTGTGAGCGGTGAAAATTCTCCCGAGACTGTAAAGCTTCTGGGAGAAAACAGGAGCAACACAACACTTTCTGATTATTTCTTTGTGTCTGAAGCTGAGTTAACTCTAGAACATGGTGATAGAGCACAAATCCCTGTTCGTATTACACTCCCTGCAAATATTACTCCAGGAGGAAGATTTGGAAGTGTAATTGTAAGTGCAACAGAAAAGAGGGCAGAAATAGTTCAAGGTGATCGCGCACAAACCGGTGCAACAGTGGTAGGCAGGATTGCAACATTGGTGTTCGTGACTGTTCCTGGTGATGTTACAAAAAGTGGGAAACTTATAGGGTTTGAAACAAAGAATAAAAAAAAGTTATTCTTCTCTTCTCAAATTCCTTTAAGAATTAGTGTTGAAAATACTGGGAACGTTCATCTGAATGCATATGGTGGCATAGTACTCACCAATATGATCGGACAAACTGTAGAGACAGTAGTGCTTGATCCGTGGTTTGTTCTACCTGGTTCTATTAGAACAAGAGATGTAACAATTGATGGAAATGGATTCTTTGGTCGGTATGAGGCAAAAATAGAAGTTAACCGTGGTTATGATGATCTTGTCGACAGTAGAGAGCTAACGTTTATTGTTCTTTCACCTCGAGGATTAGTCTTAATTCTTATCGCATTGTTTGTGGTGTTCTTGTTAGTTAACAAAAGAAGGTTCGGTCGTAGTAAAAAGACAATATGAATAAAATATTTTTACTACTACTCGTTGTTCTTGTTTCTTTCGAAGGAGTTTTCGCAACAAGCATGACTAGCTCTAATTACTCGATTCAGATTGATTCAGTAAACTTTGGTGGAGGATTCGGTTCTTCAACAAATTATGTTGGTGAGAGTACTTTTGGCGAAGTTGCCACTGGTCCATCAAGTAGTACCTCGTACACAATTAATGCTGGATACCAGCAAATGGATGCAACTTATCTTGCCATTAGTACTGTATCCGATGTAACTCTTTCACCATCTATTTCTGCAAGTGGAGGAGGTACGGCAAATGGCTCAACTTCTGTAACTGTTACTACTGACAATCCTACTGGTTACGAGCTTTATATTAAAGCAACAAGCTCTCCGGCTTTAGTGTCTGGTGCAAATTTCTTCTCTGATTACGTGCCTGCGGGGGCAAACCCGGATTTCTCGTTTACTGTTGGTGCAGCCACATCTGAATTCGGGTTTACTCCAGAGGGAAGTGACGTAGTACAGAAATATTTGGACAACGGTTCGGTATGTAATACTGGCTTAACAGATACAACTGATTCATGTTGGAATGGCTTGTCTACCTCTAACGAGCTAATTGCTACTAAGACAAGTGACAACTACCCAAGTGGTTCAGCCACAACCTTGAAGTTTAGGGCAGAATCTGGCGCTTCTAATACTCAGGGAGCAGGGAGTTACACAGCAACTACTACAGTAACAGCTGTAGCAATATAACTTTCATGACTATCAATAAGTTTATTGCACTGTTATGTGTGTCAACCCTAGTTTTCGGCTCTTTCACAAATGCATATGCAATAGAAGATCAATTCGAAATTGGAGCTACGGTGACTTCATCAGATGTAACGGCACCATCAGTTCCTACAGGGCTTTCGGCCACAGCAGTATCATCATCCCAAATCAATCTTTCTTGGTCGGTATCGACAGATGATGTTGCGGTAACGGGTTATAAGATATATAGAGACAGTGTATTTCTTACAACTACAAGTCTCTCAACACATTCTGATACCGGTCTTAGTCCTAGCACTACGTACTCGTATACTGTTTCTGCGGTTGACGCCGCTTCAAATGAATCTAGCCAATCATCGTCTGCAAATGCAACAACATTTGCAGCATCTAGTAGTGCAGGTGGAGGTAGTGGCCAACATTCACAAGCTCTTATATATGATTTGGTAGTCGTTCCTTCTCAAACTGGGGCAATTATTTCCTGGAAAACAACTCAACCGGCAGTAACGAGCCTTGCGTGGGGTAAGTCAAACAACTACGAATTGGGTACAAGTGTAGGGACAATATACACTTCAATTCACTCGGCAAGTCTTATAAGTTTAGATCCGGGGACACAATACTTCTATAGTATAGAAGTTACAAACGGATACGGTACAAAAACCTTTCTCTCCAATCTAACATTCACTACATTACCAATGGGTGAGTTTGTACCAAACCCCACAGACTTTAAAGCACAAGCTCGACAAGCAGATATCGCACTTAGCTGGACAAATCCTAAAGATCCCGATTTTGAAGAAGTTCGTCTGCTTCGGTCCACGGTTTTCTTTCCCGCAAATCCGAGTGATGGGCAGGTTATATATGAAGGAGATCTAGAAGGGATTATAGACAGTGATGTAAATGTGGGAGTGACTTACTACTACTCAATATTTGCAAGAGACAGAAATGGTTTGTACTCATCCGGGTCAGTCGCAAGAGCAAGGGTTCTTCTCCCTGGAGAAGTGGTAGGGCCAGATGGAAATATCTACGATGAACTGCCTAAGTCTCCTACCACACACCCTCTCATTGATTCACTTACATTCCTTGATTTTGATTTCATACAAGACGGGAGAAGGATTACAACGTTCTCAGGAAAGTCACAGGTGACAGTCGATGGCGGGAAGAATCTGACAGTATCACTTGATTATGAAAAAGTTCCAGAACTTCTAAAATCGATTATCGTTACACTTACTCATCCAAGTGACAAAGAAAAGACCTTCTCATTTCTCTTAAGAGTAAATGACGAAAAAACTAAGTATGTCGCAACAATTGGTCCACTTGGTGAATCAGGAATCTATAACGTCTACATTTCTATTGTTGATTACAAAAATCAAGGATTGAAGCAGATCCTAGGGAACCTATTAGCCACAGCACTTGTAGGACTCGAAAAGGAAAATAATGTATATCAAACTCTGCTTACAATCATAAACAAGAATCGCTTAAACATCCTTCTTATTATCTTAGTTTCGTTGATTTTATTTAAGTCTCTTAGATCGGTTATCGACAGAAACAGGAGAAGAATGCGAGTTAGTAATATAAATGTATAGCTTTTCAAAAAAAGTAATAGCAGGAATTTTGACAGCGGTAATTTTGCTTACGACGCCTGGCCTTTTTGATATGACTAGTTTGTTTTTTGTACAAACTTCCTTTGCTGCCACAAACTTTAATCAACAGATTAATTATCAGGGTAAGCTTACAAACTCATCAAACGTGGCGGTTTCAGATGGAACGTATCATATGCGATTTGCTCTATATACTGCCGCAACGGGTGGAGTTGCAATTTGGACTGAGGATAGAAGTAGTGCATTGGGTGATAGAGTGGCAGTTTCCAACGGACTTTTTAGTGTGATGCTTGGTAGCTCAACAGTACTAACAAGTGTAAATTTTAACCAAACTCTTTATTTGGGTGTGGAAATTGGTGGATCATCAGGTAGTGCTTCTTGGGACGGGGAAATGACCCCTAGAAAAATTTTAGGGGCTGTTCCTGCTGCGTTTATTGCAAAGTCTGTTAATGGTGGGACTATTGATGATGCAACCATTGGTGCTACTACACCCTCGACAGCTATTTTTACTACTTCCACCACCACCTCTGCAACCACCACATCTCTTGCGATCACCAGTATCACCTCCTCACTCCTCAAAACAAACTCTTCAGGTGGTGTCATCCCCGCTATT
>JAGVCW010000024.1 GCA_020059045.1 Minisyncoccota bacterium | reverse complement strand
CTCTTTGTTCGAAGGAAAATTTAAAGCAGTCCATGTAAATTCGAATGAGTATCTACTTCATTTGAGTGCATATGTTAACTTAAACAACCGAGCGCACCACACGGAAGACAAGGAAAATCAAATTAGAAGTAGATCTAGTTGGGCAGAATTTACAAGTAACAATCCTCTAACAAGATTGTGCAAAACTGAAATTGTACTTGAACAATTTGATACTAATGAGGACTATAAAGTCTTTGCCGAAAATGCTTTAAAAAGCATTATTCAACGAAAAAAGACCTTGGCCGAAATCGACAATTATTTATTAGAGTAGAGTTAAATCGTGGAAGCTCGGCTTCCACTGTCATGGAAAATTTCAGAAATAAAAAATCGTTAGGACAAAACTTTCTAGTAAACAGGGGTATTTTGGACATAATTATAAAAGCTTCGCGGATTTTACCCGAGGACACTGTTGTAGAAATCGGACCGGGCAAGGGAGTTCTCACCAGGAAACTCCTTGAAGCTAGGGCAAAAGTTATTGCAATTGAAAAAGACGATCGTTTAATACCTACACTTTTTGCGGACTTTAAGGAGGAAATAGAAACAGGAAAACTTAGAATCATTCACTCAGATATTTTGGATCTGTCAGTGGACAATGTTGTTGAAAAAGGTAAACCATACAAAGTTGTAGCTAATATTCCGTACTACATTACAGGCGTACTTCTTCGCAAATTTCTTGAAAGTACCCACCAACCTCAAGAGATGCTTCTTATGGTTCAGAAAGAAGTTGCAGAAAGAATAGTTGCGCGAGATGGAAAGGAGAGTCTCCTGTCACTTTCGGTAAAAGCCTACGGGGTACCAAAAATTATTAAAAGGGTGAGCCGTGGATCATTTAGCCCCGCCCCAAATGTAGACGCAGCAATTCTTTCTATAACAAAAATCTCAAAAAACTTTTTTAAAGGAACCTCAGAAGAACAGTTTTTTAAACTAGCTAAAATTGCTTTTGCAGGTAAAAGAAAAACTCTTGGTAGAACTCTAACAAAGGTATTCGGGCCACAAACTAAAACCGTGCTAGAAAAAACTCACATTGATCCAAAGTCTCGACCAGAGAACCTTTTACCTGAGGACTGGAGGAAGTTGTCTAAGTTCCAAGAGGAGATGGCCACCCAGGGAAACTAGACCCTACACGAAAGATGGCTCCATCAGAGGGCACAACAATGCAGGGGGTTCCAGGAATCCAGCACATTTGAACTCCAGGAACGAATTGTCCCAAATGCCAAGAAGTAATAACGGGTATTGTCAGAAACTGTGTATAAGCATGAAGTATTGTTGTGGGTGTTAGCACGAGCTGTCTTGTAACCCAGGGGTAGGTTAATGGATATGGTGGCATATATGACACAAGCCAGCTGTTACTGCATGCACAGTAGAATACAAATGATACCCACCCACCAAACTGCATCAAACTTTGTGCAGCCACAGGTGAAGCAAAGGTAAAGGTAAATAAAACTAAGATAAGTATAAGTGCAGAAACTTTTATTATTTTATTTTGTAACAGATTTGTCATGCTACTTAACAATAACATCAATTTTTATCGGATTTGAAGTTCCACTACTATTTTGAATTATAAGATAGACAGGAACTATGATTTTGTAACCTATTGGTACATTTTTAAACTGAGCAGTGCCAGGGAAATCAGACAGCTTTAAACGAATATTATTACTTTGGGAGGGAAATAACTTGGTTGGCCCAAGTATTCCCACTATCAAATTCCCATCAGGGGAAAAGTTTTGTCCTGTTATAACAATTTCATCAGTGGAGTCAGAAGCAATCGTTGTAGGTGAAATGTATGTGATAGACGGAGGAATAGGTACTTCACTTACTACCATAACATCTACTGCATTAGGTTGGTTTTCGGTAGTGCCGTTTATATTTTTTACAAAAACTGAATGCTTACCTATCGCTATAGTTTGGTTTAGTGTGACATTTATAGCTGTTCCTTCTTTGCTTCCTTTAATTTTGTCTAAAAATAACTTTCCATCAATAAAAACCTGATTGTCACCAAAAAACCCTTTCCCACGAAGAATAATGTTCGAACCAGGTTTCACAAAGTACGGTTCAATTCCATAAAGCATGGGACCCAAACCAACTCCAAGCGAAGATAGTGCCGATTCATTGAAAGTAGGAACGGCGTTATTCGGCAATGCTGGGGTTTCTATATGTACGGGTAAATTACTTACAGCGCTCGGGGATTTCGTTAGCAAATTATTTAGCTTTGTACGTGTAAATATGCCAACAAAACCTGTTCCACTTGAAAGCTGAGCTGGTACGAGGGTCTCATTTTTGTAAATTTCTTGAAATTTAATTACAGCAAGTCGAGTAAGTGCCCCGAAATAATCTGTTTCTTCCCCAAGAGAGCCAGGCCCAGAAAAAGCAACCGCTGTCCTGGTGTCCATATTTAGAGCCTTTTGTAACTCTAAAACATCAACGCCTTTCGCTCCTAGAGATAAATTACTTGAAAATGAAAAAGTACTCTGTGAAAAAGAAGTGCCCGGTATCAAAAATGAGAAGAAAAGTAGTATGGCAAGGTTCTTGTACAAACTAGAATGCTTCATGTATCTATTTTATCATCGTATCAAACAGATTGCTCTCAAGTTAACACTGTCCCCACAAGAAAAGCGGTCTGGGGCAAGGTGTTTTATCGTTTTCTTGATATAATTTGTTAAATTGACACCCACAAATCTTCCTACAAAAAAACTTTTTGCTATTTTTATACCCGCGATTATTCTTCTTGGAGTTGTTCTTTCAATTTACAGAGGACAACCTTTCTCGTCTCTCAACACACCGGGAGAGCCAGGTACCACCAGTGTCATAGACATAAAGAATTCTGCAATCACTGAAAACGATACCGACGGAGACGGTCTTAAAGATTGGGAAGAATCTCTCTGGAAAACAGACCCACTAAACAAGGACACCGACGGAGACGGGATCGATGACGGTAGTTGGGCCAAGTCTCAAATAGAAAATCCCGAAGTCTCTAGTAGCGATCTTTTGGGCACAAGTTTCACCGGCAATGAAACAGAGAAGTTAAGTAAACAGATTTTTTCAGAGTATATTGCTCTCAAGCAGTCAGACAATGTTAACCCTCTTACCATAAATCAGCTTGCGGACAGAATCTCGGGAGATTATGTAAATGCCGGGTCTTCCAACAAAACTTACTCCGAAGCCTCATTGAGAATATTCAGTGGAGGCACTGCCTTGCAATTAAAAAGTTACGGAAACCTTATTGCATCAATTAGAGACAAATATACATCGCTCTATGAAAAGAACCAGCTTACAGCAAGCGACTTGGCAGAAATAGATGGCAACAAAAGTTTCATTGATAAAATGAGCTTAACTTCAGACCTATATTTACAGATGGCAGACGAACTTGCTCTCATAGCTGTCCCTAGTGAAACAGTTATGTTTCACGCGGCGCTTCTAAATGCTTACGCAAAGATAAGCACGGGAACAAAAAACTTTAGTGAGCTAGATAGTAACCCAGTGCTTTCTATAGTCGGCATGCAATCATATATAGAAGGATCAAACGAAGAAGTATCTGCTCTCTCTCAAATATCGGCATATTTCAAAGCAAGTGGTATAATTTTTGAAAGCTTTGAACCTGGTTACATCATTTGGAATTCAATATGAGATCTCCTTTATTAAAAATCGTTTCTTCGTTTCTAATTGCAAGTAATATTTTCATCTCTGTTTCTTTTTTGTTTAACACAAACACTGCAGAGGCCGCCGTCCCTAGCTTCGCACCCATAAGGCAAATCCCGGCACCCGTACCTATTGAGAATAAGCCGCAAGCAGATAAAGAAACTGGAATAACACTCTTTGGTATTACTCTCACAGGAGTAACGCTCGACTCTATTATGATACGTTTTATGAAAGGAGTGCTTGAAAAAATTGCCGACGACACTGTGGACTGGATAAACACAGGCTTTGAAGGGAATCCTGCATTTGCAACAGATCCTGAAGCGTTTTTCCTTAGCACAACTCGAGCTTTTACAGCAGACTTCTCAAGAAGCATAACCACAAGTTCTGCATGTAGCACCTTTAAGACTGCGGTTGAAAAAGCAATACGAGATTCCGCGCCTCAAGCAGACACCAACTCACGCACGCCGAGAACTTACGAAGGTAGTTGTGAACTTAAAGCAATCGCGACAGACATTGACAGGTTTATTGAGGGAGATTTCTCACAAGGTGGTTGGGATGGATGGTTTGCTCTCACACAAGAGCGGACAAACAACCCTTACGGTACGACAATTGATGCGGCGATTAAGTTAGCTGAGCTTCAAACAAAAGTTATTGAAATTGAAGGAGTGAAACTTGATTGGGGCCGCGGAGCATTTTCATGGTCCGAATGTGAAAAAATGACAGATGGTATATGTACACAGCGAACTGTTAAAACTCCGGGCGCAGTAATAGAAAGCCAGCTGGAAAAAACTCTCAGTGCTGAAATAAGTGAGCTTGAGCTTGCAGATGAGCTTGATGAAATAATAAGTGCCTTAACAGGACAACTTATCAATAGAGTATTCTCATCAGGACAGGGCCTCCTTTCTGGCGGCCGCTACACCAACCCAAATCCTCCTGCAGGAAGCCGCCAGCTTGCAGTTACATGTCAGGGTGAGCCATCAAGTGTTCTGGTAAACGAAGACGTTACTTGGACAGCAACTGTTATCGCACCTGGTATCGATCTTTCAGCTACACCTCCAACATTTCTCTGGGGAGGTGATGCTCCACTTGGTGGGCAAACTTCTAACCCTGTAATTGTTCAGTACACTACTCCTAATAAAAAAAGTGGTCGCGTCACAGTTACAGCGGGTTCTCTTACCGCTACCGCGATATGCCAACCTACAACCATTGATGTTGCAAACTTTGCTCCACTCGTTGTGAGCTGTTACCCAGAACAAAGCCAGGGAACAGTAGGAGAGTATATTACTTGGGTGGCAACAGTTGCTGGGGGGTCAGGAACTTTGAAATTCCCACCGTCACTCACCTGGGGTGGAACAGATACAGGAAGAATAGGTGACCCTCCGTGGGGTGTAAACCAGGTATCAAGGACCGGTACGGGGAAAAATACAGTGGTGACAATAAGAAATACGCGTTTATATAGTCAGCCTGGAGAGAAGGAAGCCAACTTCACAGTATTTGATCTAGACAAAACCGTCACAGTAGTTAACCAGAAAAGATGCGATAGTACTGTCTTTATCTATTAAATTAAATGGAAATTCTAAGGAAAATAAAAAAGGTCAATATTGCAAAACTAATACTATTTGTAATAGTTTTTACTATTTTCCCATTCGCCTTTAACGTTGCGAACGCCGCAAATCCTTGTTCAGGGCTTACGGCAGACCTTCTCTGTAC
This sequence comes from Minisyncoccota bacterium, assembly GCA_020059045.1. Lineage (GTDB taxonomy): Bacteria > Patescibacteriota > Minisyncoccia > Phycocordibacterales > Zambryskibacteraceae > JAGVCW01. Next base: position 54,601 of record JAGVCW010000024.1, on the reverse strand, counting down.
GATGGCTGAACTACCTATGGCGTTCGGTGCGATGCTTATGGGTCTTGGTGGAGTATTCTTCAACTTTGTGCTTGATTATTCCGTAGTTAATCTTGCCCATAACATAGACTCTATAACAGGAATCAATGTTTCATGGCGAGTTATACGTGACGTTATGAATATGAGCTTCATATTCATACTTGTGTATGTTGCGATCGGAACAATTCTTGGGCTTGAGAAGGTGAATTGGAAAAAAACTTTGGGTGCAGTAGTTATTGCCGCAGTTCTTATCAACTTCAGTCTCTTCTTCACAAAGGTGATCATTGACTCATCAAATGTCCTTGCCCTCACTTTACATAATCAGGTGGTTCAATGCACAGGACCACTACCAACAACAACTGCAAACACCACAAATGCTCCAGGAATTTCGAACTGTTTTATGAACTCTCTAGGGCTAACATCGTTTTATGACATAGACGGAAACAACAAAGTCTTGGGTGAATTGGCCGGAAGTAGTGTTAGTAAATATTTTCTCATTTCTATAATGGCATTCATCTTTTTTTCAATCACAGCTTTTGTCTTCATTGCGGCGGCAGTAATGTTTGCAGTGCGTTATGTGATATTCATATACCTTCTTATACTTTCTCCTATTGCAGTACTCGGGCAAGTTGTGCCCGGCCTTGGAGACCAAGCCAAGAAATGGTGGGGGAACCTTCTTGATCAAGCAATCTTTGCACCAATATTTATGTTAATGGTCTGGGTCGTGCTTGAGGTTACAAAGTCTCTTACAAATGCTTTACCAGCAGGTGGAAAGGTGTTTGCAGATATTGTGTCCCCGGGAGAAAAACCCGTTGTTCTTATAATGAACTTCTTTATCATAATCGCCTTAATGATAGGTACTCTTATAATTTCAAAGGGCTTTTCCGCTAAAGCAGGGGGTTGGGGAAGCTCCCTTGCCGGGAAGCTTGTTGGTGGAACTACCGCCTGGGCAGGCAGAAGAACAGTTGGGTGGGGCGCTAATAAATTCGTAAACTCTAAAGGTGTTAACGAGTGGGCAAGTAAGAAGGGAATATTAAGTGGTGGCTGGGCAGCACGTGCCGCTCTGCGTGGAGGCCAGAAAACTGCGGCAGGCACATACGACTTCCGTGCAACTGGGGCAGGAACATATCTAGGAGCAGGCAAGGCTGGTGTAGGAGGATTTGCTGACAGAAAGGAAAAGGGAGAGAAAGAGAGAGTGGATGCAAGTGCTCGCGCAAGAAAGGCTCAAGATCAAATTGAAATTGAAAATGGACTACGGGGCTCAAAATTAAAAGCGTCTGGCGCCCCGCTTAACCCTCGACAGTTGGCTCTTGCAAATGCGGATATCGAAAAGATGGAACTTGCAGTTGCCCGTATGAGTGGAAAAGAAATTGAGACAATAGTTGCTGGGAATAAAGGTCTCTTGACAAGCATGGAGCTTGCTAATGCATTAAGCACTCAACAACTTGACGCTCTAAACAAAAGTGATAAGTTTTCTGAGAGAGAAAAAGACGCTATCAAGAGAACACGTTTTGCTGACGCTAACGCGATAACAGGAGCAGGCGGAGCATTACCAAGCCTTAGATCTATACAACAAATCCAAGGTCTAACTGATACTGAATTAGAAATGATTTCTCCTGAAACTTTGGCTGATGTTGATTTCATAAAGAATTTGAAACAAAGCCAAGTTGACTCAATCATGAAGAGCTCCAAGTTTACCAAAAGCCAACAAAACAAAATTCGAGAAGAGAAAACCAGTTCATTTATTACATCAGCTTCAATTGACCCAACAATTATTAAAAGTAAGTCTACTAGTGCTAAACAAATTGCCGGCTTACCAATTACACCCACAACACCTGGAACCCTTAGCCTTTCAACACCTGCCTTTATTGATCAACTGACACCAGCAATTATCAGGAGAATTGCTCCAGAGCTAGACCCAGAAAAGAGTGCTGCGCTTAAAGCTGCAATATTCAGCATGGCTGGAGCCGGCAATCCAACAATACGAACATGGCTAAGTCCGGGTCACGGAGGTGAAGATGCTCTATAAAACATGCCTTTCACCAAAGAACAAAGGAATACTGCTTACCAAAAACTTTCAGAAACAGAGAAGGAGTTTGTTTCGTCGAATGAAAATATAGAAATAATTGAGACTATTGGGAAGAAGTACCAGTTGAATGCAGAACTTTCCGACATGCTAGACACCGAAGTTTATAACACTCTAATTGGACTTCAGTCTATCGATGAGCTTATTGTTACGCTTGAAAAGTCATTAGGGATTGCAGAAGGTAGAGTGATTGAGCTGGTTGGGGAACTCAAAAAGCAGATTTTTGTAAAGCTTGATGACATCCGCAAAACACTTCCTCAAACTTCTTTTGCTGTGCCTGCTGCAAGTCCCGCAGGAACTGCGGTTCCAAAAACCATTACTCCAATTACCATAGAGCAACCTGCCGCCAAACCTCCAATAAACCTTATAAGCAAAGCCCCAACTCCACAAAACCAAACTCCTGCAAAACTAGAGAAAAAGTGGTGGATTGAGGAATCAGAAAACGTAAAATCTGAGGCACTGAATACAAAATCTGTTAGCCCTGAACCCAAATCCCCAAACGCTACTCTCTCTGCGCCGCGCTCTACTGCAAGTGACTCTGTGGTGCCCTACAGGGAGGAGTTGCCCTCTGGGCAAAAAACGAATAACGAATTTAGAATGACGAATAATAAAGATACCGAGGCCCCAATTCTTCCACAAGAGGCAAGCAGTAGTAGGAACATAATAGACGTTCAAACCGGAGCTAATTTTGTCCCCCACAATCTTCCGACAGACAACTCCACGCCTCCAGTCCCACCCAGCCAAAATTTTGCTTCACCTGGAGTGGTTAGCCCAACAAAGCCTCCATTAAATATTTTGCATGAACAAAGTGGAACTTCTCCTCTTGAACAAAAGCTAAACCAATCCACCACAGGAACAGAAAACACTGTAGTAAAAAAGACATATCCTCCAGGCCTAGATCCGTATAGAGAACCCACGAGTTAGCTTTTAGCTTCTTAGCTAATTAGCTTGCTAGCTTTATGGAACAGAGAAAAGTAATTCATTCATACAAAGATTTAATTGTTTGGCAAAAAACGATTGAACTTGCAGAAGCAGTTTATCTATTAACAAGTACTTTTCCTTCTGAAGAAAAATTTGGTTTGTCTTCGCAAATGAAAAGATGTTCTGTGTCAATACCATCAAATATTGCCGAGAGAAGGTTCAGAGGGACAAGAAAGGATTTCTTACAACTTTTGAGAATTGCTTATGGATCTGGTGCAGAGCTTGAAACTCAGATTGAGCTAACAAAACGACTAAAATTTTCTTCGGCGGAAGGTGTGATAAGTGTAGAAGTATTACTAGACGAGGTTATGAGAATGCTAAATGTTATAATAAGAAAGCTTTCTAAAGCTAGCCCAGCTAAGGAAACTAATTAAGCTAATAAACTGCTATGCGCTTCCAAGTCCCACAATTTATTGATGTAGAAGACAAAATCTTTGGGCCATTCACCCTACGACAATTCATATATCTTGCTGGTGGAGGTGGCGCGGTGGTTGTCTTCTTCAGAGTATTGCCAGGGTTTCTTGCCTTCCTCCTTGCATTACCTGTCGTTGTACTCGCCCTAGCGCTGGCGTTCTACAAGATAAACAACAAACCATTCATATCGGTTGTGGAAGCTTTTGCAAAATATATAGCTGGCGAGAAGTTATACATATGGAAAAAAGTTGATAAAAAAGTTGTGAAGAAAGATGGAGAAGCTAGTTCAAACCCACAAGTTTTTGTTCCTAAACTTTCTGATAGTAAGCTCAAAGACTTGTCATGGAGCATCGATGTGAGCGGAAACAAAAACGAACCTGACCCAGAGCGTGAAGTATAGGATCTATTGCAAGACGGAAGCAAGAGTGTAAACAAGTGTAAACAATAGTGCTTAATTAACCAATTTTACTTATAATATAGTTTGCGCAAACAAAGCACTTCTACTTCGAACTATTTATATTTTACACCCCACTATTTATGGCCCTTTCTGCAAAAGCAACACAGGAATTCGTCCCAATCGAAGAAATCCGCGATGGTGTAATCATTATGAAAGACGGAAGCATGCGGGCGGTTATTCTTGCATCGTCTCTTAACTTTTCACTTAAATCTGAGGACGAGAAAGCTGCGATACTTCTTCAATTTCAAGATTTTTTAAACTCTCTAGATTTTTCTATTCAGATTTTTATCGAGTCAAGAAGGTTAGACATTAGGCCGTATATTGCCCTTCTAGAAAATCAGAAGAAAAATCAAATGAACAACCTAATGAAAATTCAGATCGAAGAATATATGGGCTTCATAAAGAGCTTTACTGAGAACACAAACATTATGACAAAAAGTTTTTTTGTAGTGATCCCATATATACCCGCGATCCTACAACAAAAATCAGGTTTTACAGACAAGTTTCTACCAGGGAAAAAGGAGGGAAGCGGGCAAACAAATAAAGAAGTAAACTTCGAGGAGTCTCGCACCCAGCTTGAGCAACGTCTATCAGTAGTCGAGCAAGGTCTAATACGCACAGGTGTCCGCGTTGCGCGCCTCGGAACCGAAGAGATTATCGAGTTGTTTTACAAAATCTTCAATCCAGGAGAAACGGAGAAACCAATTCAGTTGCAATAGGGGCTAAATTAAGAATTTCGTCAATCATCTTTCACCATCAAAAAATATGAGTATCCTCAGCAAATTATTTAGCAAAAACAAGGAAGGCAGCAACCCTCTCTCAAATGGTGGAGGTATTAACATTTTGCCGCACGAGATTTACGAGGCAAACACTCTTGATCTGAAAGACATCATAGCTCCAAGCGCCCTTAAAGTTAGCCCAAAAGAGTTAAACCTGGGAGAAAAAATTGTTAGGAGCTTTTTTGTAATATCCTACCCTCGTTTTTTAGGAGAAAGCTGGTTTGCCCCCATCATTAATCTTGATCGAGTGTTTGATGTTTCAATTTTTATACATCCCATAGAAACTTCCCGCGTTTTAAAACAATTCCAGAAAAAGGTAGCCGAGGTTCAAAGCCAAATAAGCACAAGGGAAGACAAAGGGCTAGTAAGAGACCCCATGCTTGATGTTGCATACCAAGACTTAGAGAACCTGCGCGACAGCTTACAACAAGCACAGGAAAGAATATTCGATGTTGGACTCTATATATCAATATACGCAGACAACGACACCGAACTCGACAAAGTTGAGTCAGAAATCAAGTCAATTCTTGAGTCTAAGCTTGTGTATGTTAAGCCAGCACTATTCCAGCAAGAACAAGGTTATAAAAGCATTTTACCTCTTGGAAATGACGAGCTTGCAGTAAACTCAAAACTAAACTCTTCACCCCTTTCAAGTCTGTTTCCTTTTATTTCTTTTGACTTAACGTCAGACAAAGGAATTCTTTATGGCATCAACAGACACAATTCAAGCCTTATTCTTTTCGACAGATTTTCACTTGAAAACTACAATTCTATAACGTTTGCAAAATCTGGAGCAGGAAAATCATATGCAACCAAGCTCGAAATTCTTAGAACACTTATGTTTGACGCTGATGTTATGGTTATCGACCCAGAGGATGAGTACAAATATATGGCCGAAGCAGTAGGCGGCCGGCACTTTGCCATATCTCTAAACTCTGATCATCACATCAACCCATTTGATATACCTCCTCCAACAGAAGGGGAATCGTGGGCAAACGTACTGCGCTCAAACATAATAAACCTAGTTGGACTTTTCCGACTTATGATGGGAGGCCTCACTTCGGAAGAAGACGCAATTATAGACAGAGCAATCACAGAGACATATGCCTTGAAAGATATTACGGCTGATTCGGATTTTAAAAATATTGAACCACCAATTCTTTCTGACTTCGAGCTTGTGCTTTCTGGTCTTGAGGGTGGGGAGTCGCTTGCTCAAAGACTAAGCAAGTATACCAAGGGGACATGGGCAGGCTTCATCAACAGACCAACAAACATTGATATAAGCAAGAGATTCGTTGTTTTTTCTATACGTGACATGGAAGATGAGTTGAAGCCGATTGCGATGTATATCATTACGCATTATATATGGAGTGCCGTAAGAAAAGAGTTGAAAAAAAGATTGCTTGTTATTGACGAAGCTTGGTGGATGATGAAGTCAGAAGATACCGCATCTTTCCTCTTAAACGTTGCGAAACGCGGAAGAAAGTATTACCTGGGCCTTGCTACCATCACCCAAGACGTGGACGACTTTCTCAAATCTCCGTACGGAACGCCCATTATCACAAACTCTTCTATACAAGTACTACTCAAGCAGTCGCCTACTGCCATAGATAGGTTACAGCAAATTTTCAATCTAACAGATGAAGAAAAGTATTTACTACTTGAATCAGATGTTGGCGAAGGAATATTCTTTGCTGGCCTGAAACACGTGGCTATTAAAATTATTGCCTCATATACTGAGGACCAAATCATTACGTCTGATCCCTCTCAAATCCTTGCTATACAAAAAGCTCGCGAAGGACTAGAACTCTCCTCTCCTGCGCAAACTGGTTCGTAACACTTCCCATAGATAAAGAAACGGTATGGAAAACTCAAATCAAAAACCAATGGGCAAAATGATCTCTCGCAGTCTTACTCCCAGAGAAAGATTTGACCAGGTTAAAAGCGGCTCCATGCCAAAATCAAGTGGAACACCTTATCGAACTAGACAAAGTTTGGTACAAAAAGTTTCAAACACCCGGCTTGCACCCAACTTTTCTAACAACTCTTTCGGAGACGAGGAAGAAAACAGCCCAGAGGAATCATACTTAAATGGAAATGAGCAACAAAGTTCTTATTCTTTTGACGGAAGAGCGTACCCTAGCCTCATGCTAGAAGGCAAGCCTTTTCAAAAGCGAAACCAGCTCGAGGGCGGTTCAATCTTTCTTATGATAGGTGTTGCCATGTTTTTTGATGCAATACAAATCGGCTTAACATTTATTCCTTTTATTGGTTGGATTCTATCCTCCCTTTTAAATATATTTGCTTGGTTAACTTTTTACGTGTGGACGTCGATAAAAGGGTGGGGGCTCGCTGACACAGCAAAATCTACGTTAATAAAATGGGCAAAGAAGTCAAAGTGGCTTGTTCCCTTGATTGAAATTTTCCCAATAGTGAACGCGGTACCCGCTTGGACCTTCAGCGCACTTCTTCAGCTTGCAATCCTAAAAGCAGATGATGCCGCATATAATGCTTCTCGTGGAAGAATAGACATGAAAGTCGTTCAAACTCTTACAAAGAAGCACCAAAAGATTATGGCTGAGGCAGCCTAGAAATTGCTAAACTCGGGCTTCCACAGCATGCCTTAACAAAATATTGTTGTATAATATCTATTATGATGAGTTTTGCTAGATTCCTTTTACTTTTGATAATACTTGCTCCATTAGCAACCATTGCTCAGAGCGGGGACATACTTTCTCAAATTGAGCGTTCTCTTGTTGTCACCGTAAGTCCAGATAGCCCGAAACCAAGTGAACAAGTTACTCTTCATTTTGGTAATACTGTATTTTTCAATGTAGAGAACTCATATATTGTGTGGTCCTTAGATGGAAAGAGAGAGCTTGAGGGGGTGGGCGAAACAGAGTTCACATTTACTACCGGAGCGCTTGGTTCTCTTTCTCTAGTTGATGTTTCAATATCTCCAGAAGGACTTTCGCCCATTAGAAGACAGCTGCTCATAATCCCTTCTGGTGTAGATATCATTTTTGAAGCCGAGACTTATACTCCACCATTTTACAAAGGAAAAGCAGGATTTACTGAAGAAGCGGGCCTTGTACTTGCCGCAATTCCTCATGTGTATGACGAAAACGGTCGCAAGCTGCCACCTGCCTCACTTACATACAAGTGGTCTCGCAACGGCAACATTGTGGGGATTTCCTCAGGAGAAGGCAAGAGCTCTTTAAGGTTTAAAGGGTCATATCTTGCTGGAACAGAAAACATAAAAGTTGAAGTTACGTCTGCCGGAAACACTGTAAAAGCCACGGCAAGTCTCGTACTAAAACCAGAGAATCCCAAGGTTTTAGTATATGAAAACAACCCTTTATACGGAATTATTTACAATCGTGCTATATCTGATCAGTTTCGACTGCTCGAAACTGAGGTCTCGCTAACTGCAATACCATACTTTTTTAGTAAACAGCCCGAAAGCGGAAATATTATAATGGAGTGGCTTGTGAATGGATCGCCTTTTGCAGGCGAGAGCGGTGATACAATTACTTTGCGTAATGAAGCCGGAACTAGTGGTAAATCCAGTGTCGAAATATCGGTCAATAATCTCAAGGAGAGGTTCCAACAAGCAGAAGAAAATCTCCTAATAAACTTTGGAAACTAAAATGTTGACATCTTCTTTCAGAAAAATATTTGTCATGTTTCTGTTTCTTGTAACAATTCTCTGTATTCCGGGTGGAGCAGAATCTGCTCAAAATTATATTCCTCTTGCCCCACTCCCCGGCACAACAGTTGGAACATGCGACCCGAGTGACCCAGATTTTGCAGCCAACCAGTCTTTAGGATGTGCAATTGATGTCTCAAAAACCGACTATATAGCAAACATATTTACACTTTCTATCCAAATTGCTGGGGGGCTTGCTGTACTGATGATAATGGTCGGCGGAATTCAATACATAACCGCTGAGTCCCTAGGAGGCAAGCAGAACGGAAAGGAAACGATTAACAATGCTTTGATTGGGCTTCTGCTTGCTGTTGGTGCTTATATAATTTTGTTTACCATTAATCCAAATACCCTTAGCTTTGATTTGGGCGGTATTAGAGCTTCCACCACTCCTGCGCCACCTAGCGGAGGCATCGCAGACCTCGACAATGATGGCGTTGCCGACTCTGTTGACCAGTGTCCTGGGACTACCACCGGCCCAGGCACAGTAAACAATGTGGGTTGTCCACTGGCCGCCGGAACCGTCATGTGCCAGGCAAATATTAATAGACAGTTTGTAACGATACCTTGTACTTGTCCAGGTTGTATTGTTATTGGACCAAACGGTCAAGCGCCTTTTGATGGAATAAAGCTAAAAAATCAGATAGCTCAGCCCAGTGGCAAGAAAACTGAGCAGGTTAACCTGAATCTTGCAAACCTTTTGAACGGAATGAACCAGTCACTAATAAGTGCGAGCGTGGCATGGCAGGTAACAGAGGCCTGGCCACCTACGTACTGGCACCAAGCAGTTTGCCATAGGGATGGCACTTGTGTGGACGTAAACGTTATTAGCCCAACGACATCTAATATAGTCGCCTTATACCGAGCTGCTCGGAGCTTGGGACTGCGAGTTGTATACGAAACAAACTCTCAAAACCTCGCAAACCAGTTGGTTGCTGCGGGTATTCCCAAGACTCAGGGAGCTGGGTCATCAGGTGTTCTTGTTCTGACTGCGATTACTGCGGCCCACTTTTCTATATATGCACCATGAGTAAAAATAAGAAAATTATCGTAGCAGTTTCGGCAGTAGCCATAATTCTAATTTTGGCTATTGTTGGGTATAAAATTTTTTCCTCTGATAAGGAAGGCCCTGTTACTCCCGCAAACGAAAACCCTTTTGGAAACGGCTCGGGCGTTAATGCAAGCGGGGAAGTACGACAGTTTAGCGCCACTCAGAACGACTCGGACTCTCCTGTAGGGACAATTCTAGAAAAAACACCAAACCTTTGGAAAGTTTCGTCAAATCCTGTATCAGGAGCAATGATTCTAGACAATGGAAGCACAACACTTATACGATTTATTGAAAAATCTACTGGCAATATGTACGAGGTAAACACTTTGTCAAAGAGTGTGTCTCGCCTAACAAACAGCACAATTACAAAGATTGACGAAGTGGTTTGGGGAAATACCGGAAATTTCTTAGTCGCAAGACGTGTTGAAAACGGGGCGATAGAGAGCCTCTATGGAACAGTGTCTGTTTCTGCAGCTTCATCTAGTGACGGTTTTGCAAAGTTGAGCACCACAAACCTTCTACCAAACATTAGCAACTTCGTTTTCTCCCCAAACTACAGTTCTACTTTTTATACAGTAGAGACCGACTCGGGAATAAGCGCTTTCATAGCAGGAAAAAGCGCGGGCAATCCAGTTTCTGTGTGGCGATTTGCTACCCGCGAATGGATTGCCTCCTGGCCAAACGAGAACACTGTCGCGTTAAACACAAAACCTGGATTTGGAATACAGGGCCACCTGTTTTTTCTTGATACGAAAAACTTTAGCTTTAATAAAGTTTTGTCTAGGCTCGCGCTTACAAGCACCGTAAGCTCAGACACAAACCAAATTCTATATTCAGAAAGCAAAGAAGGGGGTTTTGCTTTGCGCCTCTTAAACACAAAAGATTCTACGGATTTAGAAATTCTTCCTTATACGCTTTCAGATAAGTGCACTTGGGGCAAAACAAACACATTTTATTGCGGGTCCCCAAAAATTGTGCCTAGTGGTGAATACCCAGATGTTTGGTACCAAGGCCTAGTATCGTTTTCTGACAACATCTGGTTTTATAACACACAAACTGGTGAAACAAGCCTGTTAAGCGACCTCTCACTTGAATCAGGCGAGGAAATTGACGCTTCAAATTTACAAACGAACGTAAGGGAAACTCTATTAATATTTACGAACAAAAAAGATTACTCCTTGTGGGCACTCAAACTTACCGACAACTAATCGCCAGCTACCGACAGCAAGCTTCGCAGAAACAAAACAGACAAACCTTGACGTAGCGCAGGAAGTAGACAAGATTAAGTTCCTGTTGTTAGTGATTGGTGGTTGATGATGGGTTAAATCTTTTTCTTATTATAAAGTCCTGAACAATAGTAAAAACGTTGCTAGTAAGCCAGTACAGAGCAACAACCGCAGAAATGCTGTATGCGATAAAAAATACAATGACGGGGAACACATACCTCATTTGCATATTCATACTTTTCGCAAGATCAGTACTAAAGGAGCGTACCCCATCTTTCTTCTCAACATAAGCTGGCATTGAGAGCCTTATTTGAAAAAAGCTTGAAACACCTGCGAGCAGGGCCAGAAACAGGCTTTTTGCCGTTATATTTATGAAACCGAGGAACTCCATGTTTATATTCTCTGGTTTTGAAACAAAGCTGTATAGCAAGGTTTCATCAACTTTTGGTAGACCTGCCTTAAGAAATATGAAGTATAGAGCAAAAATAATCGGAAGCTGAATAAGAACGGGCAAGATGCTTGAAAAAGGATTTATCTTTTTGTCCTTATAAAGAGCCATGGTTTGGCGAGCTTGTTCTTGTTTGTCATCCTTGTATTTCTCCTTTATGCGTGACATCTCTGGCTCGAGCTTCTTAATTTCAAGTTGAGCGATTGTTGCTCTGCGGGAAAGAGGAAAAAGGATTAACTTGATGATGATCGTGAAAAGCACTATTACAACACCCGCATCAAACCATGGAAAGATATCGATAAAAAAAATGAAGCCGTTGTAAAGCGGTTCGTAGAAAAAAGCATGGAAAAATTCTCTCATCCCTATATCCTAATGGGTTATACAAGAAAGGTAAAGCGTCACTCCTAGGCAAGAAAGTTTGTAACAAAACAAAGCTCCGGTGGCTAGGCAAACCCAAAGCAGTTTTGTGAACTTCCTTAACCCAAGCAACACTTTATACTTTAGAACCAATGATTAGTCCGTTATTTTTAAACAAATCTTGTATCTCTTTCTCTAATTGCGACTTGGTTATTTTTTCCACACCACTCTTTAGATAAAAGATGAAGAATAGTCCTTTTTGAAGGTGTGGCAACATTTCCCCCAACGCTCCGTACACCACCCTTCTTAGGCGATTTCTTGTTACCGCTGTTTTTGCCACTTTTTTTGAAACAACCACACTCACCTTAAAGGCTTCTTTATCTTTAAGTGCACCGACAGTTACAGAAAAAAGTTTTGTAAACAAACTTTTTCCCTTCTTTTGAAGCGCTGTGAAGTTTTTCTTCTCTATTCTTCTTTTTTTTGAAAGCATGTTATACAGAAACTCTTTTTCTTCCCTTACGAGCTCTTCGTTTTAAAACATTTTTACCTCCTGATGTTTTGCTTCTCTTTCTAAACCCGTGAGTCCTGCTTCTTTTTCTCTTTTTTGGCTGGTATGTTTGAGACATGTTGATTTAATAGAAGGCTTTAAACTTCGTTTTGCCGTGACTTGGTCTGAAATAAACAAGTTTATGTGTTTGTTTCGCGCACCTAGCTTGGCAACTAATAAATACCTTACTATGGGAAACATACTACCATACATTTTATCGGTGTTTGTTTTTCAACTTTTTCCTTGCTACGTTCCTGTTTATAGTTGTAGTTTGTTGTCAACCACTTTTTATAACCAGCTTATGCACAACCTATCAACACAAACTGTCTGTTTGGACAAGTTCTATCATTTTTTTTTCGTTATATACTACTTCTTGTTAATAATTTTCTCTTTATAACCATAACTATGGATCACAAACAGCTTTGGGACGGGGTACTTGTGGAGATGGAACTTTCTGTTTCAAAGGCTAGTTTTAGCACATGGTTTAAGGACACCCACATAGCCAAACACGAGGAAGGAACAGTATTTCTTTCTGTTCCTAATGATTTTGTGAGAGAGTGGTTCCAGAACAAGTACCACGGAACTATCCTTCGTCACTTGAGAAACGCATCTCCCAGCATTCACGCAGTTGAATACGTTATTTCTCGTGACGGACGACCACGGGAAGCTGTTAAAAGGGAGGAGGGAATGATTATTGCCCCAAACCAAGAGCTTCCTTTGCAGGATTACTACATAAACAAGGAAGACAACTTAAATCCTCGGTACACCTTTGAAAATTTTGTTGTAGGTCCTTTTAACGAGCTTGCCCACGCAGCGTCCCAAGCAATAATTAAGAAGCCAGGTATTGTATATAATCCTCTTTTTATATACGGAAACACCGGCAACGGAAAGACCCACCTAATTCAAGCTATTGGTAATTATATCAAAAACAACCACAAGGAGCGCAGGGTCCTTTACGTCACTTCTGAGCGATTTGCTTCAGACATGGTTGGAGCAATCCAGACCGGGAAAATTGGACAGGTAAAAGATAAGTACCGAAAGTATGATGTTCTAATAATGGACGATATCCAGTTCTTGTCTCAGAAAGAAAAAACCCAGGAAGAACTTTTTCACCTTTTTAATAACCTTTACGACAACAACAAGCAAATTGTTTTTTCTTCTGACAAACACCCAAACCTAATACCAAGCATTGAAGACAGGTTGAAATCTCGCTTTGGAGCAGGGATGACGGTTGATATACCGGCCCCTGACCACGAATCACGAACCACCATTCTTAGAACTAAGGCCCAAACAAACAATATATTAATTTCTCCTGAAACAATTGATTTCTTGGCATTAACAATAAACGGAAATATTAGAGACCTTGAGGGAGTTTTGAATCTAATATCATGTCAAGCCCAACTAAAAGGAAGGGAACTCTCTCTAAATGAAGTTAAAAACTTTATAAGAACGAACACCAAACCTAAAAAAACTGTATCCGTAAAAGAAATTGTCAAAATCGTAGCAGACTATTACCGCATAGAGGAAGAAAGTATATACGAAAAAACCAGAAGGAAGGAAATTATAAAACCTAGACAAGTTGCTATGTACATACTTAGAGAAGATTTTAATATTTCTTATCCGTCTATTGGGCAAAAGCTTGGAGGAAGGGACCATACCACAGTTATTCACTCTTGTGAGAAAATAAAAAATGATTTAAAAGATGATTCAACTCTCTCACAGGAGATAGGACAACTCCGTTCAATGATTGTGTGAAACCTGTGGAGAAAGGTCTAGCAAGAGGAGGTTAGCTTGTTTCTAATTCCTGAAAAGAAGGGTTTTATAAATATTTTTAATAAAGAAGTTAGTCCTTCTTAGTAAAAGTCCACATATTCCCAAATGAAACATTCCCAAACAACTTATATTTTTAGGTGTTTTACAGGAAATCCACATATACACAAGCATAGTATTAGTAATAAATTTATATAAGAAAATGAATCCCTACAAAGAGCTTCTGGTTACAAGTGGTTTCTATTTTTAAAAAAGCAAGAAATGTTATTATTCCAATAGTCCTGTCTTGGGAAGAAAAACAAAGAACAGTATAAAAGTAAGTTAGCAAAATGTATCTATATATAAAAGAATGAAAATAGAATGCGTAAAAGAAAAAATAATAGATGCTATCTACAAAGCTGAAAAGATAACTGGCAAGAATTTAACGCTACCAATACTTTCGCATATTTATTTGGAAGCTAAAAATTCAGTATGCATTATAAAGGCAACCAATCTTGATTTAGGTTTAGAAATAGAAATTCCAGTAAAAGTTATAGAACCAGGAAAAGCTACAGTTCCAGGAACAGTTTTTCTGAATTTTATATCGAATCTTTCAGGAGAAAGTAAAATGGTTCTAGAAATAATAAATAATGATCTTTTTATACACGGACAGAAAACTTCTACTAAGATAAAGACCCAACCTACAGATGATTTTCCTATAATCCCTCAAATAAAAGATGAAAAAAGTTTTGAGCTCGATGCTAAAGATTTTGTACGTGGAATAAAGTCTGTTTGGTACGGTGCTGCTCAAACAAGTATGAAACCAGAGTTGTCGAGTGTTTATGTTTATTATGATGGTGTGGATAGTCTTGTTTTTGTAGCCACAGACTCGTTTAGACTTGCAGAAAAGAAAGTTAAAATAAAAAAGGGTAGGGATATTAGCCAAATTCTCATTCCTCTTAAAAATGTTTCAGAAATAATGAGAATTCTTGAAAGTGCGGAAGGAGAAGTAGACGTCAAAATGTCATCTAACCAACTAGCTTTCTCTTGGGGAGGAGTTTACCTTGTTTCAAGAATAATAGATGGAACTTTCCCGGATTACAAACAAATTATTCCAAAGGAATTTAAAACAGAAGTGACTGTTTTAAAAAAAGATCTAGTTAACTCTCTTAAATTGATTAATGTTTTTACCGACACTTTTAACCAGGTTGTTATGAAAATATCTCCCTCTGAAAAAACGTTCGAGTTGACCACACAGAATTCAACGGTAGGAGAAACCCGCAACTCACTTGATACTGCTTTAACAGGAGACGATTTAACTATAAGTTTTAATTACAAATACTTGGTAGACTGTTTTCAATCCATTGATACAGACAGCTTGGTCCTTTCTTTTTCTGGCCTAGGAAAACCTGTTCTTGTAAGAGGAGTTTCTGACCGATCTTTTTTATACATTGTAATGCCAATGAATAGATAAAATGATAAGCATTTCTTCTTATTTTAGTAGAATAAACCAAATTTTGGGAATAAACAATTCTCAGATTGAAATTGTTAAAGATGAAATCAAGAAAACAGTTCTGTTTAATGTTGATTCCTCTGACATTGAAATAAAAAACAATATAATTTTTTTACGTGCTAAACCTATTATAATGAATGAAATTTACATGAGTAAAAAACAAATTCTTGACAGTGTCAGAGTTCGCGGGCTAACAAACATAATCGATTTAAGGTAAAGAAACAGTGAAAGAAGTTTTTGCTTCCCCTTGGTTGTATATAGAATCATACACAATAACACTTAACTCATTTTTAGACTCAAGTAACCCGAGGTCGTTTGGCGTAAATGAGAACACAAAAGGTAAGTTCTTGCTGTCGCCAATAAAAACACCGTTAATAAAGTAGCGGACTTCCTTAAGAGGGTAATTGTTAGAACTTTCTATGATGACATTAATTTTTTCATTAGGCCTGTAAGTAGAATCATTTTTAGGGCTCGTTATTTTAACTTGCGGGGCAAACTGAGGTCCGTGAGCCGTGTCGTCTCCTGTGGGCAATGGGAGCTCAATAGGAGCCACAAATCCTGTTGACTGCATCCACCTTTCCACCCCTCTCTCCCAGAGTTCAAACTGAGAGTCCTCACCAGGATTTAAAGGCCTTGCTCCTCTTGGTTCATTTTTGTTTAACCAATAAAGAATCGTGTGAACTCCTCCCGAGAGAACTTCTTTTGTGGTTTCTTTTGGGGTATATATTGTGGCATTTTTCCCCGAAACGGTGTCAATTAGGTTAGAAATTCCCCCGAGCCACTTTCCTCGGAGCACAGGCTTTAGTTCAAACGAGTCTTCCACTGCTGGTGAAGGGAAAACTTCCGCATCTCTTGTTGAAAGAATTTTGTCCATATAGGCTCTCCACATGGGAGCCACAATGAAGCCGGCGACCCTTTTTTCCATAGAGGTGTTGTCGTTGTTTCCTGCCCAAGACCCAAGAACAACATTCGGTGTATAGCCAATTATCCAGGCATCTTTGTAGTCGTTTGTGGTTCCTGTTTTTACAGCCACATCTTGATTTCCGAAATGAAGAAAGGAACTTTCTCCAAAAGCAGGAGCTCTTGCAACATTGTCTGAAAGAATGTCGGATATTCTTAGTGCGGTTTCACGTAGAAGAACGTTTCTTTGTGTAGGTTTCCATTCTTCCAAAATCTTTCCATTTTTATCTTTGACTTCAAGTATAGAAAAGTACGGATTCCGCACGCCTTCGTTTGCAAACACCCCATAAGCACTTGTCATATCAAGGAGGGAAACCTCGCCACCTCCAAGAACAAGAGTTAGACCATACTGTCCTGAGTTGCCCAAGCTCTTGATTCCCATTTCTTCAGCGAGCTTGATTGATTCGTTTATTCCAGCAAGGTATAGAACTTTTACTGAAGGAATGTTTACAGATTGAGCGAGCGCATTTCGCAGGGACATTGGACCGCGATATGCGTTATCATAGTTGTCAGGTGCGTAACATGGCGGCACTGATGTAAGGTTGTCTGGTCCGCATCTTGTAGAAAATTGGGTCCGTGTGTCAAACAAGACCGTTTCGGGGGTGTATCCTTTGTTGAATGCTGTTGCATACACAAAAGGCTTAAAAGTAGATCCAGGCTGTCTGTGTGCTGTTGCTATGTTGAAGTTCCCGTCAATTTCTTTGTCGAAATAGTCACGAGATCCGACCATAGAAAGTATTGCTCCGGTCTTTGGATCAATCGCAACAAAGGCGGCATTTTCTGCATTAAACTTAGTCTCATTTTCTAGAGCGTATGTTTTTGCAATTTCTTCCCCCCAGTCTTGAAGTTGTTTGTCGAGTGTGGTTTTTATTCTGAGACCTCCTCTTTGCACCACGTCTTCCCCATATTTTTCCTCAAGTTTTTCAATTACGTAAAACACGAAGTGTGGAGCTTGTATACCCGCGGTATTTTTGGGTTTAAACTCTACAATCTCCGCTTTTGCTTGGGCATGCTCTTCTTTGGTTATAAAACCGTTTGATTCCATTTCGCGCAGTACAATGTTTTTTCTCTCCTCTAGTCTTTCGCGGTTGTTTCCGTACGGAGAGTAAAAGGTTGGAGCTTGAGGAAGTGACGCAAGATAAGCAGATTCTGCAATAGTGAGGTCAGAAGCACTTTTTCCAAGGAAAGCCAGACTTGCCTCTTCTATTCCATAGACGCTTCCTCCGTAGGGAATCTCGTTCAGATATAAGCTTAAAATTTCGTCCTTTGAAAGCATGTCCTCAAGCTTTACGGCGAGCACCCATTCTTTTAGCTTCCTTGAAATCTTTTTTTCAGTGCTTAGTAGAGAAAGTTTTACAACCTGTTGTGTTATTGTGGATCCTCCCTGGCTAAAACTTAGAGAGAATATGTTAGCAAACACGGCTCGAAGAAACGACTTGGGTTTAATGCCGTGGTGTTCATAAAACTCTCTATCCTCAATAGCGATAGTTGCGTTTTTTACGTTACGAGAAATTTCTTCTAGTGGCACCACCGTTCTTTTTATATCCTGGTTTACGTCGTAGAGAAGTATTTCACCTGTGTTGTCGTAAATTTTTGTTGATTCAACAACTCTGCGCTCTTGGAAAGAATCAAGAGTCGGTATTTTAAAAGTTGAAATCCACACAAAGAAAGCTCCTCCCAGGAAGATACAAACAGCAAAGACTAGAATGAGATAGTTTTTCCAGGTTCTCTTGCTTACTTTTCTAACCTTTCCTTTGATTTTGTTGACCAAGTTTCTCATGAATTGGAACCAATAATAGCATAAAGCGTCCGTTCCGATCTCGCATATGGGTTTTAGAAAAATGTGCTAGATTATTCATATGAAAATGACCAAGGAAGGTGAAACAAACGAGCTATTTACACGAGGAATAGAAGGCTTTGTTGACCCAGAAGGGGATTTCAAGAAAAAACTCGAAGGCAATCCTCAGGGTGTTGTTATAAAGTTCGGCGTAGATCCTACGAAACCAGACATTCATCTTGGCCACGCTGTTGTTTTGAGAAAACTACGAAAATTCCAAGATATAGGGTGCAAGGTGGTTTTTTTGATTGGCGACTTTACCGCTCAAATTGGAGATCCTACTGGCAAAAGTAAAGTCAGGCCTGAACTAGGCCAACAAGAAATTGAGGCGAACATGCAGACATACATAGATCAAGTCGGCAAAATTCTTCGTACCGATGAGGCGGTTTTCTCCTGGATACGCAACTCTGATTGGTTTCTAAACATTAGTGACCTTTTTGTAGACAAGCCCATAACCTACACAGACAATTCTACAAAAACCGCTGTTACTTTTCCTTCCAACTCGTTTTTTGCAAAAACAGCTTTGTACGATGCGTCGCGAATGCAGAAAACGCATCTTAAGAAAAGCAACATTCACGATGTGACAATAAGAACCTTTCTTGGAACACTCAGGCACATCACTCACGGGGCCCTGGTGGGAAGAGACCTATTCCAAGATCGGATTGAGGCTCGTAAAGAACTCTATATGCATGAAATGATGTATCCGATTCTTCAGGGAATAGACTCGTCACTCATTGCTCACATATACGGAAGCTGCGATCTTGAGGTTGGTGGAAGCGATCAAACGTTCAACATGTTCATGGGTCGCACTGTGATGAAGGCTTCAGGACAAAAACCCCAAGCAACCATGTCGTTTGAGATATTGAAAGGGCTAGATGGTAAAGAAAAAATGAGCAAAAGTCTTCTGAATTATATAAGCATTACAGATGAACCGCCTTTAATGTTTGGTAAAGTAATGTCCCTACCGGACACACTTATCCCGCATTATTTTGAACTTGCGAGCTACACACCCACGACAGATATTGAGAAAATAAAAACAGACTTAGAAAAAAGCAAAAAGAACCCAAAGGATATTAAGTTACGCCTTGCAAGAGAAATTGTAGAAATGTACCACGGAGGAGCTAACGCCAAGCTTGCAGAAACGGCTTTCACGGAAACGTTTAGCAAGGGAAAACCTCCAAGTGATACCGTCGAAATAAAAGCTAAAACTCTCGAATTGTTGGTTGATATTCTTGTGCGTACCGGCGTTGTTGAATCAAGGAGTGAATTCAAGAGACTTGTCGACGGTAAAGCTATAGAACACATGGATGAGAAAAAAATCATAGATTCTTATGATTTTGTTCCAGCTGGTACGGCAACATTTAGAGTCGGAAAAAAAAGATTTATAAAGGTGATTCTGTAAAAGAAAAAACCACCAATTGGTGGTTTTTTCTTTGTTTTCCTACTACACAGCCGCTTCCTCTTCTGCTTCATCCTCATCCTCCTCTTCTGCTTCATCCTCAACAATATCGTCGTCTCCCATTCCTGCGGGAGCAGCTTTTTTTGGGAGCATATCATCGTCACCAAGCGCTGCGTCGTCTCGCACTTCGTCATCATTGTTCATAAAGTAACTTTATTGATTTAATAACTCTCTGGGTTAACATCGAAGTTGCCCCAAAGGACTTATAAAGTGCTTTATTTGTATCAAATCTTTTTTTGTTTGCAAGCCGGCAAACGTGCCTATGTGGAAAACTTTTTATTTGCCCCTTTGTAGGCATAGGCAGTTAGAGCACAAGCAATAGCGTCATACTCGTCGTCAGTAGATATTTCTTTTTTTATTTCAACGAGTTTCTCAATCATCGTAAGCATTTGCTTCTTGTCAGCTCGCCCGTAGCCGGTTATGGCAACTTTTATTTGGAGTGGAGTATATTCTTGTACTGGTATTTGGTCGAGAGAAACAGAATAAAGCAACACTCCTCTCGCTTCTGCAACATTTAAAGCAGTTTTTTGGTTAACGTTGAAGAAAAGCTTTTCAATTGCGACAGCGTCAGGTTTATATTTTTTTATTATCTCACTAAGTTTGGTGCCAATTATTAAAAGCCTTTTCTCGTGGGAAAGTTTTTTTGATGTTTGAATGCAATCAGAAAAAATAAGAACTTCTTGGGGAGCGTTCTTTTTTTCAAGCACTGCAACACCAACCCTTTCGTAGCCCGGGTCTATTCCTAATATTCGCATGGAACTAAGAATATAGAATTAAGAATTAAGAGCAAATTGGGAAACGCAACAGATCTTCTTTGGTTTTTATTCTGCATTAGTGAAAACTTCTTGGACTTCGTCATTTGCCTCAAGTTCGTCAAGCAAAAGTGTAAGTTTTTCGCCGTCCTCAGGAGTAAGGGCAATTGTCGTCTTGGGTATCCACTCACCTTCCTTTTTATCAAAGGCCCACGTCGCAGAACCAATTCCGGCAAGCGATAAGGAGTGTTTAGATAAAATGAATTTTATTTCCTGTGCAGCTTTGTTCCTGCTTGCCGTTAGAGCCTCAATTATGATCGCCGAACCTCCTGGGCCGTATGCCTCATATGTTATAGATTCCAAGTCTCCAGTTTCGTTTGCTTTCTTTAGGGCTCTTAGAATATTGTCGTTCGGTACATTTGCTTCGCGGGCTTTTTCTATAGCACTGCGAAGAGCCGGCGAGTCTGTGTTGCCAAGAGATCTCTTCGCTTCAATAGAGATTACACGCACAAGTTTTCCAAAAACCTTGCTCTTCTCGGCATCGTTTTTCCCCTTCAGTCTTTTTATTTTTGACCATTTATTGTGTCCAGACATGTGGTTGATTTTTAACGAATGAAATGAGTATAAAAATCATCATTCCGAGTTTGATTATGTGTCTCAAACGAGGAGCAACTTGATTCAATAATTATAACAATTTGTCTTGAAGATTTGCTGGGGGCACCTCGTTTAAGTGTTTATAAGCGTGCGCAGTCACAGATCTTCCTCGAGGAGTTCTTTCTATAAAACCAATCTGCAAAAGATAGGGCTCATGAAACTCTTCTATTGTTTCCTCCTCTTCAGACAGAGACGCAGCAAGAGTTCCTAGACCCACAGGTCCGCCTGAAAATTTGTCCACAATTATTCGAAGTAGGTTAATGTCCGAAAGTGATAGCCCCATAGCGTCTACACCAAGTAAAGCAAGGGCAGATTGTGTTGTTTCTAAATCAATTTTTTTCTTATGAACCTGCGCAAAGTCGCGTACACGCTTTAGAAGATAGTTTGCTGTTCTCGGTGTGAAGCGGCTACGGCTAGCAATTTCTTTTACTGCTTCGGAATCAATTTTCACACCGAGAATTTGTGCCGAACGCGCAAGGATTCTTGCGATTTCCGCTTCGGTGTAGAACTCAAGGCGAAACACTCCACCCGAGAATCTCGATCTAAGTGGAGAAGAAAGTGAACCTACACGAGTTGTGGCAGCAACAAGAGTAAATGCAGGAAGCTCAAGTTGAATTGTGCGAGCAGATGGGCCTTTTCCAATGATGATATCCAGGACGCCCGATTCCATTGCTGGATAAAGCACTTCTTCAATAGTTTTGTTTAGTCTATGGATTTCATCAATAAACAAAATATCACCAGCTGAGAGGTTTGTAAGAATGGAAGCGAGATCTCCAATTTTTTCAATTGCAGGACCAGAGGTGGATTTCATTTGTGCTCCGGTTTCTTTGGCAATGATGTGAGCAAGAGTCGTTTTCCCAAGACCGGGCGGCCCGTAGAAGAGCACATGCTCTGGGGGATGAGATCTTTCGCGTGCGGCGCGAATAAGGATTTGTAAGTTATTTTTTACAGTAGTTTGCCCAATGTAGTCATCCCATCTTCCAGGCCGCAATGTGTTATCAAGAAAGCTAAGATTGGCGTCAGAAGACGGCTCAGTTTCTGTTTTTTTTAATTTTTTTTCTCCCTTTGACATTTAAACTAGGACGCTTTAAACTTCTAGCCCATTATACCTCGATAGGCAAGTTCCTTTAAGAGGGTTGACAAGTAAGCGGTCTTATGATAGACTTATGATGATATTAAAAAAGTGAAGCCAGAGTTGTCACTTTTGCATGTACTCCCACAATCCAAGATATAAATCTCTAAGCAACGGGCCTTTGGCTTAATCAAGCTCTTCTTCGAGGACATTCTGGTCAAGTTTAACTTGTACTGGAGTTATCCTTTGGGATTTGCTGGACTTTTGGTACTTCTATTAAAAGTGTTGCTTAGAGATTCATGCCTTGGATAACCGCAGAGATTTTCCAAACTAAATTTTGATGAACCTACTTTCATTATTCACACTCCACTAGTTCTTGCAACGAAATTGTTCAGTTTTAAGGTTTCAGATACAAAATAAACTGTTTGTAAAGCTACAGAATCTATTAATAATTTTTTCTTACGTAGATTTTTCAAGATCTATAACTCGCGCGAGTTCTGTAAGTGAAGTAAGTCCTTGTAAAACTTTTATTACACCATCTTGTCTCATTGAGAGAATGTTTTGTGGTGCTGCGGCACGCATTATTTCTCTTTCGCTTGGGTTTTCCTGCACAACGCGTTCTATCGCTTCATCAGCAAGCACGGCCTCGTATATGCCGATTCTTCCAACGAACCCACTCATATTGCATTTCTCACATCCGGCCACATCCCAAATAAGAACGGTTTGTACACCCTCTAAGTATGTTTTGTCGCTAATTTGTGTGAGAGTTTCATCAATAATTTTTTTCTCTTCAGGCGTAGGTGTGTGTTCTTTTTTGCAATCTGGACAGAGCGTTCTCACTAATCTTTGGGCAATAGAAATATTTACTCCCGATGTTATAACTTTTGGATTTACACCGAGGTCAATTAGTCGTGGAAATGATCCGGCCGCATTATTTGTGTGAAGTGTAGAGAGCACTAGGTGTCCAGTCAGAGCCGCGTTCACTGCAACTTCTGCGGTCTCTTCGTCACGAATTTCTCCAACCATTATTACATCAGGGTCCTGTCTTAGTGCTGATCGTAGTCCTAGGGCAAAGGTATAATTTTTATCTGGATCAGTTTGGGTTTGTACTATGCCGGGTAGGTGATACTCGATAGGGTTTTCTATCGTTATTATTTTAATTTCTGGCGAGTGAACTTTCTTTAGAAACGAGTAAAGGGTGGTTGTTTTACCAGACCCAGTAGGACCAGTGACAAGTATCATTCCGTTAGGCTTTTTTATCTCACGCATGAATATCTCAAGAAGGCGCGGGTGTATCCCACGACCTTCTAGACCAATGGATGCCGCTTTTGGGTTTAGAATTCTAAGCACTACCGATTCGCTGTATGCTCCGGGCAATAGGGAGGTTCTAACCTCTACGTCGCCTTCGGCAAGTTTGATAGAGAAACGGCCGTCTTGAGCCCCGGTAAGGTTTAGTTTGAGTTCTGATATTAGTTTAATTCTAGATAAAAGTAGTTTGTATGTTTCGTGATCAAAATCTAAGATGTCAGTAAGCACTCCATCAAGTCTGTATCTCAGATGCACGTAACCTTCTTCAGGTTCCAAGTGAATGTCTGACGCATCAGTTGCAAGTGCACCAGCGATTATGATTTCAAGAATTTTAGAAATGCGGTAACTTTTCTTTGCACCAAGAACTGCTTCAATTTCTTTTTTTACAGCCGCGACACTAGTAACATTTTTTAGTAAATCCATTATTTCGTCATTCGAGATGTCGAGTGCTCCGCTTTTTGTCTCAAGTGAATAAGATAAATCCTTGTACCTCTCGTGAATTTTCGCAAGGCTTGCGTGTGAAACCATATACAAAGTTGGCAAGTATCCAAGAGTCTTCAGGTCTCCAATTTTCTGAATAGTTTTATCTTTGTTTGGTGATATGACGGCCACATCAATTTTCTTATCTGTTATATCAAACACACCAAGCTCTGCGTCACGAGCATCACTTTCTTTTACAATTCTAAGGGCATCAATGTTTATTGGCAGAGCCGTCAGATCAACATACTGAAGTCCGTATTTAGATGAGAGTGTTTGGGCAAGCTCCTCCTCTTCGTGTTGCTTTAGGTCGGCCACGCGTTTGTTCTGTTTTTCTTCGTTAAATTCTATGATCATATGAATATAGGAAGTTACCACCACCCAAGACGTTCAACGTCTTCTCTGGGCCAGACGTTGAACGTCCGAGTTCGGAATGGGCACTCTGCTTGATTCGTAATGTGTAGTATTTCGCATCCTATTTTAGCATGATTTAGAGCCACAAAAAGAGGGTATTTTGTGCTTGACTTTTTAATATAAGGTATGGTATAATACTATAAGAGTAGCAGGCCACCATTCGGACACATACTTTCAGGAGGCTCTAATGTTTCGCATGTCCTTTTCACTCGTTTTAGCTCTCGCACTTCTTTCGGCCTGCAACGGCCAGCTGGCGTCGATCGTGTCGCCCGGCGAGGCTGTTCTTGGCCTCAACAACAACAAGGTTACGGTTTGGAACGAACGGGCGGGGACAGTGGTAGATGTGTTCGACGGCCAAACCCTAATCGAAGGGAACATCCGGCAAGGCAACCCTAAGTCCTTCACCCCCGTGATGTTCTGTTCAGTTTCAAGCGGGTCCGTCAACCGGACCTACACGGCGCGGGTAACAGAAACGGCAACAAGTCGTCAGGTCACCGAGGACTACCATTTCTACGCAAGTTGCAGTTACCCGCAACAGTATGTCTGGCATGTATATAGCTACAACCTCAGGTAGAACATGATGAGGATCACGGGCACCCTTCGTGTGCACACAAGTGTACACAAAGGGTGCCCTTTTCTTTTTGTACTAAAAAACTAGAATAGTGGGCATGAAGAAACAACCAAAGGTAATCAACTCAAAAAGTCTTTCCGAAATGTCAAAGTTCGCAAAGGGCTTTCTTTCTAATATTGTCCCTGCAAATGATCACGCAACCATTTACGGTCTTTCTGGTGATCTCGGATCTGGCAAAACTGCTTTTGTAAAAGAAGTTGCGCATCATTTAGGATTAAATAAAGAGAACATTACAAGCCCTACATTTGTAATAGAAAAAATTTACAAACTCTCGTCATTTGCCGCTCGACATTCATCATTCAAACGCTTGATCCATATTGATGCCTACAGACTCGAGGATCCTAAGGAACTTCTAAATCTTGGTTGGGAAGAAATAAGTAGTAACAGAGAGAACTTAATTATGATCGAGTGGCCTGAGATCGTAGCTGAAATCTTGCCAGAGCACACAAGGACCATATATTTTGAATTTGTTAACGAGACAACGAGGAAGATTAGAATGAAGAATAAGGAATAATGAATGGCGATTTCCGTTCATTCTTAGTTACCTATTTGTGCAAGCTAAGTTTGGTGTATAGTTCTTAGGATGTTATGGTGAAATCTATAGTTAAAAAAGACAGCAAACGCAATACACTTGTGCTCCTCGATGCCCACGCGATTCTTCATCGCGCCTACCATGCTTTGCCAGAGTTTGCTTCTTCAAAGGGTGAGCCAACCGGGGCACTATACGGCCTCATTGCCATGCTTTTTAAAATTGTCACTGAGCTTAAGCCAGACTACATTGTTGCCGCCTATGACCTTCCAGGACCTACATATCGTCACGAGGCATATGATGCCTATAAGGCCCAGCGCAAGAAAACTGACGACGACCTGTCTTTTCAGATCACAAGGTCACTCGATGTTTTTAAAGCTTTCAATATCCCAGTGTACTCTCTTGCAGGATTTGAGGCTGATGACGTTTTAGGCACAATTGTTGAAACACTTAAAGATGATAAAGACACGAAGATAATTATCGCCTCGGGCGACATGGACACCTTACAGCTTGTCCGAGATGATGAAGTTCTCGTTTACACATTGAAAAAGGGAATTAATGACACTATTTTATATAACAAAAAAAAGGTTGTAGAAAGATTCGAGTTTACTCCAGCTCTTTTGCCAGACTACAAAGGTTTACGCGGAGATCCGTCCGACAATATTATTGGGGTTAAAGGTATAGGAGAAAAAACAGCAACAACAATTATAAAAACTTTTGGAACAATCGAGTCCATGTACAAAGCGATTAAGAAGGATCCGGAAAAGCTAAAAGTCGTTGGGCTTACAGATAGAATAATCAATCTTTTGAAAGAAAACGAAGAGGAAGCAGTTTTTTCTAAAATGCTAGCGACAATCAGACGCGACGCCCCTATCGACTTCGTCCTTCCCGACAAAAACTGGAGAGACGGATTTAATGAAGGCGCTGCGCAAGCCTTGTTTGCCGAGCTTGAGTTTAAAACTCTAGGTGCAAGGTTGAAAACAATTTTAGATAACAAGGTTTCTCAAAAAGGTAACCCAGAAAGCAAGAGTGAGGAGACTCTGCCAATCAGCATAATGGAAAACATAGAGCCGGTGGATCTCGCAGAAACTGCTTTAGCTCTGTCTGTACTTGATTCAAATATTATGAATCCCTCACTAACTGATATTTTGCAATTTGCAAAAGCAGAGTCATTTGCAAAAGCAAAAGAGTTTATTTTTACCGAATTAAAAAAGAGAAACCTTTCCTTTGTGTATGAAAACATTGAAAAACCTTTAATTCCTATTATAAAGAAAATGGAAACGAGAGGTGTAAAGATTCACAGTAGATATCTGAAAACCCTCTCAAAGGATTATCATAAGAAACTTTCTGCTCTTGAAAGTAAAATCTGGGAATCGGCAGGACTTGAGTTTAATATAAACTCTCCGAAGCAGCTTGGAGATGTGATATTTGAAAAGATGCAACTTGGTGGCAAGAATCAGAAGAAGACGAGTACAGGAATGAAATCAACCAAGGAATCCGAACTTGAAAAGATGAAGGAAACGCATCCTATAATTTCTCAAATTCTTGAGTACCGTGAACTTCAAAAGCTTCTCTCTACATATATCGATAGTATTCCACCCCTCCTTGATTCCAAGGATAGATTGCATACAAACATGAGGCAAATGGGCTCAACGACTGGAAGGATGTCTTCCACAAATCCGAATCTTCAGAATATCCCAATTAAAACAGAGTTGGGTAGGTCTATAAGAAATGCTTTTGTTGTTGATCCAGAATTTGATCTTGTTTCTATAGATTATTCTCAGATTGAGCTTCGAGTGGCAGCGATTTTGTCTAACGATCACAAGCTTCTTGAAATTTTTAAGGGGGGTGAAGATGTTCACGAGCAAGTGGCGGTCTACATGTTTAAAGTATCGAAGGATAAAGTCACAAAGGAGATGCGTAGAGCAGCCAAGACTATCAACTTTGGAATTCTGTATGGGATGGGAGTGAATGCTCTAAAGCAAAATCTAGGAGTAAGTAGGGAAGAGGCTCAGAAATTTTATAATGAATATTTCAGCGAATTCAGTGAACTAAAAGATTATTTGGACAAGGTGAAAGTGGACGCAGAAAAAAGGGGGTACACGGAAACTTTATTTGGCAGACGAAGGTATTTCGAAGGTCTCAAATCAAAAATTCCATATATTAAAGCTGCATCTGAAAGGATGGCGATTAACGCGCCAGTACAAGGTACAGCTGCTGATATAATTAAGCTCGCGATGATTGCTCTAGATGATTTTATTACAACAAAAAAACTTGAAAAAGACGTTTTTATGACACTGCAGGTTCATGATGAACTTCTCTTTGAAATCAAGAAAGGCAAGTCCAAGCTTATTGCAAAGGAGCTACAAAAAATAATGGAAAGTGTCCTTCCGAAAGAGAAGTCAAAGGGTGTCGTTCCCGCAACGAACGCCTCCCTCGGCCCTTCATGGGGGGATATGCAGGAACTTGCTAAGCAAGTTCCTAATAAGGAATAATGAATTAAGAATTATGAATAACTAAACGTATTATTCTTCATGATTCCTCATTCTTACTTCTTTATTCTCCCTTATGCTTTATCTTCTCCACGGCAACAACTTCGCTAAGTCTCGCGAGAAACTTCGTGAGATTATTGCCTCACAAATGGGCAAGAACCCTGATGCATCTTATTTCAAGCTTACCCCTGAAAATTGGAATCTAGATGGACTCGAAACCTTCATTCGTGGCAAGGGACTTTTCCAGAACAAGTACATTGTTGTTTTAGACTCCCTTTTATCTCTCAAAGACATACAGGAAGAGCTCCTTGGGCAACTCTCAACCCTTAAAGAATCAGAGAACGTTTTTATAATAATTGAGGAGACCCTTACAAAGGAGATTATAAAGAAGATCGAGAAAAAGGCAGAAAAAGTACAAGAATTTTCGGCGAAGGAGGTGTCAAAAGAAAAACAAAAAGAATTTAATATATTTTCACTTACTGATGCACTTGGTTCTAGAGACAAGAAAAGGCTTTGGCTTCTGTATGAGATGGGTTTGCACGCGCAGGTGAGCTCAGAAGAAATGCATAGAATTCTTTTTTGGCAGGTAAAGGCAATGCTTACAACTCTTTCGTCTGGGAACGCAACAGAAGCTGGACTCAACCCGTTTGTGTATAGAAAATCTCAAGGTTTTGTAAAAAATTATACAAAAGAAGAACTTTTCAGCCTCTCATCACAGTTGGTGCGTCTTTATCAGGATTCCCGACGCGGGGTACACGAACTCGATACAGCGCTCGAGAGGTTTATTTTGACTGTTTAAGTTTGATCCAAAGGAACTTGTATGATCTACTGTAAGTAGACCGCTCTCAACCAAGGAGGCACTATGAAAAAGCCAAGTAGCTTTTTACTCGTGGGAACTGCAATGTTCCTAATCGCCTTTAGTGATCTGATGGCCCAGCGCCCTCGTGAATTGCCGCAAGCTCTGAAGCCGTTTCTTACAGGGTATTCGCCGCTTGCAAATACCGCTGTTCCCGAAAGCCTGCTTTGGGTTGCTAGGGATTCCACTAGCTTTGAACTAGCAAGAAGGATGGATATACGGCATCTTCTTGGCCCAGCTGACAACTATACTTCTGGCACAGTTTGCCCGGGAAGCACTAATTCTTACGGTAATACCATAACTGACAGACTTGGTTATTCATTCAGGATAAATACAAGTGGGCAGGCTGATAGTTTGGAAGTAATAATCGTTTTGTGGTGTTCAGAGATTTTGAAGGGCAAAGGTCGAGGATTTGAGCGTGGACGGGGATGGATTCTAGAAAAATCTAACAGTGGACTGCGCATTGTGCGCCCAACTGCAGATTGGATTAGTTAGTACGCACTGCCTGGGAGGTGGTGTTTTTTTGTGGCGAATTAAACAACTTGTTGTCAGGAATATTTTTCTACCTGTCATCACGGATAATTTCATTTTCGTCAAAATGAAATTTCCCCGACCCCGACTCGCGGTCCCTCATACTTGAGGGACATCGCTCCGTCTCGGACACGTATCGAAAAATATGAAGTAGTTCATATTTTTCAATCGTGTCCGCCCAGCAGGGGGCATCTCCCTCGACTCAAAATTGTTTCGTCAAACAATTTTGGTCTGGGCACCGGCTCGAATTTTTCAGTGTTCTGAAAAATATACTCCGCCGTTCGATCCCTGCACGTTCGGCGAGCGATCGCCGAACTTGGGCGACACTCACTTCGTTCGTGTCCGCCCAGCAGGGATCGAACCTGCGACCTTGTCCTTAAAAGGGACCTGCTCTACCAACTGAGCTATGGGCGGTAAAAACTATTACTAATGGCGGAATGGGAAATTTATAACACGAAAACACTAAACCTCAAACAGACGTCCATGTTACAGTGGTAAGTCAAAGGCGAAAAATCCTGGACCAGTGAGAAGAAGCGAAATAGAAATAACAAAAATAAATAGGTAGAAAATGGCGTCTCGCTTAAGCAACACTGATTCCTTTCGTTCCACGTGAAGTTCTGCGAAGTTAATCACTGCGATAACTAGGGCCGCCACCTGGGTATAGAGCCCAATTAGAAGCAGACCTCCTCCTACAATTTCAATAAGACCAAACACTATTACAAATGTTTCCTTTGGCCTCCATCCTATAGCATCGAAGAATCCTTCCCATCTTGCTTTTTCGCCTTTAAACTTCATCCACCCAAGATTTATGAGAATGAGGCCTACAACCACACGAAGTAGAAATGGCGCAAGTAGTTCAAAAGTGAGTAATTCTGGGAAAACTGAAAGCATTAAAAGATAATATCACAATAATGATGAATTTCGAATAATGATGCTACGGCTTATTCCTTATTCATTCTTCTCACTTCACCAAATATGGCACTCAAGATATAGTTGATGCTATGAGTAAAACTACAGATGTGGTGGTAGTACTACATAATATTCGAAGTGAGTATAACGTTGGGTCAATATTTCGCTCGGCAGATGCAATGGGCGTAGACAAGATTTATCTTACAGGCTATACACCTGCACCCTTAGATAGATTTGGGCGCACGGTCAAGGAGATTGCAAAAGTTGCTCTGGGGGCTGAGAAGTCAGTAAGTTGGGAGAAAGAAAAAAGCATATCAAAACTAATTAAGGCTCTTAAGCAAAAGTCATATCAGGTTATTGCCATAGAGCAGTCGTCGGAGTCGCAAGGTTACAAAAAAGTAATGCCAAAGTTTCCTTGCGCTTTTATTTTTGGTAACGAAGTCAAAGGTTTAAATGAGAGTGTACTTAAAGCAGTAGATATAATTGCCGAGATTCCCATGAGAGGCAACAAAGAGTCGCTAAATGTGTCTGTTGCGTTTGGGGTTGCGCTCTTTAGAATACTAGATATTTAGCGTGAGCCCCATTTCTTTTTGAAATATTTTTTTGCCCACAATTCGAATACGAAAAAGCATATGATGAAAATGGTGAACACTATCTCACCGCCAAGAACTACATGTTTTAGTGACTCTAAGCTCGTGTTGAAGAATTTTGCCCCCACAGTTACAAGACCAATCCAGAGTGCGGTCGTTACAATGTTTATTCCCATATATTCTGCAAAAGAAAGTTTGTATATACCACAGAGTACTCTTACAAGCGGACGAATGCCGTATACAAATTTAGAATAAAAAAGAATTTTCATTCCATGGAGCTTAAAATAGGGCGATGGATTGTCGAACTCATCTTTCTTGGATTTGAAAAGGAATGAGTTTTTGATTTTTTCTTGTGGAATGATCTGCCCAATGTAATACCATATTATGTCTGATGCAAGGTTTGCAAAGAAGGTGAACCAAGCTATCGTCGAGAAATCAAGTTTGCCTGTTACTCCTAGATAAATTGCAGGGACTACAGCCAAGTCACCGAAAAAAAACATTCCAATAAATATACTCCAGTAGTAGTGACTTGTAAGCAGCTCCAACATTTTATGTAATTTTTAGCGGGTTCATCCCGTTAGAAGCAGGTCGCGGCCAACGCCTGATCTTTAACTTTACTCTGATAATTATTTATATACTAAAATCTGTGTGTTTCATCATGTATCTATACTGCGACCGCGGCTTCTAACGGGATTGATGCACAGGGCAAAAATGAGCACTTCTGCCGCCCACTTTCCGTCTCTCGATAATACCCTTACAGCCAGGTTTAGAACAGGGGATCCCTTTCTTTCTGTATACATTATGCTCGTTTTGAAACCCTCCTTTATTTCCATCAATATTGCGGTAATCTGACATCGAGTCACCAGAAAAATCTATTCCTTTACGCAAAATTTTTTTAATATTTTTCAAAATCAAATTCAAATCTTTTGTTTTTAGTGACTGAACTTGGGACTCAGGATGAATATTGGATGCCCATAGTATTTCATCAGAATATATATTGCCAATTCCAGAGATAACTGTTTGGTCCATGAGTGCCAATTTTATTTTCCATGTAGGCTTTTTTGCTAGCCGGTCTTTCAGGGTTCTTGTTCCGAAATCTTCATCGAGGGGCTCAGGTCCGAGATGCGAGAGATAGTTTGGTAGTTTATTTACAGGAAATATTGTTACTTTTGCAAACTTGCGAACATCAGAAAGCGCCAGTTGTTTCTGATTCGAAAGTGTGAAAACTAAATGTATAAACTGATTGTACGGGTCGTCACGCAGTGGCCCCGCCACTTTTGCTTGCCAGTATCCATTTTTAAATTTTCCATTTTTATTTTTTAACTTCTTTTCATATTTTCCGTACAGAAGATGTCCCGTCATCTTCATATGTACTAGAATCACCTGGTCGTTGGATAGATAGATCAAAATATTTTTGGCTCTTCTTTCTGCTTTTACAATCTTTGCACCTACTACTGTCTTTTTAAATTCTTTAAAGTAATATTGATTTTTTATTTGCTGATGTTTAACCCCGTTAGAGATCGACCATTTTTTATGGTCGTGATCTCGTACGGGGTAGTCCGTCCAAACATCTACAATCTTTAACCCCTTCAATGAGCGGTTGATTCCATTTACTGTAGTTTGTACTTCAGGAAGTTCTGGCATGTGGTTGATTTTGATTGAATTGTTAAACACCGAGTGTTTAACAATTTGTGCAAAGAATAACGATTTTACCACCCTAAGTCGTTATTAAACGATTCGTTATTCCTTATTCTTGCTTTAGTAGTTTCTTTAGTTCCTGCCGTACAGTTTCTGCATCATCCCACCTTTGCTTAGTGCCATTTGGTCCCATAATGTATGGATCAGTACCCTTACCTGTTATCAAAACAGCTACACTGTCCTTTTTTTCTTGTTTACTTTGAGTGAGCTCGTGGGCTCTTTTTAGAGCGAATCGAAGGGCTTCACGTCTATCTATAATTGTTTCACAAGGTTTCTCAGATATTCCACTTCGCATGTCCTCCACAATACTCATCGGATCTTCGTCGTAAGGGTCCTCATTTGTAAGTATTATCTCGTCACAGTAGTGATCAGCAATTTTGCCCATCTCTGCTCTTTTCCATGTGTCTCTTCCTCCTCCAGTGTTGCCTAGAATACATATTTTTCGCTGACGGGGGAAAGCCTGATAAAGTTTTTCAAGTGAGTCAGGGGTGTGTGCGTAATCCACTACAACATCAAAATTTTGTATCAGTTGTTGTCGGTTGTGGGTTGTCGGTTGTGGATCAAGTCTCACAAACTCCACTCTTCCCCGAATAGATTTTATTTTTTCGAGGGCTTTTTTTATTGTTATTGGTGGAATGCCTAACGCACTTCCAAATGTGGCTGCCGCAAGCATGTTTTCAATATTGAAAAGACCTTTGAGGGATGAGGAAATAAGCTCACCTTCGAAACGAAATTCAGTCCCAGTTTCATGTGCACCATATGGCTTCACATTTAGTAGCGAAAACGGATATTTATTTCCTACATGTAATTCGAGAAAGTCCCTGCCGTGAGGATCGTCCTTATTCGCTACAATAATTTTTTCAGCCTTCGGGGATTTCTCTAGAGCGTGTCCTATAGAGAGCTTCGCCTCAAGATATTTCTCGAACGATCCGTGTGATTCTATGTGCTCAGGTGAAATATTTGTAAATATTAGTGCATCTAAGTGAACGAACTTGTGTCTTGATTGCTTCGCACCTTCAGAAGTCATTTCGACCACTGCCCAACCACATCCGCTGTCTACTGCATGTCGCAAGAATTTCTGCATGAAGAAGCGTCCAGGCATGGTCATCTTATGCATGTTCGGAGAAGATTTGGTATCAATTTTAAATCGTAATGTGCTTGCAAGTGCCGTTTTAAATCCAGCTTCTTCTAAGATGACGTTTACAAACTCTGTGGTTGAAGTTTTTCCCTTAGTTCCTGTGATACCAACAATTTTAATTTTTCGTGCTGGAAATCTGTAAACAAGAGCACCAGTTAGAGCAAGCATGAAGTGGTATGCAGGTTGCAAAGCTCGAAATATTGGAGCAGGTATTAGTTTACGTATAAAATCTTTCATTATTTATTTCCGGAGAGAATTTTTAATGCTCTTTTAACTTTCTCACTTGTCCCCATTGTGTCACTGGGCACTTCTCGTAATGCGTCACGAGCCTCTCTAGGGTTGTATCCAAGAGAAGTAAGTGCTTCAAGCGCGTCTCCTTCCTCTGTTAGATTACCTTCAGGTGAATATATACCTCCAAGTTTGTCTCGAAGTTCAAGCACAATTTTTTCAGCAGTTTTCCGTCCTATTCCTGCCACTTTTGTAAGATGAGCAGAGTTTTCAGTAGCCACAGCCTGCTTCAAAGTTTCAATGTTTGCCACGTTTAGTATGGAAAGTGCTGTGCGGGGTCCAATACCGGAAATAGATATGAGTAGTTCAAAGAATTCTAGTTCATCTTTTCTCTCAAAACCGAACAAATCTTGAGAGTTTTCTCTTACTGCAAGGTGAGTCCATAGGGCTGTTGCTCCGGAGACGGATACCTTTTCTAAGGTAGTTCCAGTGACAAATACCTTGTATCCCACGCCACCTGTCTCAAGGATTAGGAAACCCTCACTTTTATCAATAATTTTCCCAGATATATAGCCAATCATGGAGATATAATACCTGAAATTATTCGATTAACGAATGAAGATAAACGAGCCGTCGAAGGAAACTCATTATTCATCATTCTTCATTCCTTATTCGCGCAAACTTGATTATTATCAAGTATTGCGTTAGCATTCCTCCCATGCCAATAACAACTTCAGCCAAGAAAGCACTACGCGGATCTCTATCGAAGAGGAAGGTGAACTCGCGTCTGAAAAGTAACATTCTCGATAATACAAAAAAATTGAGGAAACTAATCGCTGAGAAGAAGGGGAAAGAAGCATCTGAATTTCTCAAAACTGTTCAAAAAGCTTTAGACAAAGCTGTAAAGAGTGGATATATAAAGAAGAACACTGCATCCCGTAAGAAATCTCGTCTTTCCGCCCAAATCAAAAAGATTAGTCAGTAAATTTCAAATACTTATTTAATTAAAAAGCTGTCCTCGAAGGACAGCTTGTCGCGTTTTGTGCTACGAAATTGGAGCCCAAAGTGTTTCGAAATTCATTGGGTTATTGCTAACTACTTGAACCTTTAGTGCCCACATGGGGTCAACCAGCTTCAGGTGAAGCGCCAGGTGACATACAAGTGCTTCATCTGCATACTCAGGAAGCCCAGAAAATGAAAGTATGATTCTTGATGGGGTTCTCACTGCCCCTCCAAAACGTGCTTGCTCTTCATCTCTGCTTCTCCAACTAGTTATGTGACTGACATATTGATGTAGCCGGTTGACCTTTTCTATTACAGTCTTCCAAGACTCAGACCGGTCCGGAACATGTCCCACTGGCCACGTTGCAATGTGTTGCAAATCAAAGGTATCCCCGACCTCTCTGTGAATTGAAATGTAGCCACCAGCGGTTTGCCTGCGGAAGCTTTCTGCTGGCAGAACCTGCCTTGCATGCTCAAACGTCCGGTCGAGTATGTATGGCATGAGTGGTGCCACCATATTGTAAATGGTGGAGGGTCCAACGGGGGAGCCATCATTTTCAATGTCCACAGCTTCCTCCAGAAGGGGTAAATAACGATGCTCTATTTAGCAGACTATATTATTTTTCTATAAGGTCAATGGGTTCGTGTATTCATGAATAAAAGTATTTTTTAAATATAAAGACCGCAAGAGTTATGCGGTCATGTGTGCTATTGCCAAAAGAAGTGCTTGATTTTTGTGAAGATATCTCTCCATGACTCCTTGCTTACAACAAGTTCTTCTTCTCTGGGTGGCCAGCTTTCTTTCAAGTTCGTAATCCCCTCATAGTCTAAGGTATAAATAGGGAGACCGTCTTCGGCAGTACCACACCAGCACCCAGAGGAGTGCCAGAATATGAGACCAACTTCTTCTGCGGCTATTGGAAAATATCCATTTTGAAATCTCGAGGCTTCAAATTGGTCAACAAAAATTCTACCACCTTGCATTGGTCCGTCTTGAATTTCCAACCAATGTGCTCCAGTGGTTGGAAAGGGAACTTCAGGATGCATATGTCCTCACATGTTTGGAATGTGCCTGCCTATGTAACAGAGTATACCGAGAGACAAACATGTCAAGAATAGAGAAAAGTGTATGAGCAATGCAACTTGCTTGGTTCAAATAGATTTGAAGCCAAAGATTCAAATTTTGAGAAACTTCTTGCTGAGATCTACCACATTACTTATCTAGTGGAAGGGATGTTAAAAAAAACCGCCATAGGTCCGAAGACATGGCGGGGCAGCTGGTTTACTACACGGTAATTGTTGCGGTTAACCGTATTCGACAGCCTCACCGCTGTGAAGATCCACTACGTGGAAAGAAGGGTTGAAAGGAGATTCCTTCACGGCCAAGTTAGCCGTCGTAACGGCCTCCTCGATTGTGTCGAAGGAGGCCGTGTCGTGATTCTTATCACGGAGAATATCATCCCAGCCGCCCCGAGCTTCGTGGGGGACAGGAGTGAACACGATGTAGCGCTTCAGCATTTCAGCACCTCTGTTTGAATGTTGTGAGTTCCCGCGACACAATAACCAAGAAAAAAATGATTATAAGCGTTTGTGTCGCGGGAGTACTGGTCATCAATTCACTAATGATAGTATAGCATACCTATTTTCTGAAGTCAAGTAAAATTCTGGCCACTAAAAAATCGTATTTTTTTTGGTTATACCTGGGCTTTTGTGTATGAAGAAGTTCATGTTTTCTGCCACGTACTCCCAGTAGGAATCGAACCTACATTTTAACTTTCGCCCCAAACAATTTGTGGTTTAAATTGTGTCCCCACGAGGAATCGAACCTCGATCGCAAGCTCCGCAAGCTCGCATTCTATCCATTAAACTATGGGGACAAATTGTACGGGGTAAACAAATTAAGGTCCTACCTGTCCCGTACGAAGTTCACAATATAACAAGATTTAACTGTTTACAAAATTATTGATATAAACTAAGTTAACACAAAATTTCTTATTTAAAACTTCGTGTTGGGTTCCATTGAACGATGGGAGCTTATTATTTTATTAAAACAAGAATCACACAACCAACATGTCCTACCGTACCCGTTCAGTTCTGCAAAACTGTTCGGGTCCATTGCTTGCCCGTTCAAGTTTGTGAAACAAAGTTGTTCGGGAACGATGGGAGCGTGCTAAAAGCTTATGGCTTTAAGCGAAAAGCATCAAGCTTTATAAATTAGAATCCGAGATACTCCATGAGTCGATGAAAGATTGATTCACTGTGGAAAACTTCAGGCAGGTATTTTCTCAAAATACCTTTGACTGTTTCTATGTCAGCCTCTTCTTCGTTAATTGGAATTACAATATATGGCATAACAAGTCTTTGGGATTTGACGAGAATCCTGGATCCACCACCTCTTTCCTCTACCCAGAATGATTCTAGTGTTCGATAAGGATAAAAGTATTTCTCAAGGAGAATTCCTTTATCACTTATGACAATATCTATTTCTTTTGGTGGACGTGCCGCATACAGAGATAATGCGAACCCGCCAATAAGTATGACAATCGCAAACAATACATTATTGAAGATGATTGCAGTGATTGCTACAGCAATAGAGATTATTCCTACTGCCCAAAACCAATCAGTACTTCGCTCACGAAGCTCGTATTCAAATGTTTGCCAATGAAGAGAAGGTGCCTTTTTCGCCATTAAATTATTTTAACACAAGAGTTTATATGTTCTAAGCAAATCGCAATAGTTCTATAATCTCAGTGTTTGCAATATATATTGCAAGAATGAAGATTATAGAGCAGATGAATGCTGATACCAGACACCATGTACACCAATGTTTAATAAGTATGGATTGGACAACGGTTAGGTAAATTGAAAACAGAAAGGCACAGGCTGTTAGAGCAACTACTATTAGGTAAAGTTGTTCCGGCAAAACACTTGGGAAGAATGAAAGCAGGAAGTAGAAGAGAGTAATGAAACCATAGTAGAGTACACCGAGAATCTCGACAGGGATTCCTAATATCTTCGAGTACTCGCTTTGTAACACCGTCTCGCAGCTTCCTTCAAGGGGACAGACCAATGGTTTAGAAGTTTTTTTGGTATCAAGAATATAATTTGCAAGTAGAAAACCACCAAAGCCAAGTGCCATGATTATTATCTTTCCAACTTCTTCGAGCATGCATATGAGTTTATCATAAAAATTTTAAGAGATTGGGATCGGTAACAATTATTTTATAAAAAATAGTCTGACGCTTGACCGTTTTGTCTACTGACAAAACATGTCTGCGCCTTTCGAATCTTACACGCAATGTGTGTAGACACATTGCTCTCCTCCTTCATTCACTCACTTCGTTCGTTGCGGAGGGTGTTAGACGAAGTTAGAACCTATTTAATGCTCATAGACCTGACTCATTTTGACATTGTTAAACAATGGTAACCCTCTCTTCAATATGAGGCTCTTTTCTCTTAATGGACTCTGCGAGTGATTAGCTGAGTCGTGCCTTTAGAGCATCTAAGAAAGCATCATCCCTTTTCCTCCCTGGTTGTGCTGCAGCAGGTAGCCAGTCTTGGTAGTGAGCATCAATATTCTTTTTCCTGTTTTCTAGAAAATCTACCATTGATCTAATTTCATCCTCAGGCCATATGCTTATTTCTTGAACAAAATCATTGAAATTAAGATTACTTGCCCTAGTTATCTTTTCTTCTGTCGATTCTATAGATTTTGGAGCCTCTTCATTCGTCATGAGAAAGTGTTAAAAGCTTTAATAATATATACATTCCAATGATAGGACTTCCAAAGTGAACTGTCTAGATTAAAAACGAAGATCGCTCGGTTGAGCTGTCTTGTGTAAGTAGAGCGGACCCGGCTACTTGATTCTAAGTGCGGAGGAGGTGAGATTCGAAACTTAAAGATTCTGTCTTCATTACCTAGCTCTTCTGGCTAGACGTCTTCCTTCCCAATATTCATATAGAGGACCACCAAATAACCCGAGAAAAAAGTAGTGCGCTACATCATCAATAGGAGTATTTATCACGATAATTTTAGAAGTATTTTGCCATTGCCAAAATTCATTAACCCAACCTGGGGTTAAGATTTCCAATAAGTTATATATAAACACTGCAGTAATAGTTAATAAAATGCCGCTAGCAAAAGCATCAATTATTAAATCTTTTCTTCTCCACAAAATAACAACTGTTGGAACAAAAAGTGCGAGGGTGCTTGTAATAAAACTATTAAGATGCAGAAGGTAGAAACCCCCAAAGAAAATTCCCAGCGATATGGGAACCATAAGAAGGAACCAGACATGTTCATTTTTACTTAAAAGCTTTGAAGATTTTCTGGAGGTGAGATGCTGAAAAAATTCATACAAAACTCCTGTTACACCTCCAATGACAAAACCAACAAAGGCAGAGTCAATTATTCCAACAGATGTCCCATCAATAGTTAATGGCGCCCACCAATCTTTAATAAAGAGAATGTTGGAGATTGGACCCAGTATGCCAAAAATTATAGACATCACCAACATCTCCCTGCGTAGTTTGCTGTTTATAAAATAAAAAGATAACCAAATTAAACCGAAACCAACTCCCATCAATATGTAAGTGTAGTTATAGGACATATGATAAAAAGTATATCAGCTTTAAAGAATAGAGAGATTCGAAACTTACAGTTTCAGTACACCTTTTGGCTAAAAATTGAGGTGAGATTCGGTCACAGATAATTTTCTGTTGAAAATTTCCGCGACCCCGCCTCGCTCCGTCGCGCTCCGGCTTTCGAATCCCACCTCTCACGCGCCGACATCTCGCTCGTAGAGCTACCGAGCTCTACTTGCGAGTCGTTGCGGAGGAGGTGAGATTCGAACTCACGGGACCCTTACGAGCCCTCTTGTTTTCAAGACAAGTGCGTTAGACCACTCCGCCACTCCTCCAATTTTATATTATTTGCTTTAACAACGCTCTTCCTTTGCCTGATTTCAAATATATTTCTCTTTTTCGTGCCTCAGTGTATGTATTATACATTTCTACATAAAGTAATTTCCACGGTTTTCCGTTCTTTGTTGTTCGTGTCGAACCTCTGTTGTGTGCTGCCAGTCTATCGTCCGGGTTATCTTTTCTAGATGAACCAGTATAGAGTTTCCCGTTTACTGTACTCTTTAATACATAAATACAAGACATAATTGTTCTCCGCCACAGGCGGACCCGCCGACCCTTTGGCGGGCAAGTTTCGACATGATACCAAAAACTAGCATTATTGCAAAATATATGGTAAAATGGCATAAATATGAAATATCTAGGTATAGACTATGGCATAAAACGTGTAGGAATCGCGGTTTCTGACGAGGATAACAAAGTGGCCTTTCCTCTAGACGTCTTGTCAAACGACAAGCGTCTTATCCAACGTATTAAGCAGATTTGTGCCAAGGAAAAAATCGAAAGCATAGTTCTCGGGGAGTCGAAGGATTTTGGTGGTGAAAACAATTCCATAATGAAGGATGCGAAAGAGTTTTGTCGACTTCTCAAGAAGTCTGTAACTCTACCACTACATTGGGAACCAGAATTCTACACCTCAGCTGAGGCAGAACGATTGCAAGGTAAGCACGGTATGCTTGACGCGTCAGCAGCTGCGATAATCCTTAAGAGCTATTTAGACAAAAAGAAGAACAAAGTACGAAACGCATAGCCGCACCATTTTCACTTTCGTATCATTCGGTCCAAAATCGTAATACTCCTGTTGTGTCATTTCATCTCATTCGTTATTATTCGCAGCATGATTACAATAGATGATTTCAAAAAAGTAGAGATAAAGATTGGAGAGATCCTGTCAGCAGAAGCCGTAGCTGGATCAGACAAGCTTATTAAACTAAGTGTAGATTTCGGCTCGAAGCTTCCTCTTGTTGAGAGCTCTGTAGAAGCAGATATTAGGCAAGTTCTTTCAGGTATCGCAGCCTACTTTCCTGACCCACAATCTCTTGTAGGAAAGCGGTGTGCCTTCGTTGCAAACCTTGAGCCTAGAATGATAATGGGGATGGAAAGCCAGGCAATGATTCTCGCTGTTACAAGTGAGGAAAGTATAATTCTATTTGAAGTGCCGGACTTTGTTGCACCAGGTACTTTGGTGAAATAATTTCTATATTTGAGATATAATAAACGGGATGACCAAAAGTTTTTTTGACTTTTTTCCAGCACCAAAGTTTCTTGAAATGCCGTCTCCCGGCCTTGCTCTTACTGAAAATGGAATTAAATTTCTTGAATTTGGCAAAGGGAAGCACGGTCACATCGTTAGGCAATACGGAGAAGCAAGTCTTCCTCCTGGGACAATAGAATCTGGAATAATTACAAATCGAAATGTACTTGTTAAGGTGTTGCAGGATTTTCGTAACCAATATGGCTTAGAGCACGTTCGCACTCTTCTTCCTGAAGAGCAAGCTTACTTGTTTAGAACTTCTATTACAGAGGCTCCTGATAGAGACATAAAGACAAGTATAGAATTTAGTATAGAAGAAAATGTTCCCATTTCTGTTGCAGATGCTGTTTTCGACTACACAGTACTATCTTCAAAGCCAGATGGAGAGGCTAAAATCTCTCAAGTGGGAGTAACAGTTCTTCCAGAGAAAATTGTCTCCGACTACCTGTCTGTGTTTCGTGAAGCAGGGTTCAGCCCACTACATTTCGAGGTTGAGTCCCAGGCTATTTCTAAGGCCGTGGTACCAGTCAATGATCCAAGCCCAATCCTTGTAATAAATATAAGTTTAAATAAAGCAGGTCTTTATCTAGTGTTCCAAAATGGTGTTGCCTTTTCTTCAAGTGTCCCAATTTCGTTGCCAGAAAAAATTGACTTACCCTCAAGTGATCTGGAGCACAAGGCAGAAGCCGCAGTAAATCATGTGACAGACGAAAGCGGGGGAGGTGTATATATGGGTCTTGATACTACTATCGAAGAGATCAAAAAAATTCTTCTATACTGGGGAAGTCAGACAGATTACTTAGTTGAAACACACGGGATAGAGAAGATAATAGTGTGTGGGCAAGAAAGCTATCGCCCGGGTATAACAGATTACTTTTTCACCAAGCTTAGAATTGCTACAGTGCTTGGCAATGTCTGGGTCAATACTTTTTCTTTCAAGGATTATATCCCAGAGATTTCGCTTAAGGATTCGCTCGGATACGCATCAGCTGTGGGTCTCGCGCTAAGTCATAAGCAACAAATAGTACAATAAAGTAATCAAATGTTTAACCTACTACCAGAAACAGAGAAGAAGCACATACTCAAAGAGTATTCAATGAGAAGGCTCGTTGTTTTACTATTTTTTCTACTGGTCTCTGGGTTAATTGCTCTTATCTGTATATTTCCTTCCAAGTTGCTTTCTCAGACAAAGGAGGAGAATATTCGTGCACGGATCGAAACAACAAAGAAATCTCCGATTCTTGCAGAATCAGAACTTCTGATAAGCACTTTATCAGCGGCCAATCTAAAGTTAGCTGCACTTTCACCGCCGCCAAATGAAATTCTTATCGAAGATCTCTTTGATCGGGTTATAGCAAGGAAGAGTACAAATATTAAACTTCGAAATTTGGTGTATAAGCGAAGCGCAAATAAAGATTCAAGCACCATACAGCTAACAGGAGTGGCGCTTAACAGGGAATCACTCTCTACCTTTGTAGAGGACCTGAAGAAAGAGCCTTTGTTTAAGGAGGTTAATCTTCCCGTGTCTGATCTTACAAAGGGAGTAAATGCAACATTTTCTATACAACTTAAGGGAACTTTCTGACCATGAATGCAACCAAAGGAATAAAAAAAATATTGACAACAGGCCTGGTTCTAAACATTGTTGTATGGGGGCTTTACTCAGTAGTTTTCTGGCAGATTAGAGCACAAACTCAAAATGTTTCAGTTCTTTCGAGTGAAGCAGAAAATGAAACCAAGAAAGACGAAACTCTTCGAATAATAAAAACGTCATTAAGTGAAAGTGGTAACGATATTCTTTTGCTTGACTCTTATTTTGTATCTCAAGA
Organism: Minisyncoccota bacterium; assembly: GCA_020059045.1. Taxonomy (GTDB): domain Bacteria; phylum Patescibacteriota; class Minisyncoccia; order Phycocordibacterales; family Zambryskibacteraceae; genus JAGVCW01. The sequence continues at coordinate 11,725 of JAGVCW010000024.1, read as the reverse complement.
AGAAGTAGATGATTTTATAGGAAGTATGGAGACTTTGGGGAAGGATATGGGAGTAAACCTAAGTGTCGGATCAGTTGCGGTTGAGCCAGACAAAGGGAAAGATGATTTCAAAGAATTTCTAAGGCTAAAAGTTGGTATTAATGGTCCTTGGGCAAATGTAATAGACTTTCTGTCTGCCCTTGAAAATCTTCCATACAAGGTAAGACTTGATCAAGTAAGTGTAAGTCTTGGAAGTGATGCGGGTCAGTCTTCCTCTGCTGGAACCAAGGGTTCTCCAAGTAGATGGCAAGCAGAGTTCGAGTTTGTTGCACTTAAACTCAAATAAATACATGAAAGACATAAGGATAAAAGAAATTTTTTCGAAACTTAAGCGAGGACCTACTGAATACAGAACAGTAAGCTCTAAGGCGCATCACGATTGGAAGTTTATGATAATTTTCTTTTTTCTTGCCTGGATACTTATTATGGCTGGCAGCATGTATATATTCATCGAGATAAGTCGTGGTGAAATATTTACTGTGTCTGCTCTATCAAATGATAAAAAGAATACACTAGACAAAAAAGTTTTGGAATCCACAGTGGATTACTACGAAAGCAAGAAGGTAAAGCTTAATGAACTTAAAACAGTTCGTTCCACCACCCCAGACCCGTCGATATAAAATTGCTTAGGGTTGGTGGTTGGACAGGAGTGTCCCCCTCAACTCAAAAGAGTTTGGTTTCCAGTATGTGGTCACGGATAACTTTGTTTTCGTCAAAACAAAGTTTCTGCGACCCCAACTCGGCTGTTTTTTGTGCTCAAAAAACATGCCTCCGTTCAGCACATGTATCGGAAAATATTAAGCAGTTCATATTTTCCGCTCATGTGCCCCCGGCAGGAATCGAACCTACATCAACGCCTTAGAAGAGCGCTGCTCTATCCATTGAGCTACGGGGGCAATATAAATGTGGTCAATCAAACACCCGAATCATTTATCTGTGCCAAGAAAGAGACTCAAACTCCTTCCACCTTACGATGACAGCGTTATGAACGCTGCTTGTCTACCGATTTCACCACCTCGGCTAAATGAACGGGACAAAATTAATTTCCCTTTACCCGTTAAAATTTTACCCTAAAATTTGTTCGGGCCATGTTCCCAGTATAACAGTGGGCGATAGAGGACTCGAACCCCTGGCATCTTCAGTGTAAATGAAGCGCTCTACCAACTGAGCTAATCGCCCGATGCTACTACATTATATTACTCAGGCACTATGATCAAGTTTGTAATATTTACGAGGAAAAGTATATTGGAGCTATGTTGGAACTAGAAAAAATTAAAATTTTGTACGAAGACGAAGAAGTACTATGTATTGATAAGCCCGCAGGACTCATCGTTCACCCTGATGGCAAGCGGGATGAAGTTAGTGTTGCAAGCTGGGTGCTTCGCAACTTTCCACAAATGAAAGAAGTAGGGGAGCCACTAATTATTAATGACCCAAACTCCAAAATTCCTATTATCCGTCCCGGAATCGTTCACCGGATTGATAAAGACACTTCTGGTGTATTGATTCTTGCTAAAAATCAAATATCTTTTGAATTTCTAAAAAAACAATTTCAAGACAGAGAAATAGAGAAAACATATCATGCTTTTGTGTATGGGAACTTTGAAGAAAGAGATGGCATCATAGATCGTCCAATTGCAAGAAGCAGAAGTGATTTCAGGCAGTGGTCTGCTCAGCGTGGGGCAAGGGGTGAGGCGAGAGATGCAATTACACATTATAAAGTTTTGGTATCAAAGAAAGAAGTGAGTTTTCTAGAGCTGTCGCCGAAGACCGGGCGGACTCACCAGATCAGAGTACACTTAAAAGCTATCAATCATCCAGTTGTTTGCGATAAGCTTTATGCGTCTAAAGGCCTGCCCCTGCTTGGTTTTAAGCGACTTGCACTTCACGCGCATAAGCTTATTTTTAAGTCCGTTTCAGGCAAATCAATTGAGGTTACATCTCCCTATCCTGCCGACTTCGAAGTGGCAAAAGGCCTTATATCGAAGTTGCCTTAGGGGATGGGCTGTGTTAAGGTATTTTCCTAACAACATGACAGATATTTCTTATACAATCTCTCCAGTCAATATTTCTGCCCGAGCCAAACTCGATATTCGATCCGGGGACACGGTCAAGGTTTCCCAGAAGATTAAAGAGAAGGGCAAGACTCGACTTCAGATGTTTGAAGGCTTAGTGCTTGCTGTTAAGCATGGCAAGGAAGCTGGTTCGACATTTACTGTACGCCGTGTAGCAAGTGGAGTGGGGGTAGAAAAGATTTTCCCACTATATTCTCCTATGATAGATAAGATTGAGATTACTAAGAGATCAAAGGTTCGACGTTCTAAGCTTTACCATATTCGTAAGAAGGCGGCCAAGGACATCAAGCGCCAGATGAGAAACGTTCAGTTCATTGCTCCAGAAGAAGAAATTGTTGAAGATGTAACAGCTGAACCTGCACTAGTTGAAACTACTCCTACCTCAGAAAAATAAAACCAATTTTTCTGTTGCTTTGTAAAAAAGATTGAAAATCGATCAGTCTTTAGCTATTATTGCGTTGCAAGACAGGCAAAAAGTTAGTAGAAATTTATAAATGCCCGGGTGGAGAAATTGGTAGACTTACTACCTTGAGGTGGTAGCGCCGAAAGGCATGCAGGTTCGAGTCCTGTCCCGGGCACAAAATTAAACTCCGAAAGGGGTTTTAAAATTGTGAGCGGAGCAAGCAAAAGATTTTGCTTGTGTGATAGGACTCGAAGACCTTGAGTATATCGCGCGGAGTACACGAGCACGATACGAAAGGTGTACAGAATCTGTAAGATTCAAGTCCTCCCCGAATCAATTACTTTTCTTCCAACACAAATCTTAACTTTTTATTTACCCAAACTGGTCCGGCTGAATCGATTCCAATCCTAGGTGTATGCATTACTCTCCATACTTTACGATCTATGCTTCCATCTTCAATCCAAAGCCCAGTTTTCTTGCCTATCATTTTTCCATTTAGTTTATTATCAATCTTGTACTTCTTTGTTAGTCTGCCAGGACCAGTGATACTTTCTGTGCCACGTATTAGAACTGCAGCTGGGTAATCCCTTTCTTCTGTCACAATATTAAGCATCCAGTGCATGCCGTAAGTGAAATAGACATATATTGTTCCGGCCTCACAAAACATTGGTGTGTTGCGCGGAGTGCGTCCTCTTGCCGAGTGGCAAGCCAGATCGTGTGGGCCTACGTATGCTTCCACTTCCGTAATCATTACCTTAGTAATTTTATTACCGATTTTTCGCACCAGGAATTTTCCAAGCAGATCTTCTGCCACCACAGCAGTTTTTCTATCAAAGAATTTTTTATTTAGCATTCGGGACATGACTTTAGACTATAACATTTAGTTTTTTGTTTGAAGTGTGCTATAACTGTGATGTTTTATGGTGGCCGTAGCTCAACTGGTAGAGTCCCAGATTGTGGATCTGGTTGTTGCGGGTTCGAGCCCCGTCGGTCACCCAAAAATAAGGAGGTGAAGACGACTATATTTTTGGAGTGTCCTGAGAAATTTGCTATGTAGGACACTCACGCGTTATTCAAACTGATATACTTTATCTATGAATACAAAAGATTTTAGCTTGAAGTTCATAGACATAATGATTGGTATAGTGCTTGGTCTTGGTTTCCAATGGTGGACGGCACTCACAGCTCCTTGGCAGTATATGGCATTTGTATTTGTTTATGTGGATATTATTGATTATTGGATCGACTACGGTCCATCACTTAGGAAATATCCTCCAAAGAAAGAATTCGATCTTATTCTTGACGTGATAATTATGTTTAACTTGTTTTTGTATATATTCTCAACACAGAAAGAAACATCATTATATTTCCTGGTTTCGTTTGTTCTACTTCGCATTCTCGATATGATTTGGATTGGACGTGCAATAAAAGAATATCCAGAGGAAGGTTTACAGATTAAAAAGTGGTTGAAATTCAATGCTATCGAAGCGGCTGTCGGAGGTTTAGCAATTATATTAACTTTAATAAACCCTGGTATGCACCTTTTTTTAACAGTAGCAGTTATCTTATTATGGGTATGTATGAGAATCTATATTTCAGTTAAATATAAGAGAATGCACCTAATTTAGACATATGCACTTTCATGCTTAAGCCTGAAGAAAAATTTATGAAACTTGCGATAGAAGAGGCAATTAGATCTCAAGCCGAGGGAGAATATTCTGTCGGAGCTATTATTGTAAAAGATGGGGAAGTAATTGCTAAAGCAGGCGTATATATTAACCGTGACCAAGATCCGACGTCACATGCTGAAGTAAATGTTATTCGTGAAGCTTCTAGAAAATTAAATTCAAAAAGTTTGGAAGGTTGTATCCTCTATACCACACACGAACCTTGCCCGATGTGTGCTGGTGCTGCTGTTTGGTCAAAATTAAAAGGAGTAGTGTATGGTGCAACCATTGCGGATATGAACGAAGATCGAATAAAGAAAAGGGTACGAAAAGTAAATGATATACCCGCATCAGAAATTTTATTGCACGGCGAACCGCAAGTTGAGATTACTGGACCATTTATGAGAAAGGAGTGTGTTAAATTGTTTTAGTACTATTAATTGAGGCTAACTGTATTTTATTTCCTAACATTTTGTGATTCTTTTATTTAAATTTCAAACCCATTTACTCCTTACTTAAACAAAAAAGTAACTTTTGAGGGGAAGAATAAATTTTTATTCTGGTTATACTTAGAGTATGTATTATTTTATTGGAGGCACTCCACGTGTAGGTAAGACGACGCTCGCTACTATGATCTTGGAAAGAAACAAGATTCCCTTTATTCCTGCTGATGTGCTGACACACTCACTCGACCGTGCTTATAAAGAGTTGGGTATACGTGTTGGTAAGTGGGAGACTATACCTGCACAATTTTTCCCTTACTTAAAAGAGTTTGTAAGGTCTATGACATGGACTTTGCCCAGCTACTTGATTGAAGGAGACTCGTTCTTCCCAGAGCACATTAAGATGCTTCAGGAAGAATTTCCAATCAAGGCAGTTTTTCTCGGCACAAGCAAAGTGTCGCTAGAAGAAATAAAAGGTTTTGCAAAGCACGATGATTGGGTGAGTGGGCTACCTGAAGAAGAACAAAAGAAGTTACCAGCAGAACTTGTTTCTATGAGTGAAATGTTCGAATCTGAGTCAGAAAAATATGGGGTATCCTATTTTGACATGTCAGAAAATAGAGAGCAAAAGTTAGAGGAAGCCTACGTCTCTCTTTTTGAATAGAAACCTTTATTTTGTCCTCTAAAGTTTAGTTCAAATCTTTTTGTTTTAAGTCCAAGCAGGTTTGCATATTGTTCCAGAGAATCAAACCAGTTTATGTCTGCATGAGGAGTAATTGGTTCATCAATCACACAGCATGGCAAGAGAATGAAATCCTTCTTATGTTCCGCAGTAGCTTCTATAATTTTCATATTGGAGCCATGTGCGTGTAGGCCAATGAGAAGGTTAAAATCTTTAGCCATTTCTTTTTCAAATATAGCGTTAATTCTTGGCACGGATTCTTCTTTAGAAATCTTAAATTTTTGCTTATTTAAGTTTTTGTATTTTACAGGGAGTGACTGGTCAAAGGGGTCTATGACAATAGACTGGAATCCACTTTGGTTAAGGAAAAGAGCAAGAAGTCCTTTTCCTCCTCCTATATCAGCTACCCGACACGGATCAAAATGTTCTACAATCCATGCGTGAAGTAGCTGAAAACGATATTTCTTGACCTTTCGTAGTTCTTTTTTCACAAGGACAACATACCATACTAGCCAGTTGTAAGCTTTCACAGCAAGAAAAAGAGTAAAACCTTGCTTCTCTTTTAATCTCCACAGGTATATTCTGTCAGTATGAAAAAAGTTTTTTTGGTTCACGGCTTTGAGGGTAGTCCCAATGGAGGATGGCGTCCTTGGCTTATGGTAGAACTTGAGAAACAAGGTGTTTACTCCTGTGCTTTGGCTATGCCAAGCCCCAGTAACCCCGTTCCTTCTGAATGGGTTGAAGAGATCAAGAGACATGTAGAAAGTAACCCGAGAGATCAAATTTATCTCGTGGGGCATAGTTTAGGTTCTCCAGCAATACTACGTTTTCTGGAAAGTACAAATGCAAAGAATGTAAAAGGAGTAGTACTTGTTTCTAGTCCTGCATACAAAACCAAAAAGAAAAAAGTGGCAATATTCCTGGAAAAACCTTTCAACTTTAAAATTATTAAATCAAAAACAAAAAGTTTCTTAATCATTCACGGTGATAATGATCAAAGTGTTTCTCTAGATCAAGGGAAATATTTGGCCAAAGAGTTAAGGGGAAAACTTGTAGTTATTAGAAAAGGTGGGCATCTAAATGGTTCTGCTGGCTGGTATAAACTTCCGCAGTGTTTCAAGGGTTTAATGGATATGATGGGCAGGTAAAACGGTTCAAATTTTTGATTTGTAAAATGGCACTTGTTGGTATAAGGTTTTTATAGATTAACAAACTTGCATACATGGAGGCTTGGTATGACCGAGAAAAAGCTTAAGAGGCGTCAGCGGCTTATTTTGCGAGCACTATCAGATCTTGGTGGGGAAGCAACTACCCGCCAAATTGCAGATAAGGCCCAGCTGTCTGTTAACGGTGTGTCACAATCTCTCGGGGTGCTAAGAGAGTATGTATCTCCTGTTGGCGGAAAAGCTGGTGAAACCAAGTGGGTGTTAACCGAAAAGAGTTAGCACCCTTTTTAGTGCAAAAATGCTCTAGGTTGCGTTTAGTATTGGCAAGTAATACGTATATACGCCATGGCTGGTATGTGTACTTTGAGGGTTTTCTTATAAAAACTTTGTGGGTGCGATTCTTTGTGGTATAAAAAAATTAAGGCAATTCTGCCCCGCTACTTGGGAGGAAAATGAAAGCACGTTTTACTGTGCACTCGTTTAGGCAAGCAAGCAAACGACTCAATTTAGACCCACAAGAAGTTAAGAAGTTGATTGATAATGGACTCGTTGTCCTAATTGGGAAAGATGAGAGCACAAACAAGGCGCACAAGTTGTTCTTTAGCATGGTTGATGCAAATTGGTTTGTAGCAGTACAAGATGAGTCCACTGGAGAGCTTGTAACAGTTTTACCGCATAACTATCACAACAGATGGCGAATTTCCTCGGAGGCTCTTCAACTGGCAAGAAGGATTGCACTTGGAGAAGTAAAGCCTACCGCTCCCGTGTTTACTAGTCGAGGCTCGGCATTCTGGTTCAGTGCTTATCTACAAGGTTCAAAAGGAACAATAAGAGCGGTAGGACTTGGTATGCTGCCCGAAGGAACATACCATGATCTAGAAGATTTACGTAAGGACAGGAACTTATACTCTCAGCTCGTGAGTTTGCTTGTAGGAAAGATAAACGATGGTGAGGTAGTGCAGAGTGTTTGGGTAAGAATAGGAAGAAAAGGTAAAGCAGTAGAAATACAACCTCCGCAAGCGTAACGGAGGTTTTTATTTGGGTGAATTAAATTGGTATAACGTATATACTTGCATATTAGATTTATATATTGTATAATATCTGTAGACTGAATAACTCAAACCTTCTTCGCGGGAGACAGATGTCTACGGAACCAAGTGGGAAAGTCCGGACAAGAAAGATGTTTGAGCACCTTTTTGTGTCAGCAATACTCCTCTACATGAGCACTTGTGCACCGGGTTTTATTGCAGGGTCATTCCTTGTTGATCGAGGGGTACAGCAAGCTCTTGCATGGCTTGAACCAGAGGAAGTAAAATTGGTCTCTACAGTGCCAACTACCATAGGTGAAAGAGTCAAGGGACTTGTGAACAGGGTGGGGCAAGTTGGGGGTGAAATGACTTACGCAGTGACGAAAGAGGTGACAGTGGTTCTTGCTCGTTTCATGGTGTGGGTAGTAGTCTTTGTTGGTCTATTGGTGTGGGCTCTGTTTGAACTCCGCCTGGCAATGAGCCACCTATTCAATGGAGTTGTAAGCGGGCTCAGCCGATTGTTTTTGAAACGTTAGTGTGGATGCTTGCCAATGCTATAAGCTTCGGCAAGCTTTTTTGTTGGTATAATTTTTGCAATGAATATACAAAAGATTAAGGAGTGGTTCATAAAATACGATAGGCATATTTCTTCAGCCTCACTTCTCACTGGGTTTGTGATAGACAACCTTACTTTAAGACGTATCGATCTTTTGTTTGAGAATCTGATTTTACTTTTCTACCTAACTATTTCATGTCTTTCAATCATCCTATTCAATCTACATAAGGGTGGTGTCTTGCGACATAGTATCTTTGATAAATTCATTTTCGTACTTCCTGTCGTAATACAATTTACATTCGGCGGGCTTTTCAGCGGATTTTTAGTATTTTATTCACGAAGCGCATCTCTGCTTACGAGCTGGCCGTTTCTCATACTTATACTTCTTGTTCTTATTACAGGGGAAACACAGAGAAAGTTCTATGAACGTTTGAGTTATCAGTTAACTATATTTTTCGTCGCACTTTTTTCTTTCCTAATATTTTATGTACCAGTTCTCATTCATCACATGAATGAGTGGACTTTCTTACTAAGTGGTGTACTGGCACTCGGCCTTTTCTACTTGCTAGTTCGTTACTTAACAAAACTCGTACCTGCCCTCATTCTTGCAAGTAGGAAAATGATAATTGCAGGAGTATTTATAGCATTTACTACTGTAAACATTCTCTATTTTACAAATATTCTTCCTCCCATTCCTCTATCACTCAAGGAATCGGGTGTATACAAGCTAGTGGAGAGGACCTCGACTGGCTACCGGGCTCTTGCAGAAACCGATTCCGGATCTAAGTGGTGGGGAAGAGATGAAACAGTTCATGTGGCCCCTGGGGAGCATGTGTATGTTTACAGCTCTGTGTTTGCACCGACCGACCTAAATACCCAAATTGTTCACCACTGGCAGTATCTGAGTAAAACTAATAATGAGTGGGCTACAGTAAGTCGCGTTGGCTTTCCAATTCGTGGTGGACGTGATGGAGGATATAGGGGGTACACGTTTAAAGCGAATGCAACAGAAGGAAAGTGGCGCGTGAATGTAGAAAACATTCGAGGGCAGATTATCGGGCGCTTAAACTTTAATGTAATAAATATTGCGACCCCATTGCCTGTTACTAAATTTGAGTGGGTAGAAGTATATTGAAAACTTTGTTGTACAATACAAAAGTAATTTTACCTTAATGAAGAATTTCAGAAAAGAATTAATAGTCGCAGTAATTTTTTTTGTAGTTGGTTTTGTCATTTTTTATATCATCGCTTTGCCGAACGACAATGAACTGCGTATTGTTACGAAAACTTTTGAGGAATCAAATGATGTTTATAGTATTTACATTGAGTATCCGCAATTTCCAGACCTTCCAGATGACTTCAATGAAAAGATAGAAACTGTTGTCCTTGGGGCAAGTGATGGGTTCAAGAAGTCGGCAGATGAGAGCAGATCTCGACGTATCGAAACATCTAAAGGTGGAGAGAATCTCAAGTTCGACTACACTTTCGGTACTTCTTGGGCACCCGCCACACTTTCAGATGATGTTGTGAGCTTCGTAATTAAAACGCATTTCTACATCGGGGGAGCTCATGGTGGTGAAAACATTTATACATTTAATTATGATTTGCGAAATGATAGAGATGTTACCCTAGAATTTCTCTTTTCATCTAGCCCAGATTATTTACAGAAAGTTTCTCAGTTTGCCATAAATTATCTCGAAAGTAGACTTAGAGTTTCTGGAGACACTCTGCCAAACATGAGCATGATTCACGACGGAGCTGGTCCAAATAAAGAAAATTTCGACAATTTTACACTCAGGGCACTCGACACAATCACATTCTACTTTGAGGAATACCAAGTTGCTCCATACTCAGCCGGATCGCAAGAGGTTGTAATGCCACTTTCATACATTTTGCCGAAAGAAGTGGCAAAGAAGTAGTAGAAAAGTCAAAGAGATAATTTTGATATAATACATGTATGAATAAAAAACTCTTAACTTTTGTTCTTGTTCTCGTGGCTTTAATTGCTCTTTTCCTATGGTTTAGACCAAGAAATGTCGACGTGGCTAGAAATGATGATGGTTTGGGAGGTATAGCTACAAGCACAGAAGAAGTAGAAATCTCAGAAGCAGAAGCAATTACAAATCTTTCTATAAGGGACAGAGCCTGGAATGTACTCACATCTTACTTAGACAGAGCAAGAAATCATGATATTGCCGGGGTTAAGGCACTTTCGCACGAGCAGTCTGCAACCTGTGCCGATGCCAAGCTGCAGAAAGAGTGCTTCGCTCTCATGGACAATGTTTTCGAGATTAGCAAAGAAATGAAGAAAGAAAACTTCGTAAATGTATGGCAGGACAAAAATCAGATAATCCTTTCAACTGAATTGGAAAAGGTAAAGGTAGAAGATCTAGATGGCTATGAACGAGGCTATGCGTACTTCACTGTGGATGAAGATAATAATATTAAAGTGCTAAATTTCAATCCCAATCGCGGGTGGTACATAGATCCGAAAGTGGGTACGACCACCTCAGAGTCAATAAAATTGAGGTTTGAAGCTATGATGCTCGATACTGACGAAGATGGTTTGCCAGACGAACAAGAGTCATGCTCCGGCTCGTATCTAGGCGACCCGCACTGTACCCTTACAGATCCAAAGCTCCGTGATACTGACAAAGACGGATGGTGGGACGGAGTCGAGTATTTTTTTAAAAATTAAAAATTAAAATGGAAAGCGAAAAAAATGAATTCACCCGCCTAAACTTTTTTAATTAAATTATTTTTAGCATTAGTAATTAATAACAGATAGTGGAAGATAAATCAGAAAAAAGTTTAGGCGGGCAAGCAATTTTTGGAGCAGGATGCTTCTGGGGTGTGGAAGATTATTTTTCTAAAATTCCTGGAGTGACAGAAACTGAAGTGGGGTATGCAGGTGGTCACACTGAAAACCCAACATATGAAAATGTTTGCACAGGTACTACAGGACATTCAGAAGTTGTGCGTATCAAGTTTGATCCGCAAGTTATTTCATATGAAAATCTTCTAGATCATTATTTCAAGATTCATGACCCGACTACACCCAACCGCCAAGGTCCTGATATTGGAAGTCAGTATAGGTCAATAATTTTGTATACAGATGATATTCATAGGCAAATTGCAGAAAATAAAATTGAAAAACTAAACTCAGTGGGCGCCTACAATAATAAGATAGTTACGGAAGTAGTACCTGCTCAAAAGTTTTTTAGAGCTGAAGAGTATCATCAGAAATACGTGGAAAAGACGGGTCACGGAGCATGCCATGTACAGCCGTAGAAGATAATCGAGCCAAAAGGTATGTGGTCATTCGCCACCCGCACTTCTTGTGGTAGTGTAAAAGCAAAATTGAAGAGGGGCGATGATTTCTATAAATTTCTATCTACTAACTACTAATTACTACCCCAATGTCCTGGCTCATATACGCACTTCTTGCCGCAGTATTCCTCGCCGCGTCTGCCTTAGTGGAAAAGAAGGCTCTTGTACGAATACACTCAATAGATTTTACAGCCGCTATCGCTTTCACTAATTTAGTGATTTCTATACCCTTTGTCTTTTTTGTTGACTGGAGTTTCGTTTCTCCTTTGTCTCTACTATTAACACTTGGTGGTGCAATTCTTGCTTCGGTATCGTTTTTCCTTGTTATAAAGGCGG
>JAGVCW010000022.1 GCA_020059045.1 Minisyncoccota bacterium | reverse complement strand
CCTCCTCCCATACCACAGGCAATGAAAACCATATCAGCGCCCTTAACTGATTCTTGAATTTCTTCTTTAGTCTCTTCTGCGGCGCGCTTTCCGAGATCTACATTCATACCAGTTCCGAGCCCACGAGTGAGGTTTTTGCCTATATGAATCTTCCTTTTTGCAAGTGAATGATGGAGGTCTTGGGCGTCAGTGTTTATAGCAATAAAATCTACTCCACGAACCTTGGAGCTTATCATGTGATTAACCGCGTTTTTGCCGGAACCGCCTACGCCGATTACCTTGATTCGAGCAAATGTTTCAACGTCTGGTTTTACTTGGGGCATCGTAAGTTAATAAGTTTAATAAGTTGTGTGTAGGGGATAAGTCAAAATAGGGCGAATATCCGTCGAATTTCCTATATGTAAGAATAATACTTCTATTTCTTAAATAGTAAAGACATATTAACAAAGCGGATTGAAAAGGAAAGCACCTTGAAGGCAGTAAATTCGCGTGTTATTGTTTTATTAGATTTGCTACCCAAACGAAGGTCACCATGCTATGGATCCTATGGGGTTTGGTAAGTATGTGTTTATGCTTGTGGGCGTTTTCTAGACTTGCAGATAACCACAGTAAGGGAGTGTGGTGGTTGTTCACAAGTAGTGGGAGCACTTGGTCTGGTTGTTAGTGGTTGTGGTGCGATCTTGTCATTAGTGTATGACAAGTTTTTTTTGTAATTATGGCAAGAAAGGTCTGAACCAATCCTTTACAGTTCTCAAAATATTTATTGAAGATTTCATTACAATTTTACCTCCTATTTCACCTTCGTTGAAACCGATAATACAGAGACCAAGTGCAGTAGCAAAGAACGCATCTCTGAACTTACCTTTCTCCTTTTCTGGAAAATTGATATGCGCAATTCGCGATGGAAGTTTGAGCGAAAGTTTCGCGAAATCCTCGAGCATAGAAATACTTGATCCTCCTCCGGTGATAACAATACCAGCAGGAAGAAGACCATTCCTTCCAATTTTCTTCAGGTGAGCCTCAATAAGCTCAAACATGTCTGATAGTCTCGCGTTTATTATCTCGTCTAGTTTCTTTTTAGGATAATTGGTCTGTGTTATACCACCAAGCTTTATACTTTCCGCTTCCTCAAGCGGCACCCTCAAACCAAGTGCTATGTCATGAGTAATGTCTGTGGAACCAATGGGGAAAACCTCAAGTGATATCGGGTTACTATCCTCAAACACCACAATAGAAACAGTTTCTGAACCTATATTTGCAAGCACACACCCAGCTATTCTTTGAGCCTTGGTGAGAGTCACGAAACTTGCTGCGACCGGTGAGGCCACTATATCTATTACATCTACACCTGCCTCCTCCACAGCTTCCACAAGATCTTTCAGATGATGCTCAAGGCATGTTATGAACAAAACCCTTGCTTCAAGTTTCAGTCCACGCATACCAAGTGGGTGGTTACCCATTACTTCCTTGCCGTCAACCTTATATTTAACCGGGATTGCATATATTATTTTGCGATTCTGAGAAAGGGCTTTTGGGATTTCTTCCTCTGCAATTTCCATAGCTTTCTTTATATCAAGTTCGGATATTTCAGAGTCAGCACGCGTAATCATAACGGTGCCAGTTGATACTATACTTGCAAGACCCACACCACCCACTGATACATAGGATTGCCTAATTTTTATGCCTGCTGCTTTCTCTGCTTGTGAGAGTGCTACCCGTAGTGTCTTTGTTACTTCACCTACATTTACTATATATCCATGTCTAAGGCCCTTAGATTCAGTGAAACCTGTACCGAGGATTCTGGGGTGTGAGCCGTCTTCGCTCGTCCGTTCAGCAATAACAACCTTAATCTGGTATGTTCCTATATCTATTCCTGTGGTGATGTTTCGACTCATAAATGAAATGGCGAATGACGAAAATCGAATGACGAATAATTCTCTTAACTCATCATTCCTTATTCCTCATTCGCGAAAGTTTTTCAAATATTAAACTTAATGAAAAACTTCTGCTCTGCTTGCTCCATTGTAGCGCCATGTTCCATTCCTTTCAAATGAAGTAGACCGTGGATAAGCATTCGTGAAGTATAAATCATGAAGCTTAAATCGTTTGTACGTGCTTCCCGCTTTAATAGCGGCAAGTTTAAAAAAATTTCTCCCTTTTGTTTTGAAAGAGGGAATGATAGTACATTTGTGGGTTTGTCCTTCCCTCTGTATATTCGATTAAGTCTGTGTGATAGAGCATCCCCACACAAGACAATAGACAAATCATACTTATTGCCAAGTATTGCTTGCTTAATCTTTACAAAAGGCAAGGGGAGAGCCTTGCCTTTTGTAAGATTGCGAATGCTTAGGTTATATTTATCTTCTGCGTCGGACATTTTCTACAATTTTGCCCAATTTTACTTGCTTTGCTACCTCCTCACGTTTCCTTAGGAGCTTAAGGGTTTTCTTACGTTTTACCGCTTCAGAAATAGTTCTGCTGGAGTATCTGATAGAGCGTACCCGTGGCAAAATACCCGCTCCTTGCACTCTTTTGGTAAATCGGCGAAGCAAGGATAGGCTATTTTCGTTCTGGTTCTTTTCGACTTCAATATTTATCATAGGGGTAAAATATTAGCACATGAGCAGCAGAACGTAAAGTAAATAAAATTGGCCTCGTCTTATACCTCGTAATAAGCTATTTCCTCACAAAGCTTTGGCAGGGTATTAGACGAGGCATCAGGGCAAACAATGTTCTAAGCAGTGTCGGCTTCGCCGACATCTAGTCTGTATTTGCGGATTCACCCTAGCGACAAGTCGTCTAAGGATTCTCCGCAATTGCAATAAAAAAACTCAAGACGTTCTATGTCTTGAGGTGTGTTCTAGTCTTCTTGTTTCAGAAAAGATAAGAATATTACTTTTCCTTTGTTATCATCACCCTTAAAAACTGCTTTGAAAGGATGAAACCTTTTGTGTCCGTGCGTCTCTCGCAGTTGGAGGACCTCCGTAGTACGAACAGGAAGGAGCCATAAAACCTTTCCGGTTCTTCCATAAAGAGAGACCCTCCGGCCAATCCACTTTTTCTGATAGCGAAGTGTAATTCTGACACGTTCGGAGAAATTTCTTCCCAGTGTCTCATTTCCTATGATTAGGTAGTTGATGAGACGATAGCAACTAAGACGATTTGGCGGCGCTGCTATTCCGTGGTCTTTCAGAAGTGAGAGTTGTTTGTTGCTTGGGCTACGTAGTGGTGTGGTTTTCTTACCAGATTTACGATCTATCGCTTCTCCAAGCCTGCAAGATAACTTTGTGGTGAGTTGTTCAACACTCCTATTTACGTAGCGCATGAGGTCATCGATAATGGGACGGCAGGTAGTACATCTCGAAACAGCTCCCCATCCAATCGGTGTACCATCGTTTGCAATGTATGCACTACGATCAATCATAACCAAACAGTAACTGCAGAACTTTTCTTCTGGGGAGTGACGATCACTTTCTTGGCATTTGTTACAGCGACTGATGCGATGCCACTTGTCAGCACTTTCACCTCTGTATTCAATCTGATTACTGCATACATTGCAGTATTTGGGTAGGGTGGAGTATACAGCACCTAGTATAGCCTGGCGAATATTCTTTTTGAACTTCGCTGCTCCGTCCCTTTCAAACGGTTTCTTGGCAGGAGCGGGTATGCCTTTCCTTGCTCTTTCTCGTCTAACCGTCTCGAGTGCATCCACGATGTTGTCCTTGCTTAAGAGTAGATTTATTAGTGATGATAACGATCAATCTTTTCAAACAATACCAACATAATAATGTTATGTCAATAACATTTTGGCTTTTGGGCACTGGACGAGTGAAAGGATGTTACTTCAACTTCCTTATGTAGTCCGGTAGCTCTTTAATTTCTACGGTCTCTTGCACTCGAGTATTCATATCTCTTATTACAATAGAATTCTCTATTGCCTCCTTCTGTCCAATTATAAGCACATAAGGAACCTTCATGTTTTCGGCACTTCCAAGTTGACTCTGGAACTTGTCTTTGCCAAGCGAGAATGCCACAGGAATCTTCGCGTGTCTTAGAACTTCTATGGCTTCTAGGGCACGCATTTTAGCACCGAGTCCGAGCTGTATAAGATAAAATTTTGGTTTAAACTGTTTCTTAGGGAGCTTTGCAGAATCTTTCTTGTCGAGGGAAATAGTTACCCCCATTGCTGGCAGTTCTTTTTTGAAACCAATCTTTTTTGAAAGTCTTGAGTATCTGTATCCTAGGGCAAGAGTTTGCTTGTTCTTTCCATCGTCTTCCATAATCTTAAAAGTTGTTTCGGAGCAGAAGCAAGGGGAGCCGATAAGAGAAGAATTGATAGTATAAGGAGTATTGAAGCTCTCAATATACTCAAGCACTTCCTTGAAATGAATTCGTGAGTTCTCCGACAGAAAACTTATTGATTTCGGAACTTCCGGAACAGTATCAGATCTCTCGCTTGGGGTGCGAAGTAGATCAAAGACATCTTTTTTTGCGAGTCTTCGCTCTTCAGCACTCATGGCGTTAATATTTTTGCGAACAAATGTTCCGGTAGCACGCTCGAGATCAGCAACTGACTCCTTGTCCCCAATGCTATTTATCTCTATGCAGAGATTTTTGAAGCCCAAGTCCTCTAATATTGAAAGCGCAGACCTGAGAAGCAATGCTTCAGCGGCGCTACCAGAAAGCCCGAACGCTTCAAGCCCTAGGATAGAGTCTGTACCCTTCTTGTGTTCTGTCCCATGAACTGGCTTTCTGTATGACATTAGAACCGGGTGTGGAAGAGAGGCAATCCCCCAATCAAGATATGATCGGAACAAAGCAATTTTTTCTAATGCATCAAATGAGAACGGATATTCTGCATGTATTCGGTCTGTTTCGTAATACGGATCTTTAAGTGATCGGAGTTTCGAGTGGTCGTCCTTCGATACATCTGGAGTTTTTGTGGGAATAAATCCAAAATACGAAGCAGTAATCATTTCTTTAGTCATATCTTTTGCTTCCCACGCAGCAACTTTACCTGCCTGCTTTTTTTTGTTTGTTTTTTCTGCTTTCATTTAGTTTTTAAATAATGCTCTCTCATCTCCTGGCATCCAGCCAATTTTCCCGAGAGGGAAGAGACGCACAAGTGGTCTGCCCACAATATCTTCCTCTGGCATTGGTCCCCACAGTCTTGAGTCTGCGCTTCCAAGTCTGTTATCTCCCATTACAAAATACTCTTCGTCGTCTAAAGTAATGCGGCTGTCATCTTTCTTGTCAAACTTAATGTAAGGTTCGTTTAGTTCAAACCCTTCTTTGTTGTCATTGTTTATTATGCTAACCACACCATTTACAATACTTACTGTTTCCCCTGGAAGCCCAATAACCCTTTTAATGAAATACTTAGATGGATCTTTCGGATACTTGAATATGAGTATTGATCCACGCGCGGGTTGCTCGAAGTGGTAAGTTAGTTGATCAACAATGAGGTACTCTCCGCTTAAAAATGTTGGGTCCATCGATGCACCGTTCACCACAAATGGTTGAGCTATGTATGTTCTAACCGGGATGACAATGATAAGCGCAATAAATGCGAATTCGACGAGTTCTCTCCAAAAACTTTTTTGTTTAGTTTTAGTTTCTACTTTAAGTTCAGTATTTGTAGAATCTACGGTAGGTCTGTTATCATCCATAAAGTTAAATTTGAATTATTGTATTATGATATGACGGTTTGACACAAGAGTGTTTGGGATGTTCTAGGTATTTTAGGTGTTCAAAGCGTAATAAATTTATTACTTGCCGTAAAAGCACTACATTTTTATCGTATTATCATCTGTTATAATTAACTTATGTATGTAATCACATGTCTTGGAAATCCTGGTGAAGAATATCGAGATACACGCCACAATGCTGGCCGAGTGGTGGTTCTAAATTTTCTCAAGTCTTTTGACTTTCCGGAACTTCAGTTTGATAAGAAGCTTCAAGCACTGACTTGTGATGGAAAAGTTGGGAAGGAAAAGATCCAAGTAATTTTCCCAGAAACATTTATGAACAAATCTGGTTCAAGTCTCAAGCCCCTAATAACGAGCAAGAAGAAAGCAGAAACTTTAGTGGTGATACACGATGATCTAGATATGCCTATAGGCAAAATTAAGATCTCCTTTAATAGGGGTACGGGTGGGCATAGGGGGGTACTATCTATTGTGAAAGCGCTAAAGACGGAAGGTTTTGTAAGAATTCGTGTTGGCATAAGTCCCGTAACTCCCTCAGGCAAGATCAAGAAACCAAGTGGTGATAAGGATGTAGACAAACACATTTTAGGAAAATGGAGGCTATCTGAAAGCGAAATACTGAAAAAAACTTCAAAGAAAGTTACTGGGGCACTCGAGACCTTGTTTCTTGAAGGCAGAGAGATTGCGATGAATAGGTTTAATTGAGGTAGTAATAAGTAGTAGACAGCAGATAGTAATTAGAAAATTAAAAATAAAAACTGCACCTTTATGGTACAGTTACTTTTACTTTTCAAAATCAAGAAAAGCACGAGCAGCATCAAGCAAAGTTTTTTCGTCAGCATTTATCCCAATTATCTCTGCGATAGCAACTGCTTTTTGGATTGTAGCGGCTGGATTGAAGGAAAATAAATGTATTGCAATAAGTTCATTTTCATCAACTGGAGAGTTGCTCTTATCGAAGCATTTTCTCCACTCCATAGCTATGCATATACCATTGTGTAACTCATAGACTTCACCAATCAAACCAACTTTTTTTGCAAAAACAGAAAAATACTTATAAAGTTCTAAAGGTTTTGCCCATAGCGTAGTACTCCCGGTTTCACTAGCGATAGCGCAAAGCAAGTACTCAAGGAGGAAAGTTGCTTTTACTGCTCGAGCTTGTTCAGGGGTTGCATCGAGTGCCCAAAATCGGCTTAAATCTAACTGTTGTTCCGTCATGTTGCTTCCTTTGTAGGAGGACACTTCTTGTCTCAGACTAGCATTCAGCTAAAAATTTGCAATGAAAAAACCGAGCATGGCTCGGAGTGACTTATATTTGTCCAAGTGACGTTTCCATCGCTTTAGCTGTTTCATTCCAGGGAACTTCATTCACAAAAGCTGCGAATGCCAGATAAAGAGCTTGCGGAGCAGCCGCTAGGACGCTTTTCTCGAACATGTGGTTATAGGTAGATTGAATTTTACTACGGGCGTTTTCTTCGAAGTAATAAAGATCCTTCGATGGAATCCTCCTGTAAAATATACCACCTGTTAGTCCAGATGATAGAGCTTGTTCCACGCATGTCTCTATATTTCCATAGAAACGTGGCGGCTCGAATCTTCCCGTGGAATATATTCTCAATCCTAAGAGAAAAAATGGAAGCATTTTAACTAATTTTTCTGGATCTACCGTTGCATTATCTTTACTTCGGATTTCTCCACAGAGTAATAGAACTACGGCTTCAACACGGTGATCGTTCTGTTCCAGTGCCTGACTCACAGTAGTCTCCTTGTGGATGGTCAAATCTACAACCAACTTATACCAACAGCTATTCATTTGCAACCTCCACAAACTTGCAGGCTTGTATTCACATAAACAAAAATTCTTCTGACTTTCAGAAGAATTTTTGTTCCGCCTCCCTACAACTGTATTTCCTCCTCATTCTCTATTCTTTATTCCTTATTCTTCCTCGTTCTATTCCTTCCCTTTTTCTACAAACGAGAGAGCCATTTTCTGCTCTTTAGGATCAAAGAGGGTAATCTTAAAATCATATGTTTTTCCAAGTTCAAGTTTCTCTCTCAATTTATCTTCGCTTCCGAATTCTGAAATGTGTACAAGTCCAGCCACACCTTCTTCAATTGATGCAAGAGCTCCATGCTTGTTGAATTTAATGATCACACCTTTGACTTCATCGTCCTTCTTGTACTTCTTGGCTGCTTCAACCCAAGGGTTTGGTTTCAGAGCTTTGATAGATAGGGAAACCTTGCCGTCCTTAATTTCAATAATTTTTACTTTAACTTTGTCACTGACTTTGTACATTGATCTAGGATTCTCTACTAGTGCCCAATCCATTTCTGAAATGTGCACAAGACCCTCAAGCCCTTCCTCAAGCTTTACAAACACTCCGAAGTCTACAATGCCAGTTACTTCACCAGGTACTTCATCACCAAGAGTGTACTTGTCTATAATTGCACCCTTATCCTTACTCTCCCCGTCTTTTTCCGAGAAAATAAGCTTTCCTTCCTTTGGAACTGCTCCGATTATAGAGACAGAAATTTTTTGTCCTACGAGTTTTCTCAATTCGTCGAGAATCTTGTCTTTGTCTCCGTCGCCGACACGTGGGTAATGCTCTGGTTTAAGCTGTGAAGCTGGGAGAAATCCTTGAATACCTTGCCATACTATGATGAGCCCACCTTTGTTTGCATCCGTGACAGGAAGTTCAAACACCTTCTTGTCTCTAATCGCGTCCTCTGCTTCACCCCATATGAGTGCTTGGCGTGCTTCCTTTAGAGAAATTTCTATATAACCTTCTGCGTTATCAAGAGCAACTACTTTACCTGCCACAGAGTCACCAAGGTTTATTTTTTTGATTATGTCACGCGCGTTCAAAAACTCTCGGCCGTAGATTATTCCTGTGCCAAATGGTGGTAAATCTATATAAACTGTTGACTTGTCTATACCTATAACTACACCTTCTACTAGATCATCGACAGATGGGGGAGTCGCACTCTTAGACAAGAATGCTGTCATCACACTATCTTTCTTCGCTTCTACACCTTCTTCGTCCTGCACTTCCTCCTTAGTATCTTTCTCTTTCATATTTTTCTTGGATAGTCGTACGTTTCTATACGACTACCTTGTTTTCTTCCTCGCCTTGCTAAGCAGGATATTCTCAGGCTAGGGGTTATGAAAACGCTATTAATTGATAAGTCCTGTCTTACAGGGTAAGGATATTCTATATAAAAAAACTTTTTTGTCTACCATATCTACATCTAAAGCAGATTTTCTATATTAAAAAAGCCTCACAAATGTGAAGCTACGTATGCTAAGAAGATTCATTCTTCTGATTAATGCTTAAACCAGCTATAAGCATTATTGCTGCAGGTACAAGCAGAAAGTGTATAAGTCCACCTGCAGTGAATTCAAACATCATTCCGATGACCCAAAGTAACACAAGAAGGATTGCAATTTTTTCAAGCACGGGCACGCTCCTTGGTAAAAGCGATTGGGAAGATCTCTAGGAACTTCTGTGATCATACTACTATTTCTGCTTCAAGTCAAACGAAAACTATACATAAAGAGAAAGCCACCGACACAATGGTTGGTGGCTTGACGCGAAGCTGTAGGCCCCGCGGGAAACGTTTGAACTATATATGTTGCACGTGGTTCAAAATGTCAGCGGCCACAGACAGGTTTTGCCCTCTGTCTGTGGCCGGCATATGCGGGTAAGGCATCTGCCGATCCCCCTTGCTAGTTATTCAAAGATAACGTTTATAGATTATAGCATACCCGTTTTATATGTCAAGCAGAATATGTGGATATCTCTAGGAAACGATAAAATACGGCCTAAAACAAGACGCTTCCCACTTTTATTTTAGAACCAAATCTGCTATAATTAGAGCAACTATGATTATCACCTACCAAGGAGTCGAGTCACTCAAAATTCAATTTGGCGACACGGTTATTGCCTATAATCCTGTCTCCAAAGACTCAAAATTCAGAACTTCACGTTATGGAGCAGATATCGTCCTCATAAGCACAAACCTTCCAGATTTCAACGGCATAGATCAAGCATCCCGTGGAGATAAGGAACCTTTTGCTATAACTGGTCCTGGTGAATATGAAATAGGTGGAATATTCATTCGAGGATTTCTCTCAAATACAAAATATGATGGGAAGGATTCAATAAATACAATTTATCTTTTGAATCTTGAAGGAATGAACCTTTGTTTTCTCGGAGCACTTTCATCTATAAGCTCGATAGACTCCCAAGCACTTGAAGCTCTGGATGATATAGATATATTGTTTGTACCAATTGGTGGGGATGGGGTACTTACACCCGCAGAGGCAAATAAAATTGCAGTACAGCTTGAACCGAAAATAATAATTCCTACACATTACGGGGACGGGCTTTCAGCGACCGCACTTAAATCATTTCTAAAGGAGGGTGGAGAGGAAGGAATTAAGCCAGAAGACAAGCTTACTTTGAAAAAGAAGGATTTGGAGGGCAAGGAAGGAGATATTGTTGTATTATCTGCAGCAAGTTAGAATACTCAATATATAATATGCAAAAATATATAGAAAATCTGAGGAATAAACCAGAGCACCACAGAAAAAGGGTAACTCTTGGCGTATCAACTCTTGTTACGGCAGTAGTTTTTGTAGTATGGCTTTCAGTTTTGCTTCCACATGGTTCAAATCAAGTTGTGGCAAGGAATGAGCCAGAAGCTCCACAAGTAGGGACTCCGGTCGCAACACTTAAAACTGGTGTTGCTCAAGTTTTCACCGCAATAAAAAGTCTATTTTCTGGGACAGAAGGCCTCAATTTCCAAGGAGAATATGAAAACATAAAAAACCAAGTCGAGACTGGGCAGATTAGATTGACTCCAGTTGAGCCAGAAGAATGAAAAGATGCAAATAGCATAAAGCAGGACTATTACGAATAAAATCGTAAGTGTGTAGTATATGTCCACTATTAAATCAGTATGTCAAAGAATGATAAAGTAAAAAAAGAAAATAACGAGGAAAGAGTGAATGTTGTCGCGCGCAACATTGTCACTGAAATGAAAGAGTCGTTTATTGACTATGCCATGTCTGTTATTACAGATAGAGCATTGCCTGACGTACGTGATGGATTGAAGCCTGTGCACCGCCGTATACTCTATTCGATGAACAACATGGGGCTTGTGGCTTCTGCAAAGTTCCGTAAGTCGGCAACAGTTGTGGGAGATGTTTTGGGTAACTTTCACCCACATGGTGACGCATCAGTGTATGACTCTATGGTCAAGATGGCGCAAGATTTCTCAACTCGTTATCCACTGGTTCTTGGACAAGGAAATTTCGGTTCCATTGATGGTGACAATGCTGCAGCATACCGCTACACCGAAGCGAAGATGAGTAAACTTTCAAGCGAGCTCTTGAGAGATATAGACAAGGATACAGTAGACTTTCGGCCGAACTACGATGGAAGCAAAAGAGAACCATCGGTTTTGCCAGCCGCGGCACCAAACATTTTGCTTAACGGAACACTTGGAATTGCTGTGGGTATGGCCACAAACATTCCTCCACACAATCTGCGGGAATTATCTGATGCAGTGGCATACTTGGTAGATAACCCAGATGCAGCGAACGAAGATATACTTCAATTTATCAAGGGGCCAGATTTTCCAACTGGTGGACTTATTTTTAATGAAAAAGATATTCATCATGCCTATGCAACTGGTCGTGGGGGAATAGTAACTCGTGGAGTAGCAGAAATTGTTGAAACCAAACTTGGAAGTTTCCAAATCATCATTTCTGCAATTCCATACAGAGTAAACAAAGCGACTTTAATAGAAAAAATTGCTGAACTCGTACGTGAAAAGAAATTAGAAGGAATAAAGGGATTAAGAGATGAGTCGACAAAGGATATACGCATAGTAATCGAGCTTAAAAATGGCAGCCAACCTCAGAAGGTTTTAAACTTTTTATACAAACATACTCAACTTGAGGAGACCTTCCACTTGAACCTGGTAGCTCTAGTAGATGGTGTGCCACAAACTCTCTCGGTCAAAAATATTCTAGAGGAATTCATCAAACACAGGAAAATTGTTATTAAGCGTAGAACAGAATTTGAATTGGCTAAAGCCGAGGATCGTGAACACATTCTTCTTGGGCTTAAGAAGGCTCTCGATCACATTGATGCCATCATCAAACTCATTCGGGCTTCGAAGACTGTCGATGAAGCAAAAGCAGGGTTGATGAAGGAATTTAAATTTACAGATAGACAAGCTGTCGCTATCCTTGAGATGAAACTTTCTAGACTTGCAGGCTTAGAAAGGAAAAAGATTGAAGACGAATTGGTTGAAGTTCAGATTGTAATTGCAGAATTAAAAGGGATACTCGCGAGTCCAAAGAAGATTCTTGTAATTATCAAGAAAGAAACCGCAGAAATTCAAGAAAAATATGGTGATGATCGTAGAACAAAAGTCATCAAAGGTGCAACCAAATCATTCTCAACAGAAGATCTTATTGCTGATGAAGAAAACGCCTTGGTGCTTACTGGTGGTGGGTACATAAAGCGGACAAACCCAGATGAATACAAGAAGCAAAAAAGAGGAGGAGTTGGAGTTGTCGATTTGAATACCAAAGAAGAGGATTTTGTAACCCAATTTCTGACAGCATCAACCCATAGTGATCTACTATTTTTTACAGACAAGGGAAAGGTTTACCAAATAAAAATGTATGACATTCCAGAAGGGAAACGGGCCACTCGTGGTAAATCTGTAATGAATTTTATATCTCTTGGTAGTGAAGAGAAAATCACATCAATTCTTTCTGTATCAAAAGACAAGAAAGGTAAAGAAGGTTTATCACTAGTTCTAGTGACAAAAAATGGTGTGGGAAAAAAAGTTGATGCTGAAAACTTCTCAGACGTTCGCTCAAGCGGAATAATTGCTATAAAGCTTGATGCGGACGATCTTTTGGTTTCTGCTTCTCTGGTAGAAAAAGGAGATACAGTTGCGGTTGTTTCGAAAAAAGGACAATCAATAAGGTTTAAGGAATCTGACGCAAGAGTTATGGGAAGGAGTGCCGCGGGAGTTTGGGTTATGAAACTTGCTAAAGAGGATAGCGTCGTTGGTGCACAAGTTGTAAAAAAAGATTCAACAGGCGCAAAGCTACTTGTAATAAGTGAAAATGGTTACGGCAAGAAAACTGACATAAATGAGTATAAAATTCAAAATAGAGGAGGTTCTGGTATTAAGACTGGTAAAGTTACGGAGAAAACTGGAAATATTATATCTTCTGCAATAGTAACTGGTGATATTGAAGAAGTAGTAGCAATTTCTAAAAAGGGGCAAGTTATCCGCACAGGAATAGATGAAATAGCTGAACTTGGCCGCCAGACTCAAGGAGTGCGTATTATGAAGCTCCGAGATGGGGACTCTCTTGCCTCTCTAATTTGCTTGTAGTACTTGGGTGTAGAATGTCCAAGTTTGTATAAGGATATGTGTTTGGCTCGTGTATAATATGGATAATGTTTTCTGATCCAAATAAAAACATTGAACAGCTTTCTTTGAAGCTTGGTTCGCAGGTGGCTGATTTTGGTTCTGGTTCGGGGCACTATTCTATTGCGATTGCTAGAGCTGTTGGCGATAAAGGCAAGGTGTACGCTGTCGATATACAAAATGAGCTTCTTACAAAACTTAAAAAAGAAGCAAGGAGTTTAGGTTTTTCTAATATAGAGATAATTTGGGGTGATGTGGAAAAAATGGGTGGTAGTCGCATTAGAGATGGCTTTGTGGATTCGGTTGTAGTTTCAAATCTACTTTTCCAAGCTAAGGACAGGGATTCTCTTGCAAATGAGGCCGCAAGAATTCTTAAACAAGGGGGACAATTACTTGTAGTTGATTGGACAGATTCGTTTGAAGGTCTGGGGCCACATACGGACCAAGTGTTTAACGAAGATAGCGCTAAAGCTTTATTTGAAAGTAAAGGATTTGTCTATGATCGTAAAATTTCTGCAGGGGCTCACCATTATGGTGTTGTATTTCGCAAAGGGTGAATTTTGTTTTTCTGTACACAGGGGTAATGGTTTCTGTGGGTTATAATCTAATCAATGATTTATAACATCTAAAGGATGACCACAAGCAGATTTCAGCTCATATTTATTGGAGTCTTTGTAGCCTTTATCATTATCGGTGTCATTTTGTTTGCAGCTGGGGGTAGGGGGCGAGGGGAGGAAGGTGGCAGTATAACTGTCTGGGGTACCATGCCGCAGTCTGTTTTTTCTCAAATTTGGGGGCAATCACAGCTATCTAAGGATCAGACTTTAGTAGTGACTTATGTTGAGAAATCTGAAGAAAATTTTGATAGTGATTTTGTAGAGGCCCTTGCTGAAGGTGTGGGACCTGATGTCATTTTCATATCTCATGACAATGTTTACAAAAATCGTAACAAGCTACTTACCATTCCTTTTGAGAGTATTTCAGAGAGAACTTACAGAGATACGTTTGTTGAGGAGGGAAGTATTTTCCTTACACCTGCTGGGGCACTGGCACTACCAGTCTCTATTGATCCTCTTGTAATGTATTGGAATAAAAACATTTTTTCTGACGCGGGGCTTGCTTCACCGCCAACATTTTGGGATGAATATTTCGCATTGTCAGGTGCTCTTACTACTAAAGACAGTGCTTTTAATGTAACTCGTTCAACGGTCGCGCTTGGTGAATATAAAAATATTTCAAATTCTAAGGAAATTCTGGCGGCTCTTATAATGCAAGCTGGTAATCCAATAGTTGCTATAGAAAATGGAGTAGCGACGGGTGTGCTTCGAAAATCCTTTAACACACCGGTTTTACCCACAAGTGCAGCACTTTCCTTCTATACAGAATTTTCTAACCCCGCTAAACCCTTCTACTCATGGAATCGCTCTCTTCCACTTTCGGAAACCGCATTTCTTGCTGGAGATCTAGCGGTCTACTTCGATTTTGGCTCAAGGTATTCGTATTTAAAGATCAAGAACCCAAATCTTAATTTTGATATTGCAAATTTCCCGCAGTCACGTACTGGTATAAAAAAGATTACGTATGGCAACATGACAGGACTTGCAATTGTCAAAAATTCTCAAAATATCGCAGGAGCTTTCGCTTTTATTTCTGAATTAATAAGTAAAGACATTGTAAAAGTTATGGCAGAATCGCTAGGTATAGCTCCAGCACGTCGGGACTTGTTGTCAGAGCGCCAAACGGATGCAGTGCGGCCCGTACTTTACGATGGAGCACTATGGTCGCAGGGGTGGTTAGACCCAGATAACGTGGCAACAGATCAAATTTTCTTGCGTTTGGTTGAGTCTGTGACGGGAGGAAGAGTTAGGATGGATGTTGCCATTAACCAAGCAGGTGCAGAGCTTGAAAATCTCTTCAAATAATGAAATCTTCACTAACATTTTCTCTAAGTTTCTTTTTGATTATTGTAGTATTTCTCGTGCCACTTACAACTCTCGCTGTGGATACGAACTTAATAGTTTGCAATACAAATTTTAATACTACTAAAAACAAGTTTGATGACCCCTGTACCTTTGGCTCACTAATCACATTGGGTATAAATATTATGAACATCATAATACTTTACTCTGTACCACTCGCAGCAATAGCGTTTATCGTAGCTGGTTTTCTCATGGTTACAGCAGGGGGAGCAGATGATAAAATTAAGAGGGCAAAAGGAATATTTACAAATACTATGATTGGTTTCTTCTTTATACTTGCCGCGTGGCTTATTGTGAAATTTATTGCAGTTGCTCTCCTTGATCAACCGTTTACACTTTTTGGTTAAGTATTAAAGCAAGAATTAATTATTTATGAAAAAACTTTTTACAATGCTTCTCTCTCTTCTCATTATCTTGGTAGTTTATATTCCAGGAATTGTGTTTGCGGGTAATACAGGTGGATCCGCGCCATGTCCTCAAGGTAGTGTCTGTATTCCCAATCCTCTCCGAAATGCTCCTGGTACACTCTACGACTTCATAGTTGCTGTTATTAATGACGTGATACTTCCTATTGGAGGGGTAATAGTTACACTTGCTATTATTTATGCAGGGTTTCTGTTTGTTACTGCACGTGGAGATGAAACTAAACTTAAGAGTGCGAAAAGTGCGTTTTTCTCCTCAGTCATTGGAGCCCTTATACTTCTAGGCTCATGGGCAATAGCTTTGGCTATACAAGCAACAGTGAACCAACTTCAAGGACCATAAAATATGTATACGAGTAGATTCAAAATAAATTTGGTGAGGAGTTACGTAGCTTGCTTTGTAATATTAATTATTATTCTATCTCTACCCGTGCAAGCTTTTGCCGGTTTTCCTATCCCCGTTAACACTTCTCCATCTCCGGCCTCTTCTTCAGTGTGTCCCTCATATGGGAATACTGCTCCAGGCACGCAACCTGGTAACTTCACAGAATTTGTTTGCTTACTCGTGGGTCTAATTAATTCACTTATACCAGTTGTCATAGGATTAGCGTTTTTCGTCTTTCTCTGGGGACTTATGAGATTTGTTTTGGCAGCAGGAGATGAGAAGAAAGTAAGTGCGGGCAAGAGTCTTATGTTCTGGGGGGCGATAGGACTCTTTGTAATGGTATCAGTTTGGGGAATTGTAAGTATTCTTTTTAGTGATTTTTTTGGGGGTAATTTGGCGTTTCCATTTCTTCGAACTTCATAACTTAAATGATCTATAGATTTTTTCTAATTCTCACATCCTTTCTACCCGTTTTTGTTGCGGCTCAAGGTATACAGGGAGTAATCACAGAATTCAGAAATGTATTAAACTTAGCTTTTCCAGTCGTCATCGGCCTCGCCTTCTTATTTTTCCTATGGGGGCTAGCAAACTTTATCTTAAATTCAGGTAACGAAGAGAAAAGAACAGAAGGAAAGAGGTTAATGACTTGGGGTGTTATAGCACTTTTTATAATGGTATCTGTTTGGGGGATAGTCTGGTTACTTAGATTTGAGTTTGGGCTTAGCACTTATATCATTGGACCGTAATCTGTCTTTCACTTTTTTATCCACACTTCCCTTGAATTTTGCATTAAATCCTTGTATTATAAGCCTATACCACTAGGTATAACTAAAACGTATTTTATTATTTAATTTTATCAAACAATGAAAAAGTTTATTGCTCTTGGCGCCAGTTTCCTACTTCCAGCAATTGTGCTTGCTGTAGGGAATCCAACTTTTAACTATACCCAGAGCGTTATCAGTCAGATCAGGGGTCTTATCAATATGGCAACACCAGTCGTCATCGGCCTCGCATTCCTGTTTTTCCTATGGGGTTTAATGAAATTTGTTCTTGCCGCAGGAAATGAAGACAAAAGAGAAGAAGGAAAGAAAATCATGATTTGGGGAATAGTTGCAATATTCATTATGGTTTCAGTATGGGGGATCGTTCAGCTTCTTCAGACAGAAACAGGTACGGGTGGTGGCGGAATAATCCAGCCCCCAGCAATATAGAGGTAGTCATTTCTCATGTCCATTGCTCCGTTTTTGGGTAAGATAAATCAGTTTATCTTAAACCCACTCATTCTCCTTATGTTTGCGATAGCACTCCTAGTATTTCTGTGGGGGATATTCCAATTCCTTACTAATACAGAAGATGCTAAGAACCGAGAGCAAGGTCAGAAAAACATGCTATGGGGTGTTATTGGAATGTTTATAATGTTCGGAGTCTACGGAATCATAAGGATTGTTATGGACACAATCGGTGTAAATATTTCAGGTAGATTTCCGTTTTGAAGAAGAATAAGATATAAAGAATAGAGAATAAGGAATAACGAATGATGATTAACAAAAGACCCCGCCTAGGCGGGGTCTTTTGTTAAGAAATGCAAGGTCATAAGCTAATTGTAAGAAGCAATATTTTAAAGTATTCTAAATTACAATTACTTTAATGTTTAAAGCAAATTACTCAAAAGGGGAAGACGTACTGTTTATCATAGGGATAGTGGCAGTGATATTTCTTATGCTTCTTGGCCGGGGCAAGTTTATCCCAAGTATGGGAGGTCCTCTCATTGGAACAACATCTACAAGTGTTTATTCGTCCAGTGGATCAAGTAGCCAAATTGGGAACACAACATTGTCCGAGGGCAACGCTTCTCCTTGGTATGGAAAAGTTACTATACAATCAGGCAATACATATGAAATACAGCCTTCCAGAGAATACATATATTTATATGCGCAAGATGTGCCAGTAGAGGGAGTAAATATAACTGGTTGGTCTCTTTCAAATGGCAAAGGAAATAAGTTTACGAACCTAGGTGGGAACCAAGTGAAACTTCAATCTGATGTTGCAGTAATACCTCAAGCTGCAAAATTGTTTATTACTAAAGGGTCAAATTTTCTTGGCCCTATAATTCTTGGTAAAGGGGAGAAAGCAGCCATCATAACTGGTGATGTCCAGAACAAGAATCCATTTGTTGTAACAAGTTTTAAAGTAAACAAGTGCAGTGGGTATCTTGAAAATCTTCCCACTTATGAATTCTACCCATACATGTATACTAGTTGCCCGTATCCGGCCGCCGAAGTGGGAGTAGAAAGTCTGGATGATGACTGTTATAAGTTTGTCAGATCTATGGCAACATGTCGCACGCCCAAGGAAAAGGATTCAACTCGAATAGGAAACAATATTGAGCGGGGATGTGTCGACGGTGTTTGCGGGCTCTCAAGCCAGTGTAAAGCCTTCATTGCAAGTCACTATTCATATGAGTCCTGTGTAGCTCTACACTCGGAAGACAAAGATTTCTATCTACCCGAGTGGAGAGTTTATCTAAATAAGTCATGGGAGATGTGGGCAAACGAAAGAGAAACAATAACTTTATTTGATAAAGAGGGAAGAGTGGTTAATAAAATTTCATATTAATTGAGTAGTGGACCCTTTGTTTTGACAATAAAAAAGGCATAACTTGCTTGCGCAAGCTACGCCCACTCATACTAATCAGTACATTGTGCTAGGATCCGTGCCTCGTTACGCCTGAGCATACAGACATAAATTTCAACAGGGATCTCTACAGGTACCCTTGTCCTATACGATATCGAACGGAAGTTCCGTATCGGCCTGTATGCAACGCTCGCATTCAGACTTACTGTGTCTCGCCCATTTACGAGAGCAATGAGGTCGATATATGATGGTCCTCCCGTATTCCAATAGACTTCATACTCCATACTTGGCCTAGTTATCGTGTTTGTCCAGCTTGTGTCTCCGGCTGGGATTACAAGCTTCCTATCAACGAATCTGATTGGATCCGGTGATGGAGGTGGGCCA
Source organism: Minisyncoccota bacterium (assembly GCA_020059045.1). GTDB lineage: Bacteria > Patescibacteriota > Minisyncoccia > Phycocordibacterales > Zambryskibacteraceae > JAGVCW01. Next base: position 2,967 of record JAGVCW010000022.1, on the reverse strand, counting down.
AATGGAGACTCTACCACCTGTTGCTCGACAGTACGCGACCGGCTACCCTCATGTCTTTCCCAACAGTGACGAGAAGCATTCCAGTCTTCGTAAATCCGAAGACCGGTTCTTCCTGCGCGGATCTTGCGATATCGCAGGTGTTTAGCGAAATTGACATTACCCCGGATGGTGTATATGTCATAATATTCCGCTGAGTCCGGACTTGCTGCAAGGGAATCAAGTAGATCTCTATGGATTCGCTCATTGTTTTGAGCAATACCCACATCGGAGCTATCAACCCTCCCTCGTAACACCTCTGTGCGTGCAGAATCGGTGTAGTGAATACCGCTCGACTCACACGCAAAGATCTCGAGAAACATCGAGTCCTGTGGAAAATCGAGATATGTACGAGCCGAATCAAGATCGGCAGTTCTCCACTTATCACTCGGGTTCTCCGGGAAAGTAGCAACCGCGGATGCGACGACTACACCCGGCAGTGGTCCTGCTACCACTTTGCCAGCGAGACCTTCTCGGATGTCTTTGTACGTTGTAGCTAGGGCTACAATAACGATCACCACAACATAAGGAATGAAAGCTTTATTGCTGACGAAGAACGCTCCGATCCATGCTGCTAGTGCAATTATGAGCAGTAGCCAGAAGTTTGTGCTCCAGAACCATTCGTTCCAGAAATAACTTCTTCCAGCTTCACCACTGAACTCAGCCCAAAAGGCGTACAGTGCCCAACTGAAGATGAAGAAAACAGCAATAGGAGCTAGTACACCAACATACTTCCATGAAATTCCTGATGTTCCCGCTCCTCTTGGAGTTGCTACTGCAGCTCCTGCTGTAGCAGTAGGAGCTGCAGTAGGTCTCATCCATCGCCTACGAACAAATTTCCACACTAATACGAGGATAATAATTACTACAATAACAACGAGAGCTCGAAGCCCCAATACTGCCCACTCTATCGGCTCGCGGTGTGCCGCACATGCGGCTTCGGCGATTGCGTCCACCCTTCCAGCAGATCTTGCAAGATCAGCAGTCAAGCAGGCATCCTCACCAGATTTGAAAATTCCACTGATAACAGATGGTAGTTTGCTAAGCTGAAAAATTGCAACTACCGAAACTACTGCCAGAAGTAGGGCTGTCATTATTGTCGCTGGGTCTCTCCTTAGCCCTGCTGGCCACCAAGTCGACTGTGTAGGCTGCCCTCGTGCCGCGTTCCTAATCCGACGATTTCGCAAGTGATTCTCCAAGCGGTCGATAACTCGCACTAACCAATTCCTTATGCGGTCAGACATGTTACCTCATGGGTTAGAGTTGTGTCTTTGACGATGTTCATTCTGGCGGTATTATACCATATTCATATTTAAATTGCAAGTATTAAAAAAGCTAAGTACAAAAGTACTTAGCTCGAAATCCCAATCTACTTACTTGGCACTACTGCCGTAGGATCAGATGGAGTCGTTTGTGCAGGTTCTGTGGGTTCAGGAGCCGCTGACAATCCTCTTCCGGGGTTTGCCCCGCCTCTAGGACGAGTAGTGGAATCGTTCTCCGTATCTCCTGTAATAATCCCTAAACCACCGCGGCCACCTGGTGCAAACGTACGAACTGTACTATTTTTCTCGTAGGCCATCGCTTCGCGAATACGGGCAGCTCCAGCAGTTCTTGCCTGGGGGAGAATGACTTTGTTAACTTCTGCAGTTTCAGCTTCGATGCGTGCAAACTTTGCGTCTCTATCTGCTAGCGCTTCAATTACTTTAGCCTCTCCAGCGATTCGTGCAGCGGTCTTTTGTTGGAGAAGTGCTTTAGTCGTAGCATCATAATCAACATCTTCTAGGTCGGCAGAAGTTATTGTCAGCCCGAGTTCCTGCAGAGCTTCGGGTATAATTCCAACGTCCTTGGACGAAAGATCACGTATTTCTATTTCCAACTTTTCCTTGTGTTGAGCACTGTTTGGACCACCAATGAAATCTTGTGCGGTAACAGTGCCGGCATTACGAAGCACCTTTTTCCGTGCTTTGGCAGACAGATTGGCATTTGAATCCGCAACCCGCATCACAGACTTGACTGGTTGGGTTCGCTCCAGGATCGTGATGAAAGCAATAGTAAGACCAAGAGCGTCAGCCATCTCTACTCGAGGGACGATAACAGCCTGACTTCCGGAAAAGAAAACATCTTTACTTGTCTTGTCCTTAGGAGCAACAATGTAACTTGATTGATTTTCATCTCTCCCAAAGACAAACTCCTTTACAAGGTTAGTTCGTCTAGTGCGGTACAAGCCTATCCATTGGATACCAAGAGTTTTGAAAAGAATCCAACCTATCAAACCACGTTCCTCTTGGCCATCAACAAAAGTCCACTCCATGCTATTCTTGCTGGTTTTGTCCAATCTTTTGCCAGGTACCGCATGTAAAACATCTACAATGTCGGCGCTTGTCACTTCCTCTTTAGTGACATGAGGATCGTTATTTCCTCGAGGAGTAATCAATGCAAATGTGTTTGCCGGTATGAAACCCCACAGCTTCTCCTTATCTGCCATTCGCCTGAGAATCCATCCAACCGAGAGAATTATGGCTGAGATAGTGATTGTGGATACTGGACTAAAAAGTAATGCCAATATCCACAGGACCCAGAAAAGGGCCTTGAAGAGTGATTCTGGCTTCATTTAAGTTGCTCCTTTGCAGTGTGCGCAGCGGCGCGGTTTGAGTAGATTTCAAAGACCGAATCTGCTGTCATAATATCATAAAAAAAAGGAATGTCAAGAATAAACGACTTTGTGTAAATGGAGAGGAATCTTGATCCTTACAGAATTGGAAGAGTCTTTCCTCTTACAGAGGCTGTACAGGCTTCATATCGTACTCGCAAGCTCCGTGCGATATCTTCAGCCTTTTCAAGTCCTCCCCGAAAGTAAACCTTCTTCGGACAAACAAAAAACTGCGTATTTGTTTGTGCCGAGGAGAGGAACCTTTCACCTTACAGGTGCTG
>JAGVCW010000005.1 GCA_020059045.1 Minisyncoccota bacterium | reverse complement strand
GCAGGGCCACTCTGGCTTGAGCAACCAGAGATGAAGCTTGGACTTGATCCAAGAAAGCCAACAATGCTCACTTTGGGTGTAGAGGAAGTGGTGTGCTACCTCTCGGCCAGTGGGCATGCTACCGGAGTCAGGTGTGCTACCGTATGAGGCATGTTACTTCCGAACTGGGCATGCTACAGGCTTGCTACTGAAGTTTGACGGTGTACTACTACCCTCCATTCTGCCAAGAGCTTGCAAAATCGCGAGCATGTTACCGACAGTGCCATCCAATTAATGTCAAGACCGTGGTATGCTACTGAACTGGTAGATCCTGCTAAACAACCAGTCGCTCACATGAGCGGCTTTTTTTATTTCATTTCAAAAGAAACAAACACCTGAGAAAGGTGTTTTATTTGATTATTTCTCAACTCGGAGTAACTCAACTTCAAATACTAGAGTGGAATTGCCTGGGATTGGTCCGTAGTCCGCGACACCGTAACCAAGAGCAGGCGGAATAACTAGTCTTCTCTTTCCTCCCACTTTCATACCCTCAAGTCCAAGATCCCACCCTGCGATAACCGCCCCTCTGCCCAGAGTAAACTCGAATGGTTCTCCACGAGTAAGTGAACTATCGAAAGTTTGACCATTTGCAAGTGACCCTGTGTAGTGAACAGTAACAAGTGAGCCAGCCGTTGCGACTTCGCCTGTGCCTATTACAAGATCTGTTACTGCAAGTGACTCACCTGCGACTTCACCTTGATTGTTTGTTTCCATGACATCTGTGTTAATACCCCCACCGTTAAATAACTCCATAACTGTGCCGCCAAAAAGGAAGAAGGCAACCACAATGATCCCCACACTTACTGCTATCCATTTTTCTTTGGTCATATGTATAATTTCATCACTTATGATATGTAAAATATTATAGCACAGGCAAAGAGCGTAATTTGCCATGTTATAATTCTCGAATAATAACTAACAACATGGATGATTCTAAAACTGTAAACAAGCAAGATCCTATAAGCCTTGCGGAGATGCAAGAAGCGACAAAGGAGAGAATATATGAGATCACAAGAGAATTCACTCAAGGATTCGACTTCCTCGCAAATTATCCCAAGTCTGTAACTATATTTGGCTCCACGCGATTCAAAGAAGATCATCCGTACTATATAAAGGCGCGCAACTTGTCGGCACGTATTGTGAAAGAACTTGGATACTCGGTAATAACTGGTGGGGGTCCGGGAATAATGGAGGCGGCAAACAGAGGAGCAAAGGATGCCGGTGGAAACTCTATTGGGCTCACCATTAGACTTCCGGAGGAGCAGGTCATGAATGACTTCCTAACGCACCATGTGGATTTCTACTATTTCTTCAGCAGAAAAGTCTGTCTCGCCTACTCTGCTGAGGCATTCCTCTTCTTCCCTGGAGGATTCGGAACTCTTGATGAATTCTCTGAGATAATAACTTTGCTTCAAACCCACAAGATCCCTACGGTGCCCGTAATACTTGTGGGAGTCGAATACTGGAGAAAAGTAGAGAGCTTCCTCAAGGAGACTGTACTTCAACTTGGAGCGATCGATGAGCAGGATATGAAAATATTTGCGATTACTGATGATGAGGATGAGATACTCTCGATGATAAAGAGTGCGACTGTCCGAGAAGCACTGCCGTATAATGGGTTAAGGGTGAATCCAATTGAGGAATGAGGAAGAGAGAATTCCTAATTGACCTAATTATCTAATTGATCTAAATAGTTCAGCAGAATATATTGTAAATGATGTAGCTGTTATAAATGTCAAGAACCAATGCAAGACGATAAAATTCTTAGTAAAAAACATTGTAAGCCGTGTGAAGGTGGGATGCCGCCACTTTCGAGACCAAAGAATTTGGAATATCTGAAACAAGTAAATGAGTGGCAACTAATAGAAGATAAATCTATAGAAAAAATACTTCTCTTTAAAGACTTTATGGAAGCGCTAGTGTTTGTAAACAAAGTAGCAGATATTGCTGAAAGTGAGGGTCACCATCCTGACATACTTATATTTGGATGGAATAAAGTAAAAATATCTTTATCTACCCACTCTATCGGAGGATTGTCTGACAATGACTTTATACTAGCGGCAAAGATTGATGAAGTTAGAATGTAGAGCGTTTAAAACTTAGTACTTGGAACTTTCACACTTAGTACTTTATTAATTTTTTTATACAAAAGGAAACGGCCCGCTGCAGATGAGCAGGGGCCGTTATAGAACTGGGGCGTGACGCGGGTCACAGGACGAAGGGTTATCCCGAACCAGCCTTACTCAAGGGCTCTTTCGCGCCACACCCCTTTTTATTTAATCTAAATATGACAATACTCCTCTGACATAACTATGTCAAGTATGAGTTTGTGAACAATCAAATAATTACTTCCCCACTCTTGGATCAAAGATAGATGGCTCAACTTCTTCACCACCAAGGAACCTTGCGATTCTGCGACCACCATAAATAGAAGGAAGTAACCCCACGCCGTTGCAACCGAGATTGTAGAGAAGAACTGAGTTCTTCGGCTCTGGGCCAATAAGTCTTACACCATTTGTGGTGTAGCCCATGAGACCGTGCCACTTGAATTCGTACTTGATGTCCTTCCCGGAATCTTGTTCAAAAATATTTCGCGCAAAGTTATCTATGATCTCTTCGGCCTCTTCGGGATAATCTCTATCACTTGTATAAACCACTCGGTCTTCGAGGATCGCCTCGGGACCACCAATAGAAACTAAATTTAGTTTCTCATTACCATCGTACTCGTATTCCCGTCGAGTAAGATAAAAATAATCACCATCAATGGAAGACTCACTTGGAATGATGTAACTCAAAGCTGTGGGTGGCTTGTCGTAAGGCTTCAAGTAACCTGACATAAACCCGACAACTCCATCAATACAATGGTGGAATCTAGTATCAATATCGAGACCTGAATCGTTTAGAATTGTAATGTTTTCAAAACCGTTCGTGCAAAGCACAATGTTTGCGGCTGTCACTGTGTGATCACCAACATCTAGAAGTGCACTGCTGTGCTTGAGAACAACTTTGTTCACGTGGCTGTGTTCAAAAAGAGAAAATCTCTCAGGAAAATTGCGAATCATGTAGGAAGTCACTTCCTGGCAAAAAAGTGCCGAGTTCATACACCCCTTGGGAGCAGAAAGTGAAGCAATAAAACGGGTGTCACTAACTTCCAGTCGCTTGAGAATCTCACCTTGTGGAACGACTTGGTATAAACCTTCATACTCTCTAGGAATAAAAGCTAGGAAATCGACAGAATCAGCAATGAGAAACTCCTCAGACGTGAGGCCACCAAGCTTCTTGTAATACTCATCCTTAAGATGGCTTAAAACTCTTGTCGACTTTACAATACCTGCGTGCCCCTGAAACCGAGCAATGGGGATGTCGAGGTTTGCGTCACCATACATTTCATCAAGGAGAGTCCAAGCAGAATCTATGGACTCTTGGGCGTCACGTGCCATCTTCAGTCCAAACTCTCGCGTGAGCTCGTAAAAGGGTTTCTCAAAGTAGCTAACAAGCTGACCACCGTTGTGACCTGTCGCTCCGTGGGCAAGCTTTCCACCATCAAGAAGCATAACTTTTTTGTCTGTGTACTTGATTAAGAAGAAAGCTGTTGAAACTCCGGCAATGCCTGCCCCAATTATTGCGACATCGCACTCACGATCACTGAGGAGCCTCTGGGCTTCTCGATTTTTATCTAACTGGTGAATCCAGGGCGACTTGTTTGTCCACATTATTACATTGTTTGCGAAACAGGTTTATTGAAAAGCTTGCGAATAGTGTAGTTACCAGGACCAAGCATCATGACTGCAAGTGAGGCCAGAAGAAGTGTGAGTTCGAACTCGTAACCGCCCAGAAAACCCTTGCTCATTTTCACAGTAAAGATTACACCGAGCATAACGACAACAAAACCAACTGCGGCGTAACGTGTGCAGAGTCCAAGTAACATAAGGATACCTCCAAGTAACTCTAGAATCATCACAAGATAGGCAACAAACATAGGAAGACCAAGGGAGTCAAAGAAACTGACAGTACCTGTCATATTGCTTAGCTTCTGCCAGCCGTGTGCGATGAATACTATTGCAAGTGCAAAACGAATAAATAAAATTCCTAAATTAAAATTTGTATAGCGCATACAATATAAATGAACTCGTAATTTGATTATTATACTACGAATGCGTCGCAAGTTGAATGTGCGTTCTGATGCGTTTTTGCCGCAAGAAAAAACCGCAATGTTCTTGCGGCGATGTACAACGTTATGAGGTGTTAAACCTGTGGGACGACTAGCCAGATTTTCGCTTGGATCTGACTTCAATATTGAACACTCTCTCAGACTTCCCGTCATGCCTGTTTGAGTTTGGATAGCAAGTAACGGCTACGAGCTCTACCCCCGCACCTTGTAAAAGTTCGAGGAGCTTCGTGTCGCAGACCACAATGTTGACTTTTGTGTCCGCATCACAATATGCCGACTTGGCTCGAAGTTCCATCATAGAGATCCTCAAATCCTCAACAGTCTTTCTTGATGGGGGGATCTCTGTCTCCGTATCACTCATGGCGTCTCCTTTTCTTGGATGGATGAACGATATATGGTAATTATATCACAAGTCAATAATAAAAGCAACTATAAATTTGGAAACTAGGAACCATGAGTACATACAGAAACATTTTGATTTCAAATGACATCCTCCCCCGGCTAAAGCCGGGGGTTTATGAGATTAATGAAAAAGCCGCTCATGGGAGCGACTGGCAAGGTGTGTAGCACACCCAATATCCACGTGTTGCGTTGGAGGTAGCATTCCTCGGTAGCACCGCCCATTCGACGATAGGTAGCACACCCTCGTGTAGCATGCCGAGAGGTAGCACACCACTTCCTCTACACCCAAAGTGAGCATTGTTGGCTTTCTTGGATCACGTCCAAGCTTCATCTCTGGTTGCTCAAGCCAGAGTGGCCCTGCTACGGGGCATAAACACAGCTTATCGCCATGTCCACTGTAGAACACTTAAAGAG
>JAGVCW010000025.1 GCA_020059045.1 Minisyncoccota bacterium | reverse complement strand
TTTTTGTTGACTGGAGTTTCGTTTCTCCTTTGTCTCTACTATTAACACTTGGTGGTGCAATTCTTGCTTCGGTATCGTTTTTCCTTGTTATAAAGGCGGTTCGGCATCTTGAAATAAGCTTGGTTGCACCACTCCTCGCGCTTAATCCGGGAGTAACAGCACTTTTCGGGTTCCTTGTACTTGGTGAAAATCTTGAGCGGCTAAGCGTACTTGGTATTATTCTAATGATAGCTGGCTCATATGTACTAACCCTCGATCCTGAGAAGTCGTTCTTGCATCCGCTTAAAGTTTTTGCTAAATCTCAATACGTGCACTTTGTTTTTGCTTCTATTCTCTTTTACGCTATGGGAGCAACCTTCGATAGAACCGTACTTAGTGTTTTCGAAATCCCGGTGCCAAACTACATGTTTTTTTTCCATGTTTTCATAGCGGGAATATTTGTTCCAATTGTTTTGTTCTCTGGTCACGGATTCGGGAGTGTCTGGGCAAGTATCAAAAGAGAGAAGAGATCAATATTTCTTATTTCACTTTTTACAATTCTGTATCGCACATTTCAGATGGAAGCACTCTCGGTTGCATACGTGGGTCTTGTGTCTGCAATTAAGCGCAGTTCTGCTTTCTTCGTTACACTTATTGGTGGTGAACTTTTTCATGAGAAAAATATAGGCCGCAAACTTATCGCGGCCCTTATAATAATCACAGGTACTATCCTCATAATTGTTTGATTTGTTTTGTGTTTCATGTAAAATTCATCTTCGTGGCACAACGGTGTGTCACATCACAGTTCTTTTATAAAGGAGTCGGGGATGACAGCTCCAGTTGGAAAAAACTTTTCCACCACCGGGAGTGGAAAATCAACCTCAACCAATAGCCGTGTTAGGGAGACACTTTCTGTAAGAAAGTTGTATACCGACATGATGGAAAAGTACGAAAGGGAGGCAGGCAAGACTCCCAACCCGAAAGTCTATGCGTTTCATCTTCTGCTTGCTCACATGGCGGGACATCCGATGCCCCGTACGATTCCTGTGCATCTCAGACTCTCGGTACTTGACCATGGTCGCCAGCAGCTCATGAACATCTGCGGGCTGACCGGGGATGGTGTCAGTCGTCTGATTGCACTGCAGAAGGATCATCACCGTCGACCAGAAGTACGTCGTGCTCTCGAGGGCGTTCTTGTGGGGACAACGTAATTTTCAGAAGTAATATCAACTGATCTATGTTCCTGAGGCCTGACTCAACACGAGTCCGGCCTTTTTATTTGGTAATATTAAATAATGAAATTTTTGCGTGCTCATATTCGCCTTGTTCTCTTAAATATTATTTCCCTAATCGTATTTATATTTCTTGCAGTGCTAGTGGTTGGTGGGGGGATATGGAATATTGATCAAACACATTCGAGTATCGCGGCATATAAGCAGAGTGGTGCTTGGACTACACTTGCGTTACTTGTAAGCACCTTTCTTCATCCAGTAGTTTTACTTGTGGCCGGCTTTCTTATTGCAGGGTTTCTCTATTTTCACAAGAGATACCTATTTGCAAATGTATTTATCGCAGTATTTGTTGCAAGCATAGGTCTTGGGATCGCGCTTAAAGGGATGTTTGATATTGCTCGACCGATCAATTCCTATAGTGAAGTGCTTGGAGGCAGTTTCCCAAGCCTGCATGCAATATCTGCAGCAGTTTTCTTCCTCACTATTTTATATGCACTTGAGCATCGTATTCATGACCGTGTTCTTGGGGCAATTATTGCTGTGGTTGCTATTTTTCTTGTAGTGATTTCTGGTCTTAGCCGTCTTTACCTTGAGGTGCACTGGCCGTCTGATGTGGCAGCCGGATTTGCATTCGGAATATTCTCTGCGACACTAGGTATTCTCGTTCTGAAAAATTACGAAAGTAAAGTTTTAAAGTAAAAATAAAATATGAAATAATAATGAACCGTCTGCGTCATAGGTGTTACAGGGTGATATAATATAAAGAATCTTAATAACTAATAGACAAACAATGAACGAAGAAAACACAACAAGGAGGGAATGGAGATATGTTCCGCTACTAACAGTAATACTATCGCTGTTCTTAATCGTACAAGTTATTTCTGGTATTCGTGGTTACGATCGCAATGAATATCCAGAAAACGTGATCACAGTAAGTGGTGATGGCGAAGTATTTGCAGTACCTGATATTGCAGAATTCTCATTTGGTATCGTCGAGGAAGGCGTGGATGTGAAGTCAGCTCAAGACAAGGCAACTACAAAGATAAATGCCGCGCTCGCGGCTCTCAAGGGTCTTGGAATTGAAGAGAAAGATATTAAGACAAGTGGATTCAACGCATATCCTAAATATGAGTTTAACCAGATTTACTGCATCACAACACCTTGTCCTCAAGGAAAGCAAGAAATTGTTGGCTATGAAGTGAACGTCAACATAACTGTAAAGGTTAGAGATATAGATGATGCTGGTAAAGCAATAGACGTAGTTACGACTGCTGGAGCAACGAATGTTAGTGGAATCTCTTTCACAATTGATGACGAGGATTCATTGCTAAGAGACGCTCGCAAGCAAGCAATAGATGAAGCTAAGGAAAAAGCCGAAGTACTCGCAGATGATCTAGGAGTAAGACTTGGCAAAATTGTAAGCTTTTCAGAGAATGGTGGGCCATATCCAATCTACTACAAGACAGAAGCTGCTCTCATGGCAGACGGCAGAGGAGGGGCAGCACCAGCTCCATCACTCCCAACAGGAGAAAACACCATAAGCTCAAGTGTGACAATCACATACGAAATCAAATAGACACACACGAATATATGAATAAGTCCTGATTAACGAGTGACACCGAATAAATAGGCTTACACAAAATCCCGTTTAATGCGGGATTTTGTGTAATAAAAATCACGCCGTTTTTTGGCGTGTTATAGCGATTCGGTGTATCCGTCTTTGGTGAAAGTTGCTAGAGGGGCTTCTGTGTACTGTAGGGTCTTCTTACCTACCTCAGGACCTAAATTTTCATATGAGGTCCAAACGGGTTTTGCTCTGCAAGGTGTATGGTGACTAGTATTTAGGATATTTAGTCGGTCGTAATTGTCATGGGCAGTCTGGGCGGACATTTCAGGATAAAATATTGTTGCACTCACATGTCGTGAGACAAATCCTTTGGTCTTGCATCGGTCACAGTGCCAGTGAATAAGTGTAGGTTGACAGTTATCCTTTACACTTTTAAGGGCAGATATCTGAGCTTCGATTGCAAGTCCAACCTCTTCTAAACCAGTCAGTCGTGATCTCGCATTCTCTCTCCACTCAAGAATGACGTATCCGAGATGAGTCCAAATGTCTTCATACGAAGTCCTCGCTAAGTCTATGATTTGCTCAAGGGTTGTATATTGAATATAAACCTTTGTCGCTCGATTATAACCACGATCCTTGTACCCTGATTCACCCCTCATCTCAATACGAGCAAGCATCCATCTTTGGTCTCTGCGTGTGATGCCCCAAACGTAGAAAAAACCATTCGGGTGTCGAGAAGCAGGACTTTCGAAACTTACGTAGGTGCTTTTGAAAAGCCCTTGAGTCCCAAGTGACAAGTCATCTGTAGATTCGATAGCAGGCTCATCAACACGAATCTCATGGTTGAGTTCTCCTCGCATGCATTTAAGCTCACCAAGAGTCGGGAAGGTAGTTACATTCGAGTTGTTTCTTACTATCCTGACTCGATCATCGATCAACTCTTCCCACTCCTCATTGCTAAATGGTGTGGACCGGGCAAAGAAGTGCATGTTCCAAAATGGGGACATTCGAATGGGCGTACCCATAAGCCATCACCTCTCTAGTATGTATCTCTCGGGCGTACCCTGTTGAGATACTGGTTTATAAGGAACAACGCTCCAACACTATACCCGAAATAATAGTTGTCAATATAAATTTAAGTAGAGAGAAGGGTTTATAAGGTAAGAAGAATGAATAACGATTGTTGACATCTAGCATATCGGGGTGTATGATTCAGGCACACCTCCGAGGTGTTTTTTTATAGACAGTATTACTATTTACTGGTTACTAACTACTAATAAAATGGGTCTAATCAATTACGTCAAAGAGACAAGGGGAGAGCTCAAGCATGTCAGTTGGCCGACACGCAAGCAGGCGATTGTGTTTACAATAGTGGTCATTCTTATATCTCTTGCTGTCGCATTTTACTGTGGTTTCTTCGATGCACTATTTACTTTGGCCTTAGAGAAGATAGTTTTATAAGCTAGATATACTAATTACTACAAATAATTTTCCCATTAGTAGATTAGCAAAATTTGTATATTAATTTCATGAGTAAACAAAAAATCCAAGAAGGAAGGAATTGGTACGTAATTCACACTTATGCTGGTTATGAGAACGCAGTGATGCGAAACTTAAAACAACGTATAGAGTCTCTCGGAATGGAGGACAAAATTTTCAATGTTATTGTACCCACTGAAAAGAAGATCAAGATTAAGTCAGGTAAGCGAGTAGAGGAGGAAGAGAAGATATACCCCGGCTACATACTTGTAGATATGATAGTTACTGATGACTCGTGGTATGTGGTGCGAAACACTCCTCGTGTTACAGGGTTTGTCGGAAGCGGAGTATACCCCGTGCCAATAGACAAAAAGGAAGTTGATTCTATCTTTGTTCGGATGAATGCAGATAAAGTTACTCACAAAGTTGATCTTGTGGTTGATGATGCGGTAATGATTATTGATGGTCCATTTAAAGATCTCGAAGGCAAGGTGAAGGAAGTTGATGACGAGCGCGGTAAGGTTAAGGTGCTCGTTTCCATGTTCGGAAGAGAAACACCTGTCGAACTTGATTTCTTGCAGATAAAGAAAATATAAGTTAGTCTTGAACCTCTATGGCAAAAAAGATAACCAAAAAGCTAAAAGTAATCATGCCAGCAGGTAAAGCAACACCCGCTCCTCCGTATGGTCCAATTCTAGGCCAGGCTGGTATTAATATTGGTCAATTCATAACGGAATTTAACAATGCTACTAAGGACATGATAGGCGACACTATACCTGCAGAGATTAGTGTCTATGAAGACAGAACATTCAGTATTGTACTTAAGACTCCTCTTGCATCCGGACTCATACTTAAAGCAATTGGTGCAGAAAAAGGCTCAGGTAAACCAAATACTGTAAAGATAGGGAAGTTATCCAAAGCTCAGTTGAGAGACATCGCTGAGAAGAAAATGCCGGATTTGAATGCAAATGATATTGATGCGGCTATGAAAATTGTTGCCGGCACCGCTCGCAACATGGGGGTTGATGTGATGTAGAGAACATCAACCGGCCGGAGGATGTCGATCCGAGGTGGGCCTGCGCAACTTTTCAGCAGAAAAGTATGTGTAGGTGGACGTGATGTAGAGAAACGTCCACCGACCTTTTGTGATATCTTCACGAACGTAGTGAAGTGAAGTATCCAAAAGGTGTACTGCTTCTGTAAGAAGTGGACGTGACCTTTTGATATATCTCAGAAAACAAGTTAGTGCAATAATTTTTTGAATTAAATTTACTAGTCTTATTCGTACGAATAAGACTAGTAAATTTAGTATGCATGGATCTAGATATTAGACATTAAGTAATAGAAGTGGTATATAAATCTAAGAAAGTGATAATGAAGGCACACCTCTCATAACGGAGAAAAACTATGTATTATGTCCAATGCACCCCGCAAGCTTCAACAACTGTGTCCGATCTACTTACAGATAGTCCTAAAGAGGCAGCAAAAAGGGCAAAGGAAATGGTGAAAGGGGAATTGAAGGAGGGAATAATTAGGACAGTGGATATATACGACTTACCATCTGGCACAGACATACTAAGTGGCATTGGAGCCGAAGAAAAATATGTTAGGTATCTAATCTATCGTCATGTAAGAAGGGGTACCGAAATAGCAATTGAATCAGTTCCGTCTGACTTCCTAAATGTAATGGGAGAAATGGATTCGGGACTCGTTCAACGAGAGTTGAAGCCACCCAAACCAGTTTCTTAGTTCCAAAACACCACGACAACCCGTGGTTTTTTTATTTACAAAGTTTTTCCTCTGGTACTATTCGTACGAATAGTACCAGAGGATTTATTGATCAAATATTAGTTTAGAAGAGAGAAGTATTTTTTGGTTTCCTAGAATCTTCTTTATTGTAAAGTCTGTGTCTTCCTCTGCCATTTTTGAGATTTGTATACTTTCTGAACTCGCAGGCAATACCTTCCCAGTTTTCTGCGGATAGTTTGAGAGGAAGACCTTCATAAGTTAGGTTTGTTCCTATGTTCAATTTGGACAGATCCACCACAAGTAAAGATGGGTCGCGAGATGGGTCTATCCTTGTAAGCGTAGGAGCTGCTCCAGGGCCAGCTGGGAACCTACCGAACAAATCTAATAGGTGAGGAAACTGATACGCAGTATCGATAAGCACTTCTGTCCAGAGAAATCGTAGTTCGTATCTAAATATAGGAATAATTTTTCCCACACCATCGTACACAGACAATTTGTTCCAGCTTGAAATTTCTTCAGCCACTGCTTGCATAATACCTGGTAGATACTTTCCAATAAAAAGTTCTCGTGTATGTGTCGGTCCTCTTTGTATAACACTTACAGGAAATACATACGGCGTGCCGTAGCGGGGTCGAGGAGAGTCCGTAAGCTTTTCATAGAGAACTTTGTTTTCATTCTTATCGAAAGACAGGAGCCCTGTGTAGAGAATGGTTTCTGGTCTAGCTACTATACGACAGTAAAACATGTTTAAGAGCCATAAAGCCAAGTTGCCCCGTAGAGGGCTAAGCATGGTGTGAAATTCAATGGTCTGGCGGTCGAATTCTCTGAATATGTTGCAGAATTTGTATGTAGAAAGAATGTCATCACTAGTAAACGGTGGTGCTTCGCCTCTAGTTTTCTTTTTCCAAATTGTAATTCTTTCGTTTATAAACCAAGTTATTTCATCAAAAAGTTTTTTGTCTTTGCAAACGGAGTTTTCCTCGATCAAACCATTTCCTTCTGATGTATGCAGACTCCAGTGCTTATAAAGAGATTTAAAATTTAATGGTATTTCGTCATTACTCATAAAATTTTTATATACTAATCTCAGAAAAATTCAACAACAAGAAGTTTAATACTGGCAAAGCTATTCTAGACAGACAGGTCAGATAAATTTCCTTAACCTTGCTGTGTCTTAATTTGGTATTTCTCTATCTTTATAAAGTTGTGGCAACATAGATAGGGGATCCCAGGTTTTCTTGAGCTTTACTAGATCTTGCGTTGTTTGGTATTTTCCTTTTTTTGTATAATCACTTTCAAGGATTGGACCAGTGTGGAAGAAAATAATTTGAGCAATGCGACGTCCGACAATAAGTGGAATAGAATAAAATCTGGAATTATTTGTAATCTCCATTGCCCAACGGTTTATATATCCCACATCTCCCCAACCTGCACACTTACAAACTTCTATAAAGTTGCGTCCTAGTGAAGAGCGGGCTTTCATCATTGTGGTAATCTCTGTTCTTCCTCCTATAAACTCTTCTGTATGAGCAAGTATTGTTTCTCCAGGTGCAAGAATGATTACTTTCTCTTTCGGTTTAATACCAATTGAGTCTAGGTCTTTTAAAACTTTTTTCGCTTGTTCGGCACGCTTGGCTTCGCGACCCCAAACTTTTTCCGTATGCGCTTTGTTCCAAATATTATATATATCAAAAACTTGCCTTTGTTCGGTAAAGTAGAATTCGCCAAGCCTCACATCGTAGCTTGAAGTAGCAAGGCTCTCTTGCTCGAATGGTTCGATAACAATATTCCCAAGTTCCTTATGTCTAAGTATGTCCTTATCACTGAGAGCCATAGGGGAATTATAACCCTCAATTCCTTGATTAATCAAAAAATAAATATAAGCTAAGGAAAGATAGCTCCAATTAACAGACGGAGGTCGGATGCCGATAGGAAAATTGATAGCTCTTGAGGGCGGAGATGGAAGTGGTAAAAGAACCGTGTCACAACGTCTCAAAGATGCAGTTGACCACACAGAACAGTTCTACTTTGTGAGAGAGCCAGGTGGAACACGTTTAGGGGATAAAATAAGGAGTGTCCTCTTAGATACTGAAGTGACGACTGTACCCGTAGAGGAATTGCTACTTTTCATGGCATCACGCCTAGCCCTTTTTCGTGAAGTGGTGCGACCCAAACTTCTTCAAGGTATTCATGTTGTAACTGATAGGCTGGATGCTTCATCTTACGCGTATCAACTCTATGCAAGAGACGAGCTTGGACTAGAAGACATGTTTCGTCACATAAGAAGACGTTATGTCCTTCCCCTTGATCCTGGTGTGACTGATTGGTTACATCCGTACTATATATTTCTGGACCTTCCCCCAGAAGTTGGTTTAAAGAGAAAGTGTCAAGTTGGTTTACAAAATCATTTCGATACCCGCGAACTTGAGTTTCACCAAAAAGTTCGAGAAGGGTACCTTCATTTTGTAAGAGGAGAGCGACACTACAAGGTGATAGATGCTTCAAGGTCTCTAGATGATGTGTACGAAGAGGTCAGAGTGTCTATTTCGCAGATTACAGGTATAGAGATTCCGTGTTTGCAGACGGTGGCTGATACTCCCAAGTAGCCCAGCATTTTGCAGGGCTTTTTCATAAGTTTTTGAATGATATTATACAGAGATGGTACAGAAAACTATTAAAGAGTTAATTGATAAGGCAGTCGAGAGCCTTTCGCTTGAAAAAGTGGATTTTGTCGTTGAACACCCGGAAAGCTTTTTGCACGGAGAATATTCCACCAATGTTGCAATGGTTATTGCAAAGTCGACTAAAGCAAATCCTCTTGAAGTTGCAGAGAAGATAGCAGTAGTCCTTCAGCAAGCTCAGGGAAACTTGCTTAAGCAAGTTGAAAAAATTGAAGTTGCAAAGCCTGGGTTCATAAACTTTTTCTTGGAGAATAGCTTCTTTGAATCTGAACTTAGAAAAATTCTTGAGCAAGGTGAGGAATACGGGAAAAGTGATTCGCTAAAAGGGCAGAAAATTATTGTTGAATACACTAATCAAAACCCTTTTAAGGAGTTTCATATAGGGCATCTTATGCCGAACTCGATTGGTGAAGCTATCGCAAGACTCGCAGCTTTTAATGGAGCGGAAGTAAAGAGAGCTGCATATCAAAGCGACATTGGTCTCCATGTGGCTAAAGCTATAGCTTACAAAATTTACAAACAAGTCGTATGGAATTCAGCCGAAGAGGTGGCTCGTTCATATGTAAGTGGTGGTGCCTTGTACGAAGATGATCTAGATTTTAAAGAGCTTGTAACAAAGACAAATAAGCTAGTTTATGAAAAGACAGATGAAAATATAAACTCTGCGTACGAAGAGGGTAGACGTCTGACGCTTGATAAGTTTGAAGAAGTGTACAAAAAGCTGGGTTCAAAATTTGATTTTTATTTCTTTGAATCTACTACTGGAGAATTTGGGAAAGTAATAGTGCACAAACATATGGATGTGTTTGAAGAGAGTGATGGTGCAATAGTATTTCATGGTGAAAATTTTGATCCACAATTGCACACTCGTGTGTTTATGAATAAAGCAGGTTTGCCAACATACGAGGCAAAAGATCTTGGGCTTGCTAAGCTCAAGTACGATGTCTACCCATATGATGCATCAATAATTGTTACGGCCAATGAACAAAGTGAATATTTCAAAGTGATTCTCCGAGCAATGCATGAGATTTTCCCAGAACTTTCAGAGAAGACCAAGCATGTTTCGCATGGAATGTTGCGACTTCCTACAGGGAAAATGTCTTCCCGTACTGGTGATGTGATCACTGCAGAAGTGCTAATCAGTGAATTGAAGGTAAAAGCGCTAAAGAAAATTGAGGAAAGTGATAGAGGTATCGAGGATAAAGAGCGGCTTTCAGAAGAAATTGCTGTGGGTGCTATCAAGTACTCCATTCTCAAACAGTCTCCAGGCAAAGATATTATTTTCGATCTAGATAAATCACTTTCGTTCGAAGGTGACTCAGGGCCATACTTGCAGTACACATTTGCGCGTTGCATATCTCTACTTGAGAAGGCAAAAGAGGCAGGTATTACATCTCAATTTGAGGCAGAGTTTCCAAGTGAAGTGTATGAAGTAGAGCGGTACATCTATAGATTCCCCGAGATAGTAGAAAGAGCCCAAATTGAGATGTCGCCAAGCTATCTTGTGACATATATTGTTGAACTCGCGGCAATGTTCAACAAGTTTTACGCAGAAAACAAAATTATTGATATAGCGGATAAGAAATCATCAAAAAGGGTGGCAATTACGGAAGCAGTTTCGCAGATACTCCAGAATAGCCTTATTTTGCTTGGTATTTCGGCACCCAGAAAGATGTAATTACGAAAGCCAATTATGTACTTGACAAATTTCTAGAAGGGTGTATAATAGATAGTACAAGTTACGGGAGCGTCTCGTACTGTGGATCCACAGGTGTGGGTTCGATCCTTCCATCCTTCGAACACAGGAGCAATATGCGTTCGTTCTCCCTGCCCCCGCCCATGCAGGCAATGCCTGCATATATTCTCAACCGCTGAGCTCCCACACGGCCGGCGCGCAGGACTGCACTTGCCTTATGGCCCACAAGGCCTGAAGGCGGCCGCAGGTAGTACTGCACCGGTTTGCGACGAACATGTCGGCTTGGTGCAGGCAGTACGTAGTACTGTATTGGCTGGGCGTTTCGCGTTTCGCGTTTCGCGCTTCGAGCTGATACAGGTTCCTGGTCTCCCGGGTTCGAAGGGAATCCCCCACCACACGTTGGTCGGGGGATTTCTTATTTAAATATTTAAAGAAAAGTTATTGTCACGACTGAACAGGGTACGTACCGCGTTTGCCTCTATAATAGAACCCGCTCTCAGATAGTTTTAGCAGTTTCTTACACGAGACTGCTATTTTATAAATTTTCATGAACCTCTAATCATGATAAGATAGCCATAATCATGGCTGAAAATAAGGATATAGAAAAAAAGTCTACAGAAGAGAAATCTGCCTCTGTGAAAAGCGCTATTGCCTTAAAAGAAGAAGAAATTCTCAAATTTTGGCAGGAAAATGATACTTTTAAGAAAACTTTAGATAAAGAGGCTCATAAAGGAGAATTTGTATTTTATGACGGACCGCCTTTTGCTACAGGACTACCACACGCAGGCTCACTTCTTGCATCAATATCCAAAGACGCGATTCCTAGGTATAAAACTATGCAAGGGTTTTACGTACGTAGACGCTGGGGGTGGGATACTCACGGTTTGCCTATAGAATCCCTTGTAGAAAAAAAACTGGGTCTCAAGACCAAAAAAGATATTTTAAATATTGGCATTGATGTATTTAATGAAACGGCACGTTCTCTTGTGCTTCAGTATGTATCGGACTGGAAGTGGTATGTAGAAAGAGTTGGTCGCTGGGTTGATTTCGACAACTCCTACAAAACAATGGACACCGCTTACATTGAGTCAGTCTGGTGGGCTCTTAAACAAATATATGACAAAGGGAAGCTCTATGAAGGGAACAGGGTGCTTATGTATTGTCCACATTGTGAAACTCCGTTAGCAAAAGCAGAGATTGCGATGGATGATACTTATAAGGATGTTACTGAAGAGGCTGTAACAATTAAATTTAAAGTTATAAAATCAAAATTTGAAAATGATTTAACTCAGGCAACTTACTTGCTTGCTTGGACGACAACACCGTGGACCTTGCCAGGGAATGTTGCCCTAGCGGTTCATAGAGATACAGAATATGTAACGATTGAAAAAAAGGATATGGGTACCGGCTCTCTCGTGAGATTTATTCTTGCAGAAGAGAGACTTAAAGATGTCTTCGGAGAAGATGAGTACAAGGTTATTGAGAAACAGAAAGGCAAAGATCTTATTGGTCTTCAATACGAACCTCTCTACACAATTTCAGTAATGGGGGATCATAAAGGCAAAAAGTACTCAGTTGTCGGAGCTGATTTCGTTACTACTACTGAAGGAACAGGTATTGTTCATACCGCAGTTATGTATGGAGAAGATGACTATGCTTTGGGACAAAAAGAAGGACTACCTATGGTTCAACTTTTGGATGCAAGTGCGACATTCAATGACAAAGCACCAGAGATAATACGAGGGCAATATATTAAGAAAGCGGAGAAAACAATAAAGGCGGACCTGGAAACGAGAGGCCTCATATTTCGTCGTGCTATGAATACTCACTCGTACCCACATTGTTACAGATGTGGCACACCTCTTATATATAACGCGGTTCCTTCGTGGTTTATCGATATACAGTCTGTTAAAAAGCGAATGCTTAAGGAGAATGAAAAGATAAATTGGATCCCAGAGCATCTAAAAGATGGTAGATTTAAAAATATTGTTGATAACGCTCCAGACTGGACAATATCTCGCAACCGTTTTTGGGCAAGTCCAATACCAATATGGAAAGAACGTGATGGAAAAGGTTTACTTGTGATTGGTTCAATAGATGAATTGAAAAAATACAGTAAAAAATCTGGTAACCGCTATTTTTTTGTTCGTCATGGAGAGGCAGAGCATAACGTTCTAGATATTTGTAGTAGTGACCCAGAGAGCCCCTTCCATGTTACAGAAAAAGGTAAGGAGCATGTTAGGGCTACTGTAATGAAACTTAAGAGTGAGCGTGTGGATATGATAATTCGTTCACCCTTTTTGCGTGCCAAGGAGACTGCAGATATTATTGCAGAAGGACTAGGTTTTGATAAAGAAAAAATTAAAGAAGATTCTCGTGTGGCCGAGTATAATTTCGGAGATTTTAACTTGAAATCTTGGGATGAGTATTCTGCCTTTCGCAAAGGCCATGAGTTTGACATGAATTTTTCGGTGCCAAATGGAGAGAGTCTACAGCAGACAAAGAATAGATTTGGAGATTTTTTGTATGATTTAGAGGAAAAGTATAAGGATAAAAATATTATTGTCGTAACCCACGGAGTAGGCTTTCAGGTTGTTCCTTCGATATTGGTAGGAATGGATGGTGAGCACTCCGCAGGGGTAATACGAAACACATTTAGAAACATTCCAGATGCCTACATGGAACCTTTTTCAGTTACAAAACTTTCTCACAATAGCAACTACGAGCTTGATCTTCATCGACCGTATATTGATAAGATTATTTTAGAAAAAGATGGAAAAGAATATATTCGTACTACTGAGGTCGTGGATTGCTGGGTGGAGTCTGGATGTATGCCGTTTGCAGAGTATCACTACCCATTTGAAAACAAAAAGGAATTTGAAAAGAGATTTCCAGGAGACTTTGTGTCTGAGTATATTGCTCAAACACGAACCTGGTTTTACTATATGCATTCTTTGGGCAACCTCTTGTTCGACAAGCTTGCTTTTAAAAATGTACTGACTACAGGCACTTTACTTGCAGCTGATGGGAGCAAAATATCCAAATCAAAAGCTAACTATACAGATCCTCTAGATAACATTGATCGTTTTAGTGCAGATGCTTTTCGTTTCTATTTGTTAGGAAGTGTGGTTATGAAGGCTGAAGATTTTAATTTCAAGGACGAAGATCTACGTGTTGTTCAAAATAGAGTTGTGTCACTTTTAAGTAATACTTACACTTTTTTCCTTTTATTCAAAAATGATTACAATCCTCTGGTTAAAGCCAAGGAGAGCACGCACATTCTTGATAAGTGGATAATGTCGCGCCTCAATCAAGTTATCGAAAGAGTTACATATGCCTTTGACCACTTTGATACAGTATCTGCAGCGCGACAAATTAGTGACTTTGTTGATGATCTATCTACTTGGTATGTGAGGCGCTCAAGAAACAGAGTAAAAGGGGAGAATGTTCTAGACAAGCAGTTTGCACTTTCTACAATGCATAAAGTATTTCTAGATTTTGCTAAAGTCATTGCCCCAATCATGCCGTTTATTTCTGAGGAGATTTTTCAAGGAGTTCGTCTTCCTGGTGACTCCCAAAGTGTACATTTGGAAGCCTGGCCCAAGGCGGGGAAGGTAGATGAAGAGTTGTTAAAAGACATGAAAGTTGTTAGGGATTTGGTTTCAGTTGCACTAGAAAAGCGCTCTACGGCCCAGATAAAAGTAAGACAGCCATTAAGCAAGTTAAAAGTTAAAAGCGAAGTTTTGAAAAGTAAACTAGAATTAATCGAACTAGTTAAGGATGAAGTAAATATAAAGGAGGTGACGTTCGGTAGTTCCATAAGTGATGAGATGGAGTTAGATACGGTTATAACCCCAGAGCTAAAAGAAGAAGGGGATACCCAAGACGTTATTCGAGCCTTTCAGGAATTACGTAAAGAAAAAGGTCTAACACCAGATGAAAAAGTTACTGGTATAGTATCAATTTCTGAAAATTTTGCGGGAGTCATAGAACGAAACATGGATAGAATTAAAAAGGTGACAAATATAAGTAATATAAAAGTCGTCCGCACGAGTAATCCTAACACTCAAACATGGTTTGAAGTTTCGTTAGATTAATGGCATATAATCTCTATACAACGGAAGGGATTGTTCTCAAGGGAGAGCAAACTGGTGAAGCAGATAAGTACCTGTACATCTTTACAGAGGGTTTAGGGCTTATACGAGCATTTGCAAAAAGTGTTAGAAGGGAAGACTCTAAACTAAATAGTGGTCTTCTTGATTTCTCACTTTCTACTATTACAGTGGTAAAAGGGAAAGTTGCATGGCGAATCACAAGTGCAACAAGTGAGAGAAATCTTTATAAAGATTTCCAAAATGAAAAAGATAAATTACGTATAAGCTTCGAGGTTCTCCGTCTCCTTCGGAGCCTTGTTACGGGAGAACGGGCAGACAAGAAGCTTTTCCAAATTCTAACTGGTGGTTTCGATTTTCTAAAAAAAGAGATTTTTAGCAAGGATGAATGTAGGTTGTTCGAAATAGTTTTAGTTTTTAGGATTCTAGAAGATCTGGGTTATATAGCTAGGAAAAAAGAGTATGAAAACATTCTTGATGCGGCCTGGAGTAAAGATGTTATTAGGGCGGCAAGTGATTACAAGCGCGAGATATTGCAAGATATAAATAAAGCTATCGAAGAAAGTCATCTTTCGTAATTCGTCCTTACTGCGTGTTATAATTGACCAATGCAAGATTTTGACAAAAAGCGCATAGAGAGAATGGAGCAGAAGCTATACTCTCGTAAGCCAAACGAAGCCTACGTAGACATTCGCTCAGAGATAAAGGGAGAAGCCCCGGCTGTGGGTTCAGTTTGGAAAGAGGAAGAGGGGATGAATGAACTTTTGATGCGTGAGCGTATACACCGCGAAGAGAAGCAGAACAATTTTTTCAAAAAATTACTTATTGGAGCGGTTGCGTTTTTTGTCCTGTCTATTGGCGTAGTCCTTGCAGTTTTTTTTGGTGGTAAAAACTTTGTTTCTGCGAACAATATTGATATTCAGGTGCTAGGCCCTACTTCAACTGCCGGAGGGTCTGTTCTGTCCCTAGAGACAATACTTTCTAATAACAACAAAGCAGATATAGAAAGCGTCACCCTTCTTGTAGAGTATCCAGAAGGTACACGTGTTGCGGAGGATCCAACTACGCCACTTGTAAGAGAACGCATCCCCATTGGTTCGATAGAGGCAGGCAAAGAAGTGCGCAAAACTTTAAAATCAATTTTTTTTGGTGAGAAGGAGAGTGTAAGAGAGGTCAAGTTAACTTTAGAATACAGAGTGAAGGGATCAAGTGCGTTGTTCTATAAAGAAAAGAAATATGAACTTGCTATAAAGTCTACGCCAGTAATAGTGACGGTTGACTATCCAAAGGAAGTAAATGCAAATCAAGAATTCGAGTTTGTGGTAGAAGTCTCATCAAATAGTGGAGAAGTTCTTCATGATCTAATTCTTAAGGCAGAGTATCCATTTGGTTTCACATTTAAAAGTGCTGTACCACAAGCAGTATTAGCAGATTCGTCGTGGGATGTTGGTGACCTACCAAGTGGTGAGAGGAAAACAATAAAGATAAAAGGTACCCTAGAAGGGCAAAATGAAGAGGAAAGAACCTTTCACTTTTCTTTAGGTATTGCATCGAAGGATGAAGAAGACTTGATTGGCGCAACACTTGCTGTGATGGCTGAGTCAGTTCTAATTAAGAAACCGTTTGTTGGGCTCGTGGTATCGTTTGATGGAGATACGGGAAACAATATAGTCATAACTCCAGGCCAGAAAGTAAAAGCAAATATTGTTTGGTCAAACAACTTGTCGGCGAAACTTCTAGACATGAAGATAGAAGCTCGTTTAACAGGGGCGTCTCTTGATAGAAACAGTGTTGCTGCTGGACAGGGTGGTTTCTATAGATCAGTTGATAACACAATAGTTTGGGATAAATCGTTTAACCCAGATTTCTCAAGTGTGGATCCAGGTGAAAGTAGCGCAGTTAGTTTTACTTTTGCGCCTATATCAAATATTTCATCATCTATGCGTGAGCAAGATATTAAAATTGTTCTAAGTGTTTCTGGTAATCAACTTTCACCAAGTGGGCCGCCACAATCAATATTTACTACAGCAGAGCGTTCTGTGAAGATCTCATCAGTTCTCGGATTTTCTTCACGAGTTGTACGTTCAACTGGACCGTTTGAAAACATGGGTCCAATACCACCTAGGGCCGATATGGAGACAACATATACAATTATCTGGAACCTAACTAACTCATCGAATGATTTAGGAAGCGTGCGGGTTGAAGGAGTCTTGCCGTCGTATGTAAAGTGGCAAGGTCTTACAAGTCCACAAACAGAAAACATTACTTATGACACTATACAAAAGAAAGTTATATGGAATGTTGGTGAATTGCGCTCTGGTACAGGTGTCACTCTAAACCCACGTGAAGTTGCCTTCCACGTTGCCCTAACTCCAAGCTTAAGCCAGGTTGGAACTTCTCCGGTACTTATGTCTAGTGTTAAAGCAGTCGCAAACGACAAATTCACCGGACGCTTGCTTGAGGTATTCAGGCCAGACCTAACCACGCGAGCTACTACGGATCCCGGTTTTAAAGGAGATGATGATATTGTGGTAAAGTAAAAAATTAAGTATTTCTATGTTGAAATCTGATTCAGAAAAATTAGAAAAGATCGTCTCTCTTGCCAAGCGTCGGGGGTTTATTTTCCCCGGATCAGAAATTTATGGTGGCTTGGCCGGCATCTATGATTATGGCCCACTTGGAGTTGAGCTTAGACACAATATAAAACAATACTTTTGGAATAAATTTATTTCTGAGAGAGAGGATGTGTATGGAATGAGTGCAGCAATACTTATGCCTGAGCGAGTTTGGGAGGCGAGTGGACACACTGAGCAATTCAGTGATCCACTAGTTGAATGCGAACTTTGTCACGCTCGTATTAGGGAGGATCTCTTAGACGCGATCAAGGAGCATGAAGACATGCACACAAAAAAGAAAGAAAAAACAAAATGGTCAGAACCAAAAGTTTTTAATCTACTAGTCGAAACAAAGCTCGGCGCATCACAGGATTCTGCTACTAAGGTCTATTTACGTGGAGAAATAACCCAAGGTGTACATGTTAATTTCAAAAATATTTTGGACTCGATGCATCCAAAAATTCCATTTGGTATTGGCCAAATTGGAAAAGCTTTTCGGAATGAAATTACCCCTCGAGACTTCCTTTTTCGACAGCGTGAGTTTGAACAAATGGAACTTCAATATTATATTCGACCTGACGAGGAAGAGGGAAAGAAAATGTTTGAATATTGGAAGGAGTTTGCGTTTAATTGGTATTTAAATCTTGGATTCAAGAAAGAAAACTTGCGCCTTAGAGCGCATGCTTCAGATGAACGAGCTCACTATGCAAAGGATGCTTGGGATATTGAATACAACGCGCCTTTTGGCGGATGGAAAGAGGCTTGGGGGATTCATCACCGTGGAGACTGGGACTTGAAGAGACACAATGAATACTCAGGCAAAGATTTGTCATATTTTGATGAAGAAAAGAAAGAGCGTTATATCCCTTGGGATATTGAGTGCTCTGGGGGAGTAGATAGGGCGGTTCTCTTTGTTTTGCTTGAAGCTTATTCTGAAGATGAATTGGGTGGAGAAACTAGATCGTATTTGAAACTTGCAAAGCACCTGGCTCCCATTCAAGTAGCCGTTTTTCCACTTCTAAAGAACAAACCAGATTTGATAAGTAAGGCACGTGATGTACATGCTCTTATTAAAAAGCAGATTCCAAGCACTGAGTTTGATGACAATGGAAACATAGGCAAGCGATACAGAAGGCAAGATGAAATCGGCACTCCACAATGCGTCACAATAGATTTTCAAACACTTGATGATAATACCGTAACAGTGCGAGATAGAGACACAGGTAATCAGGAGAGAGTGGGCGTAAGTGAATTAGTAAGTTTTCTCACGAAGTAGAGTCTTGCCAGCCTAATTATTTTGATGTACTATGAACTTCGTTCTTTCACCTGGAGATGGGTATGACCCTAATTCGTCTGAAAGGGGGGCCGAAAACAAGACACTCTGCTACGGAGATAAACACAGAGCGAAGAGGAGAAATTGTTAATCTGAAAGCACAGATTGAACTCGCGGCGACTAAGATCTTCGCTAAAGGACTAGAAGATATTGGCCCAATATATAGCGAAGTATTTGGGCGACCAATTGTCTCTCCTCAAGTAGCGGATCAAATTCATAAACGAATACAAGAATTAAAAAACAATCGATCTCCAGTTCCAAATCGCTAGTCGAAAGGCATGCGGTTTTTTTAATCAAACTGAAATCCATTACCCTTTATATATTGACTTAGTGAGTGATATCATTAGTACTGACCTTCCCAAGGAGTTTTGATGAAACCTTCTTTGTCAGGCGAAAGTGATCTTGTCTCTACCGCATCTGAAGCTCTGAAGATCGAGCAGGTTGCAGTTATCCTTGGCCCAAATGTTGGTAGAATTTCGGAAGACAAGATACGAGAAGCCTATAGGCAGGTGTATGGAGATCGTGCTCCGAACGGTGGCAAGTTTCTGCTTTGGCACAGACTAAGGGTTGTTTGGCACAGTTCACCGTAAGGGTAAATCCCTTACGGTTTTATAATTTTTTAAGAGTCATATGCAAGTTCATTCATTCTTTCCAAATTTTTTGATAGACTCATCCAATGAATTTTACTAAAAAAACCTTTGAGAACGGCCTTCGCCTTATTACTGTCCCAATTGAATCAAGTAGTACCACTACAATAATGGTTGTCGCCGAAACTGGTGCAAAATATGAGTTAAAAACCCAAAATGGCATATCTCATTTTCTGGAGCATATGTGTTTTAAAGGTACAGAAAAGAGGCCGACAGCCATGGATATTGCAAGAGATTTAGATGGTATTGGGTCAAGATCAAACGCCTTTACAATGCATGAATATACAGGTTATTGGGCCAAAGCTCATCCTAAACACACTGAAAAGATTGTAGATGTTCTCACAGATATATACTTAAATTCAACTTTTCCAGTATCAGAGATAGAGAAGGAGAAAGGCGTGATACTTGAGGAGATGAATATGTATGAAGACACCCCCCAGGCACTTGCACCATATCTTTTTCTAGAGCTTTTATATGGAAGTGATCCTGCAGGAAGTAATATTTTAGGAGATAGAGATGTGATTAAGAAAATTGTAAGAGACGACTTTATTGGGTACAGATCAAAACATTATGTTGCTAAGGCAACAATTGTAATAGTATCTGGTGCATTTAACCAAAGTATTGTTGAAGAATTGGTAGAAAAATCTTTTGCTCGGATATCGACCGCTCCAAGGCCTAAGAATCCAAAATTAACAGAGAAGCAGTCTAAGCCAAAGATTAAGGTCAAATATAAGAAAACGGACCAAACACATCTTGTACTCGGAGTTCGTACTTGGGGAGCAGGAGATGAGAGAAACATTGCTCTTTCGGTGCTTGAGACAATTCTTGGGGGAGGAATGAGTTCTAGGCTTTTTGCCAAACTGCGTGAAGAAATGGGAGTAGGTTACTATGTTCACTGCGACACGGATACGTATGCAAATCACGGCTCATTGTATGTAAGTGCTGGCGTAGATAAGTCGCGAGTCAAAGAGGTAGTTTCCGCGATCATAGAAGAATTTAAAAAGCTTTTACGTGAAGAAGTAAAAGATGCTGAACTTCAGAAAACGAAAGACTATATAATTGGAACAATGCACTTGAATCTTGAGTCATCAGATGGGCTCGGGGGATTCTATGCGCTTCAAGAAGTGACAAAAGGAAAACTCGAGACTCCATCAGAAATTGAACATAAAATAAAAAAGGTTACTGCAAAAGATATAAAGAATGTTGCGAAAGATATTTTTCATAACAACCGCCTCAATCTGGCTTTAGTTGGTGATGTTGAAAATGAAAAAGAGTTACGTGCGATTCTAAAGATTTAACAGGGTAACGTTATCGTGGTATGATGTCCTAATGCAACAAAAGGAGGAAGTGTCATTCAGCATTACATCAGGAACCTTTATTAGGGCTATAATTATAGGTTTCTTGGCCTACTTGTTATTCCTCATCCGGGATGTGGTGATGGTAATACTCGCAGCTATTGTCATAGCTTCTGCCATTGAGCCAGGTACAAGATGGTTTGTGACGAGACGTGTTCCACGAGTTCTCTCCGTTCTTATAATTTACTTGGGTATTGTAATACTTTTTGTTGCCACATTTTACTTTCTGCTCTTACCACTTGTTGGTGAGTCACTTGATTTCCTCCAAACTTTGCCAGAATACTCAACTGTCTTGACACAAAGTGCTACATCGACCGCAGGGCAAGTATCGCAAAACATATTCCAAGGTTTTTCTGAAAGTTTCTCTCTACCCCAGATCATTGGCAAGATTAATTCTACTCTTGCAAATATTTCAAGTGGTTTCTTGGGAACTATAAATGTGGTTTTCGGCGGAGTTCTAAGCTTCCTACTTATAATAGTACTTTCGTTCTATCTGGCAGTGCAGGAGGATGGTGTGGGAAAGTTTCTACGTATTGTTACTCCTGCAACTCATGAGAAATACGTTGCGGATCTCTGGAGAAGGTCGAAGGACAAGATTGGTCTTTGGATGCAAGGACAGCTTCTACTTATTGTTATTGTTGGTGTTCTTACATTTCTTGGCTTAACACTTATTGGAGTAAGGCATGCATTATTGCTAAGTGTGCTTACAGCACTATTTGAGCTCATACCAATTTTCGGTGCTTTCCTTGCAGCTACTCCTGCCATTCTTATCGGGTTCCTCGATGGCGGCCTAACACTTGCGTTAATAGTTGCAGGACTTTACCTCATAATTCAGCAGTTTGAAAGCCAGCTAATATACCCACTTGTGGTGAAAAAGGTTGTAGGAGTTCCTCCAATTATTTCTATACTCGCTCTAGTTATAGGAGGTCAGCTTGCTGGTTTCCTTGGTATTCTTTTGTCAGTCCCACTTGCGGCAGTTATCATGGAATTTTTGAACGATGTAGAAAAACGTAAGTCTGAAGCTTCCAAAAACTAATTTCTTAATCCAGGTTTAATATGAGTAAACAAGAAGAGAAGGGTAAACCCTTTTATATAACTACTCCGATATATTACCCAAATGCAAATTTGCATATGGGTCATGAATACACAACAACGCTTTGTGATATTTTCGCTCGCTACCACAGGCTTAAAGGAGAGGAGGTCTACTTTCTAACTGGAGCAGATGAAAATACTGAAAAAGTGGTGAGAGCTGCAAAGGATGCAAACATTAATACGAAAGATTATCTAGATGAGACGGTTTCTGGTTTCAAGAGCTTGTTTAAAATGCTCGGTATTTCTTATGATCAGTTTATTCGTACATCAGACGAAGAGAAGCATTGGCCTGGGGTAATCGAAATGTGGAATAGGTTAGTAGCCGCGGGTGATCTCGAGAAGAGAGAATACAAAGGTCTATATTGTGTAGGGCATGAAGCATTTTTAACTGAAAAAGATTTAGTAAATGGCGTGTGCCCAGATCACGGAGAAGCACCACAGGAATTGACTGAAGAAAATTACTTTTTTAAGTTATCTAAATATAGTAGTGAGATAAAACAAAAGATTGAAACAGATGAGATTAGAATTATTCCACAAAGTCGAAAGAATGAAATCCTTGCGCTCCTTGAACGTGGCCTTGAGGATATTAGCTTTTCTCGTTCTGCAGACAAGGTGTCAGTGGGTGTGCCAGTTCCAGGGGATCTGTCTCAAAGGATATATGTTTGGGGTGACGCACTCACCAATTATATAAGCGCCTTAGGTTTCGGTACAAAGAATGGTGATCTTTACAATAAATTCTGGCCAGCTGATCTGCATGTGGTGGGTAAAGATATTCTGCGCTTCCATGCAGCTATTTGGCCCGCAATGCTTCTTTCAGCCAAACTTCCTTTACCAAAGGCCATTTTGGTCCACGGACTTATAACTTCCGGAGGACAGAAAATGTCCAAGTCCCTTGGTAATGTCATAGACCCGCTCATGCTTATCGATGAGTATGGTCATGAAGCAGTTCGCTACTATCTTGCGAGATACGTTTCTCCGTTTGAAGATAGTGATTTGACTCTAGAGAGATTCAAGGCTGTATACAACGCTGATCTTGCAAATGGCTTGGGCAATCTAGTGTCACGCATAATGAAAATGGCAGAAGTAAATAATATTAAAGCTCTCGAAAGAGATATAGAATTATTTAAGAAGACCAATCTATACGAGCAGATTGATAGTTATTTTGTTGAATTTAAAGTAAATGAAGCAGTGGATTCCTTGTGGAGTTTGATAAAGCGTGCAGACAATGATATCCAAACTCTCGAACCCTTTAAGACAATCAAGGTTGATAGGAAGAAAGCGGAAGTAGATATCAAAGTTTTTTTGGCATATTTGATTGAAATATCAATTAAATTAAGACCATTCATGCCCATAACTGCAGGTAAAATAGAAAAATTAATAAAAGAAAATAAATCTCCAGAAGCTCCTCTTTTTGTGCGTAAGGATTAATCATTACTACTTACTTATTATGTTTCCTAAGTACTTCGACGCTCATTCACACATTAACTTCTCTGATTACGGTGCAGACCAGGAAGCTGTGCTTACTCGTATGAAAGAAAACGATGTTTGGGCTATCGCAGTTGGAACAGACCTTAAAACTTCAAAAGAATGTGTTAACCTGGCAGGTCGACACGGAGAGGTGTTTGCCTGTGTTGGAGTGCACCCGGTTGATGACAAAGAACAAGTTTTTGATGAATTAGAATTTGAAAAACTAGTAACTCACTCGAAAGTTGTGGCAATAGGGGAATGTGGGCTTGATTACTTCCGTATTGATCCAAACGACGAAAAAGACAAAAAAAGACA
This sequence comes from Minisyncoccota bacterium, assembly GCA_020059045.1. GTDB lineage: Bacteria > Patescibacteriota > Minisyncoccia > Phycocordibacterales > Zambryskibacteraceae > JAGVCW01. The sequence goes on along the minus strand of JAGVCW010000025.1, from coordinate 9,087 downwards.
ATTAGACTTGTTTCAAACTCAAATCAAGTTTGCACTGAAGCACGATCTTCCTCTTATGATTCACTCACGTTCTGCATACGATGAATTGATTGACATTCTTTCCATTTACAAAGAACAAAACAGTAAGTTGTGTGGGAACATTCATTTTTTCTCTGGCAATCTGGAACAAGCAAAGAAGTTTGTAGATCTGGGCTTTACTATTTCATTTGCAGGACCAATAACTTTTGCTAGAGATTATGACGAAGTTATAAAAAATATTCCTATCAGCTCTATCCTTGCTGAGACAGATTCACCTTTTGCAACACCTGCTCCTTATCGTGGGAAGAGAAACGAACCAACTTATGTTATAGAAGTGGTAAAAAAGATTGCAGAAGTTAGGGGTGAGGACTTGGATTTTGTGGGAAAAACTTTAGTAGAAAATACTCTTAGAACATTTGGAATTAAGTTTTAATATGACTCATACCAACAACTGTTCTAGGCAAAAAATCAAGCATTTGCGCCTTCCATGTCCATATGTTAGTCTTTCCTAACTTAATAATTTAAGGAATGTCCATATGACCGATGAAATTGTTTCCGAGTCAGGCGACTCAGAACGGGTCTACGAAGTGGGGTATTTAGTCCTCCCTTCCATTTCCGAAGAAAAAGTCTCTGAGGAAGTAACTCGTTTGAAAGATGGTGTAATTAAGCTTGGAGGAGTCATCCTTCGAGATGCTTTTCCTGTGATGACTGAACTTGCTTATGAAATGACGAAGGAAGTCGAAGGCAAGAAAGAAAGATTTGAGTTAGCTTATTTTGGCTGGTATGTGTTTAAGGCAACAGCAGAAAACTTATTAAAGCACAAAGAAAGCTTAGAAGCTGATCCAAATATTCTTAGGTTTCTACTGACTAAGACAGAAGAGATTGTGTCCGTGCCTCTAAAAGAAAGTGTTGAGAAATCGGAGGAGAAAAAGGAAGGAGCAGAAACTGTTTTGCCTAAGGATACAGTGGCATCTGAAGCTATAGACAAAAGTATCGAAGAGCTTGTTAAGGAGCCCTAACCGGGTTATCCCGCCCAAAAAGATGAAACGTGGGGGGGTGTCTTGTTATTATTAATATAATAAAGTAATGTGGGTCTTATTAAGTTAAAGGGGCGGGATGATGATTTTCTAATCGCTCCGCTCAAGAAAATCAATCATGTACCTAAATAAAGCCATTATTATAGGCAATCTAACTCGTGATCCAGAGGGTAAGGCGCTTCCATCCGGTATACAAGTTACTACTTTCTCTGTGGCAACAAACAGGGTTTGGAAGGACAAGAATGGAGCAAGACAGGATAGTACGGATTACCATAATGTAGTGGTTTTTGGTAAACAGGCAGAGAATGTTGCCCAGTATCTGAAGAAGGGAAGTTCAGTTCTTGTTGAAGGTAGAATGCAGACGAGAAGCTGGGATGGCCAAGATGGCACAAAAAAGTACAGAACAGAGATAGTTGCTGATAGAATACAATTTGGTCCACGTCGGGAAGGAGGGAGTGCCCCAGCAGCAACTGAGAAGGATGGAGGAGGGGAACTAAAGGAACCCAAAGAGGCACTTGATACCATCGAGTACCCAGCAGACGAGATTAACCCTGACGACATCCCATTCTGAGTGAAATAAGGAGCCGTTGTAGACGACTATATTTTGCTACAATCCCGTACTGTGATTAAATTATATAAATACTATGACAAATAACTTACAAAACATTCAGCACATAGATTACAAGGACACAGAATTTCTCAAAAAGTTCCTTAACCCACATGCTCGGATACTATCTCGCAAGAAGACAGGGCTGTCTGCCAAGGACCAAAGAAAGCTTGCTATCGCTGTAAAGCATTCTCGATTTCTTGGTCTTCTCCCGTTTGTCTCAAGATAAAACGTTCGTAGCAATTCGTAGATTTGTATTCATTCGTATATTAGTATGTATAGATGAAAGTTCCTTATGCTGTACGAGGTGGTCTATTCATGTGCGGTCTTATTTTGATTATTTTTGTACTTAAAGTTACTTGCCCAGTTTCAATTGGCTGCTTCGCTGATCCTTTTCTTGTTCCTATTCTTTCACCACTCCTAATGCTAAAAGTTTTTGGCTTTTCACTCGGGAATTTTGAACCCCTTTATATAATACTTTTTTGGACAATTATAGGGATTCTCTTTGGTTATTTTTATTCCACACTAAAAACAGCTAATTCTCATGATGAGGGTTCACAGATAGTTAGTTAGTGACTCGATCAGTGTATTCTTCGGTTTCAGTGTTTATACGTACAATGTCACCTTCCTTTATAAACATTGGGACTTGAATAGTCGTTCCCGTTTCAAGAGTCACCTCCTTTGTTCCTGCTTTTGCAGTATCGCCTCGAGATGCTTGGTGTGCTTCTGTAACTTTAAGATCAACTTTTATTGGAAGCTTTATTCCAATAGTTTTACCGTTTGTTTCAGGATCACCAAATACTATTGCTTCAACCACCGTGTTAGTCTTCAAGAATCGGCCTCTGCTTCCAACGAAAGCATCTTTAAAAGAGAAGCGCTTACTTGGGTCCTTGAGGTCACAAAACCACCATTCGTCTTTGTTGTTATATAGATACTTTATTTCTTTACTATCTATATCTGCTTCTTCTACTTTTTCTGAAACATGGAAGGAACGCTCTGCAATTTTACCCGTTATTAGATTTCGGAGCTTTGTGGCATTTACTGGCTTCCTTTGCTGTTTTCTAAAGACATGTGAACCTATGACTTCGTATGGTTCACCGTCGAGTACAATGTATTTTCTCTCTGTAATTTCGTTATATTCGAGCATGTTTGAATATTGTAGGTGCTTGTATTCATCACCCAAACCTCATTTTCTTTAATTAATATTAGTATTCAGGCGGTCAGAGTACTATAGTTTTACACAAAATACAATTTACCGGGTCCTATGTGAGAATCGTCCATATTCTCAGTAGCCTATTACTACACTATTCACTTCTTTAAAATATTTATTTGGGTTACCATAAAGCATAATTATGACACGAGCAGAAAGTTTGGAATTACCAATAGACGGTGGGGAATCTCATGAAGGGGAGATTACACTTGAGATGGGTAAAGAAAGAGAAGGTCCTCTTCTTGAAATGCTAGGTATGTTTGCTCCGACTGACAGAGATATTTTTTTTGGTGAGATATTAAGACCTGGCGGTATTTCTGTAGACAGCATAAACAACCTGGGAGAGACTGAGGCGAGAGAAGTAAACATTCGTTTTATTGAATTTCTTGATGCAGTAAATGTAGATACTGCCGAAAGCCTGAAAGCTGAGATTGTTGAAATAATAAATAACGCTAAGGGTGTTTGATTATTCCTCTTTAAGTTTGGTTCTAATACTTTTAAGTATTGTGTCGGATATTTTTGTATTCTCTTTTAGAAACTGTCTAGTAGCATCATAGCCGCGTCCAAGCTTAACTTCGCCGAAACTGTATGAGGTTCCAGATTTTTGCATGATTCCATATTTTTCACCAAGAGCAATAATCTCGCCTTCCTTAGAGATTCCTTCGTTATACATGAGATCAAATTCAGTTTGTCTAAACGGTGCGGCTACTTTGTTTTTAACTACTTTTACCCGCACTCTTCCACCCATTACTTCATCTCCTTTTTTGATCTGGGCAATGCGCCTGATATCAAGTCTTACAGATGTATAGAATTTAAGAGCCTTTCCTCCAGGAGTAGTCTCTGGGTTGCCGAACATTACCCCGATCTGCATGCGAATTTGGTTTATAAAAATTACAATGGTCTTTGACTTGGCTACTATTGCTGTTAGTTTGCGTAGTGCCTGAGACATTAGTCTTGCTTGCTTGCCCACATGGTGTGCACCCATATCTCCCTCTATCTCATCTTTTGGAGTAAGTGCGGCAACTGAGTCAATGACAATAACGTCCATTTTTCCTGAACGCACCAAACTTTCTACAATCTCTAGAGCTTGCTCACCTGTATCAGGTTGGGATATAAGTAGTTCATCAATTTTCACACCAAGGCGCTTGGCATACTCTGGGTCCATGGCGTGCTCAGCATCAATAAATGCACATATTCCGCCAAGCTTCTGTGCTTCTGCCACAACATGCAAAGTCAGTGTAGTTTTACCAGAAGACTCAGGTCCAAATATCTCAATAATACGTCCTCGTGGTAGGCCCCCTACTCCGAGTGCGGCATCAAGACCAATTGAGCCAGTAGGAATGCTGTTTATATCTACTCTCGCTTTCTCTCCAAGTTTCATTATTGCATCATCACCAAACTTCGTCTTTATTTGTCGGATTGTTTCATCAATATTTTTTTTTGGTTCCTCTGATACTATATTCTTTGCTTTTTTTATCATGATTAATATGAGTTATTAATAGTAGTGGTAGAAAGAGCTATAGTCTCCTCGATAGAAATGTCCACATCTCTTACAATATGAACTATTTTTTGTGTTTCTCTACCGAATTTATCCTTTGCAGAAAGGTTGATTATAGAATAACCCGGCTTAAGTATAAGAGTCTCTCTAAATTGTCCTTCTGTATTGGTAAATATCTGACGGCCGTTTAAGTAAATATAAGAAATATTTTGAGCTTGTCCAGTGATTTCAATCTTATCTGAGTATACTGTAGAGCCATTGACCGGTTCTTCCACCATGAGCACAGGACCCGCTATAAGGTCTTTGGATTGGAATCCAACATAACCACACAATGTTAAAAATGTTAACACCACAAGAGCTCTGCGCACAGTTTTTTTTGTACTAGGGATTGTCATTTAAAGTAGTTTCTGGGGGTACGTTATCTGGTTTCATAAGTACTTCCCGAGGTTTAGATCCTGATCCTGGTCCCACCACACCTCGTTCTTCAAGCATATCTACAAGACGAGCTGCACGAGCGTATCCAACGCCAAGTTTTCTTTGTAGATATGATGTAGATGCTTTTCCTGCTTGGATTATAATTTCTCTCGCCTCTTCATACAAGTCATCATCCTCTTCGTCACTGACAGACGCTTCAAAAATTGAATTTTTACTATTTTCTCCTGTGAAATCAATTTCACTTGGAGCATCGTTTTCGTAATTGTCTGCTAGATACTTAGTTACTTTCTTTACCTCACTTTCTGATATGAAGGCCGATTGTAGACGTTGAGGTTTAGACATCTCTCCCGACATGTAAAGCATATCACCTGCGCCCAAAAGTTTTTCTGCTCCTGCCATATCCAATATGGTTCTAGAGTCAACTTGTGAAGCAACTTGTAGGGCAATTCTAGTAGGAACGTTTGCTTTAATGAGTCCTGTAATGACATTAACGGAGGGTCGCTGTGTGGAAAGTATTAAGTGAATCCCAACAGCTCGGCTCATTTGCGCAAGTCGGACAATTGCTGATTCTAGCTCGCGTGGATAAGCATGCATAATATCTGCAAGTTCATCTATCACTATTACAATGTAGGGCATGGTTTCGGGGAGGCTATCACTATCCTCATTTTTGCCACCGTCTTTTGCCTTTTTTAACTCCGGCTCGAGTATGTTTTTGTGGTAAGACTCAATATCTCTTACCGAGGATTCTTCCAGAATGTTATACCTACGGTCCATCTCTTTTGCCGCCCATTTGAGCGAGAGGATTGCCTTTTTCGCCTCTGTTACCACCGGTGTAAGTAAGTGCGGAATAGAATTATAGAGAGTAAGCTCCACACGCTTAGGATCTATCATAATAAACTTCATAAATTCAGGTGAGTTACGGAAAAGTAGGGAAGTAATGATGGCATGAATTGTTACAGATTTTCCCGATCCTGTAGCACCCGCTATGAGCATGTGTGGCATTTTTGCCACATTTGCAAAGTGAGATTTGCCAGATATTCCCTTACCAATTGAAACCAACAGAGGTTTTTCTGACCCTTGGAATTCTGGTTCACTTAGAAGAGTTCCAAGTCCCACAGTAGTTTTGCTTGTGTTGGGTATTTCCACTCCCACAAGTGACTTTCCTGGTATTGGAGCCTCTATGCGAACTGGGTGAGCCGCTAGTGCAAGTTCTAGATTGTTTTGAAGCCCCAGTATTCGAGAAAGTTTAACGCCTTCTGCTGGCTTTAGAGCGTATCGAGTTACTGATGGTCCAATCGATACTTCGTCCATTTCTACTGCAATTCCAAAATTCTGAAGAGTTCTCTTTATAATATTTGCGTTTGCTTTTATATCACCAACCCCTGGTTTACCCTGATCTTTTTCAAGTAAAGAAAGTGGTGGGGGAGAGAAAGGTTTAAGGGATATCCTCTTAGTTTTTGGTTGTAGGAAATCTTCGTCCTCGTCATGCTTTCTGCTCAAAAATTTAGAGTTTACTTTATCTGAATCCACCCTATCTTGTTCAGTGGTCTCAACTTGTGAAGTGGTTGGAGAGGTAGCAAAGAGAGGTGTTGTAGAAGCCTCTCCATTCTCAAGATTCTTTTTCTTACCAAACATATTTTTTAAGCCTGACAAGAAGTTAATTTTTAATTTCGTATTGTATAAAACTAAGAATGAAATTATAAGAAGAGCGATTAAGATTATCCCTGTAGCATAAATATCAAAGAGTGAGACAAGCGGGTTCGATATAAACTTACCCACCAGTCCACCTTTTTCGCTGGAGATAAGACTTACAAGGCCTAGCGCAGAAAAAAAGAAAAGTATTCCTCCAAAAATCTGGGTGCTAGCAAATTTTCTCTCCAAGTTTTGGAAGAAGGATATACAAAGCATGAAGAAAACTACTGAAAGTAGGTAGTAGCCAAAGCCAAACAAGAAGTGCAGTCCTTTAAATATCTTATCTCCAACAAACCCAGCTTTATGAAAGGAAGCAAGGACAAAGAAAACTCCAATTACAAAAAAAGTGACAGCAAGTATACCCTGTAAAGTGTCCTCATTTAGATTTCTAAAGAATCCAGCAACTTTGCTGTTTTCAGCGTCTTTTTTTCTCCTTCCCATGATTTTTGTGGCTAAATCATAACATAAAAATTTTCGTATGAGACATGAATAAGTTGGATTAAGTACTATCAAAAAAAGTGGATAACTTATGTAAAGCAAAGTAGGAGATTCCTATTTTAACCTGTAACGTAGGCCTATTTTAAAGGTCATAAACTGTGAGTACTGTCGTCCTTTAACAGCTTGCATATTTCTAAAGGACATGTTATTATAGTATTTAAGACACTAAAGGACATTAATGGGGAATATCGGCAAATAAGTGACTTTAATAATCTATGGATAAAGCTCAATCGGACACTTTGAATAATGCCCCACAAGACAACCTACAGGTAAACCCTATTGTTAGTAGTATTGTCGCTGATGATTTTTTTAACAAGGACAAAAAACTTTCTTTCCTTCATAGAAAGATTGAGAAGTTAATTGCGGCTATCTACATTCTTACTGCCTATTTTTCTGATGAGGAACCTTCAAAATGGGTTTTGAGAAATTTGTTCACGCGTCTTCTTCACGCGTGCCTGCTTTTGAAGAGTAGTTCACATAGTCACTCAGCTAAGCTTATAAATGAAATAAGAGGTAATATAGTTGAAATCATTTCAATTCTCGATGTGGTCTCAGCAGGAGGTCTTATCTCAAGTATGAATGTGATCATTTTCAAAAGGGAACTTCAGATTCTTCTTGGTCATATCTCAAACATTGTCCTGGAAAAGGAAAAGAATGAAAATTCTACTAGTGAGGCTTTGGGTGAGAAATATATTGAAACAAAAGAGGAGACAAGCTCCATAAAGGACAAAATTGATGTCCTTTATGATGAGAACGAACTTGGTGATAGTAAATTGCCAATCGGTCTTTCTGAAAAAGATGAAAAACTTAGAGATTTCAGCTCTGTAGCTGTAAAGAGGAATAAACGTCAAAGCATAATAGTGGCTTTGATAAAGAAGAAAAAGGAAATAATCATCAAAGATGTCTCAGAAGTCCTCAAGGATTGTAGTGAAAAAACAATACAAAGAGAGTTACAGAATTTAGTTAAAGAGGGAATCGTAAAAAGGAGGGGAGCAAGACGGTGGACAAGGTATAGCTTGGTGTAGGGTTGACTTTCTGAAGGAAGCTTATTCTTATTGACTTTTTTACAGATTTTGATAAGATATACCTTAACTCAAGAATCGCATTAAAACCGTGATTTTAGAGTTATCCACAAGGTTTTTTTGCACAGTCACCATATGCGGCTTATAATAAAGCCCAATGCAGAGGAGTTTGTCCTTTGCATCTTTACGAATCGGTTGTGACTCCAGATTTATTGCAGAAAACCGTAATCTTTGAACTTTGACATAATGAATATAGCGTTAAGTTCTGATTGACTTTATTCTGGTTTAATTACAGTTAAGTCCGCACGACCACACATTACCAACTCCCCTCTTGTTTCGAGTCGACCTTCCATCTAAAAAGTGGAGGGTAGGAATAAGAGGTTGAAATTTGAGTTGAATTATTAGAAAAATTATTAGTTACACTTTATTAGCAAATTTAAAAATTGCTAATGAATCTCGATCATGTTTCGGAGCACATTTAGAAATAATTTCCGATAATGGTCGTTCCAAAAAAAGTTATAAATTTATGAAAAGATTTTTTGCAGGTGTTCTCGCAATCGCACTTGTTGCAACTTTTGTTGCTCCTGCTACTTCGCAGGCAGCTACAATTGAGGAGCTTCAAGCGTTAATTGCTTCGTTACAAGCACAGCTCGCAGCACTTGCTGGCGGCTCAACTTCAATGGGTACTGCAATTCAGTTCAACACTGATCTTACTATAGGTAGCACTGGAGCTGACGTTACGTCTCTCCAGCAAGCCTTGGTAGCCCAAGGTCATCTTCAGATGCCAGCGGGAGTAGCATACGGATACTTCGGGAATCTAACAAGAGCAGCAGTTGCTGCATGGCAGGCGGCTTCCGGAATCACTCCAGCAGTTGGTTACTTCGGTCCTATCTCACGAGCAAGAGCTAACTCTACGTTCGGAGCAGGAACAGGTACTGGCACTGGAACAGGTACTGGCACTGGAACAGGTACTGGCACAGGAATCACAACTCCTGGTGTTGAAGGTACTCTTACAGCTACAGCATCAAGTGCAGGACTTGCATCAACCATCTATGAAGGTGATGAAATGG
>JAGVCW010000003.1 GCA_020059045.1 Minisyncoccota bacterium | reverse complement strand
TATGAAATTCCTGCAATTGGTGATTGCATCCGAGAAACATTAACATATAGTCAATACGGCCCATCAATAAGAGAAATATGTTTTTTCGAAATAGATCCTGAGCAATTTGAAAAAATTGCAAAACATCCATATGAAGTTAAGATAAGGTTGTATGGAAAAGATAATTATTATGAGATAAAGCATCATAATAAAGAATGGCAAAAATGCTTAATCCTATATTGGTCATTGAAAAAAAAGTAAAGGATATCTTTCTGATAAGCTATATTCGACTTTTTGCTGGAATACCTTATTTTATTGGCAGTTTGGTGTTTTTAGTGTAGGTACCATGCCGTAAACATTGAGAAAATGAAAAAAAATCCTTATTTTATTGATAGTTTGACGGTACCCAAAAAATCAATCTATCAAATTGCTCAGCAAAAAATAAGTTTTCTTATGGTCTTCCAAGACTTTGTGGGCCTTATCAAATAGCTTGCCTGCGATTAATTGATCATAAAGAAAATTGAGCTTACTGAGGTATGTAGTATAATACTCAAATTGCTCAGCAAATTCTTGATCTGCAATCAGTTTTTTGCATGCAGCAATCACAGCTGCAGCAGTACGACCATCGATACCGTCCGCCTTCATCTCCTCCTCGATCTGTACATAAGATTTATTGTTAACTGTAAGCTCCTCTTTGCAGAGCTTGATCATATTGTATCGTTCCGGAGCCGGATTTTTACTTTTCATATTCAGGTTTTTTTCTGCTCGAGGTATAAATTTCATTTAAATATCTTGACTTCGAAGATCGAAAAGCATTGTAAGTACTGTACATTGACACTTTGTGATTCTCTAAAAGTTCGTTCTCGAGTAATTGCCAAATGTCACGATGAGTGCAAACATCAGGTTTGGATGCTCCTTGTTTTGATTGCCTAAAAACTCCCAGCTCCATTTTTTCTTGGAGAATTTGATGGTACCGGAAGAAGTATCCTTCAGGAGTAAAGATTGGTGCATTTTTACCGGCTAATAATTTTTTAAGTTGACTCATCTTCATCATTTATAAGGTTACCTTCATCATCGTAAGATCGTATCACGACTTTTTTCTTTTTTGGGCTTTCTGATATACCACAAGCGACCGCATTTAGCAAGGCAGCCACACCATCGATTTTCTTTCTGCTCTCGCTCTTGGTGATTGTAGCATAGCCATTGGCCGTTTTTTTGATATTCACATTGCTCATATTCCAATTGATGACTGGGTTATTTTCATGTGACATGGTTTTTAGCATGACCATATTTTCAATCGACATGATAGGAGCTGTCAAGTTTCCAGGAGACTGTACAAAAGCAAATGTTTTCAATCCTTCTTTTTCAAAATGCTCTGCCATATGGTGAGCTGTAGCTGGATCGTAGTACATTGCTTTCATTTTATCCTTCTTCCAGGTACCGATTATGTAAGCCTCAACAGTGTCGTAGCTTAATGACTCTTTCCCTGCAGTAATTATATAACCATCTTCAACCCATTTTAAATAATCAACACCATCTTCTTTATCCTCAAGCTTTTTTTCCGGTATGAAGAATGTAGTTTTAAAAGATTTGCTTTCCGGGTACCATCTTATATATGAGCAAAGGTCATTTTTAAAAGCAAGGTCAAGACCACCGTACCCATAGCCACTATGTGTTATTTCACGATGACAAAGCATCCATTTATCGTGTGGGATCCAAACAGTACTGGATCCAACCCATACATTTAGCGTTTTTGTTTTATATGTCTGCTGTGTTGCACCGCCTTTATTAATTGCAGTCTGCAATTCTATCATCGTAGGATCCACTTCCGGAGTGTGACCAAATGCAGGATTGGCCATGTAGATGGCTTCAATGGTTTTCCAAAATGTTTCCTCAACATCTTTGCCCTGATCAGCTTCAAAACAGGCAATAAATAAAGTGTCATCTGACTTTATTTTATTCAGGATATCCTCACAATATTCGTACTGTTTGTGACAAACTCCTCCGATGGAATCACCTGCGGTTGTTACGACGAGCATAAGAGGATCTACCCTTCCTTTTTGTCCAGTATATAATGAGTCTTTTAGATCATCATTTGGGTGAACGTGGTATTCATCCACAATAACCAGGTTGGCACCCTTACCTTCAGTTTTCTTGCCATCCCGGGACACTGATTTAATGTATTGTCCAGTGTCAGTTCTCGTGATGTTATTCGCCCATAGCTCGGTGACCTCTGCAGCTCCTCCTGGGCCTTTTTCACTCTCCTCTTCTACAAATTCCTTGACGAAGTTAAAGCACATGTCTTTGCAAAGATTTGCTTGCTCCTTCGAGCTGGCACAAAATATGTATTGCCCGGCAGCATCAGGCTCAAGATAGAACTGAGCAACAACGATGGCAGCCATAAGAGTAGTTTTTGCATTCTTTTTGGCCATCGTGATAAAGGCTTCACGAAATCTCCTGAGTCCGTTTTTCTTATACCTCCATCCATATATCATAGCAACCATCCACTCCTGGAAAGGAAGGATTGGGAAATATTGGCCACTGTATTTACCCTCATGCATTTTCAATCCTCTTATAAATGAAATGTAAGTTTGAGCCCACTCATGATCGAAATAATACGGATAGTCATCTCTCTTCGATTTCTGAAGATCACCAAGATGCCTTTTACAGGCTTGTATGATTTTTTTACATGACAATTTTTGTCCACTGACCACATCCTCGACATATTGATCATATTGAAATTCGTATTCCAAGATAATTTCATCCATATCATTTTATCCTGCTTTTAGTGTTCTCATTTTCGAAGTAGATTTCTTTTGCACCTTTTGAGTTCCTCCGATTCGGATCCTCTGACGAGCTGCAGGAGACAAACCAAGCTGTCCTGCAATTCTTAAAATCATATTTAGTGATGCATCTTTTATTTTCAATGCCGGGTTTATCTTTTTCTCACCGGCCATATTGACAATGTACTTGCCCTTGGATTTTACCTCATGCATTGATGAATAATAGTCATCATATTTATCTGCCAGGAGGATAACCAAGTTGATATCTACAAGCTGGAGGACATTTGCATTGATGAGTTCCTGAGTCACAATCCTGAATATATCCTTGCCGGCTTCTCCTAAATATTCAGGAGGCTCACCGGCATCGATAAGTTTTGTGAACACAGGTTGATCAGGATTCAATCTGCAATTCTGATCGGTCCCTCTTGCCTTTTTTATCTCGTCCGAGAGATTTGGTCTGCCTACTAAGCTCATTTTTTCAAATTTTTTGAGAATTTTGCACGTGTGTAAAGTTAGTGGACTTTCTCTGTACGTAGGCGTCGCCTAGAATACTTGGACCTCCCC
>JAGVCW010000023.1 GCA_020059045.1 Minisyncoccota bacterium | reverse complement strand
TTAAGATTTTTAGGGCTCCGCGACCAGGGCTCGAACCTGGGACATCCTCCTTAACAGGGAGGCGCTCTACCGACTGAGCTATCGCGGAATATGTCCTGTTTAAATTTAATCCAGAACACAAAAATGATAGCAAAATAGGCATGAAATGCAAAAATGATAGAATGGAAGGATGAAAATCGTAAGCCCATCATTTGAACACATGGCAAGAATTCCAAGCAAGTATACTTGTGACGGCGAGAACGTTAGTCCCCCATTGCAGATTTCTGGAATTCTTGAAAATGCTAAATCAATTGCTCTAGTCATGGACGATCCTGATTCTCCTGGTGACACCTGGGACCACTGGGTTGTGTTTAACATTTTAATACCGCGGGTTGACGGTGAGGAAGTGACACTCTTGATTGAAGAGGGATCAGAACCGAAGGGAGTAAGAGGTATGAATAGTTGGGCCAAGCTTGGATATGGCGGACCCTGTCCACAAAAAGGAGAGCACAAATATTTCTTCAAGTCCTACTCACTAGATATAGAACTCAATTTAGTAGAAGGCACCACTAAGGCAGATCTTGAAAATGCAATGCATGACCATGTTTTGGAGAAAGCTGAGATAGTCGGGCTATATTCCCGCCTCAAAATACTCTAATTTTGAGGCCTTGCCAAATTATTATTATCTGGTATACTTCTTGAAGAGCTGTTTTCTCAAACCTCACTTGGGAGCCCCATGGCAACCTATAGAATTGTAAACTCAGAAAGAGTGGGAGAAGAGGATGTGATCACTGTCGAGAAGACCCCTGGACGATTTGCCGCATTCTTCGGGGCTACCGTTAGGACTATGAAGTTCAAGGGGGCCGGGAAAGTATGGCGCGACCTACCCACCGGACGGCGAGTTGAGCCTAAAACGGAGAATCTTGTTGGGGTGCTGATCCATGAGCACCAGGCTCAGAACACAACGTTTGGTTAGCATTACTACCTTTAGGGACTTCGTTCCTTAAAGGTATTTTAATTTACAGAGAAAGATTCAACCTCAGAGTAGTTTTTTGGTATAAATTTTCTAATATTGACACCAGACATTCATAATGCTTTCATTCAATACGGACATCTTACGGAGAAACGCTTGTGAACATTTTTCTCTTAGTGATAGCACTGATCATCGTGTTTACCATCGGTTTCTATTTTGGATGGAAATGGCAAACCAGAAAGATAGTTAACAACCTTCTTCACTCTCTCAGTAATAACTCTCTTGAGCAAAATAGTCCTGCTGAGAAGTTAGTAAGAGAGATCCAAACCCTTGCCCCCGACGCTTCCGCTGGAGCAATAGTAATTGCTGGGCTTAAGGTACTTAAATGGGTTCTGTTAAAGAGGAAGGATGGTAAGAAAATTATTGCAACAGACAACGAGCCTTGGACGTAATGGTACATTATCCACTATCTTCAAATGATCATCACGCCGCACGGAGAACTCCTCTGCGCGTTTTTATAATCTAAAAAGTCACTTTTGATATAATTATTTACTTACTACTAATTAAATTTTTATGATTATCATACATGACACATTTGTTTGTAAGCCAGGGAACGCCTCGAAACTTGCCAAAATGTTTAAGGAAATGATGGCTGGAAATAGTGAGCTTGTAAATATAATGACGGACATGACCGGGCAGTATAATCGCGTAATAATGGTAAGTAAGTATGAAGATCTAGTTGCCTATCAGAAAAGTTGGGATAAATATAAAGAGGACACTGAGGAAACAAAAAAAATGAACGAAAAAATGAAAGGCTACCATGAGATGTATCTTACTGGCTCAAGAGAAATATTTCAGGTTTGGTAGATACAATTTCTTGCCATTACAATCTGTATAAGTAGTATTGAGATAGAACCCAAAGGAGAAGAAAATGATGTGGCTTAGGCCATACATTGGAATCACAGACTTTACAGGTTTCAGGCAGGTTAAGCGTATGCTCGAGGTTTTCAAATGGCACCTACCTGACTCTTGTGATCGTGTACTTCATGTGGGTGTAATGACAAGCTACAAGAAGATCAATGGAGTGAAGACGAGATACGCCACTGCTTTCCCTGACAAGGAATTGTTTGCGGGCATCTTTGGATCAAGCGATGTAATGAACTGTTTGCATTATGTTGACTACGACAACATGCCAGGTCTTGCTGACAATCTTAGTAGAGCAATTTTTTATGGGGGTACAGGTATTAACGCATTACAGCTAGACATGGTGTGGCCTGCCCCTGGTGAAATTGCACAGGCAGTTCACATAGCACGAAAGAAGATTGAGGTAATACTTCAAATTGGTGAACTTGCCTTTGAAAGGGTCGACAATAATCCTCAAAACCTTCTTCGCAAACTTGAGGATTATGACGGCGTCATACATCGTGTTCTTCTTGATAAAAGTATGGGAAAAGGTCTTAGCATGAATGCAGAGGCACTTCTTCCGTACGCTCTTGCAATAAAAGAGAGGTTCCCTGATCTTAAGCTTGTTGCCGCTGGTGGTCTTGGACCGGATTCAGTTGGCTTGATAGAGCCAGTGCTTCGAGCAATTCCTGACATAAGCTGGGATGCACAAGGGAAGCTCCGACCAAGTGGTGATGCACTGGACCCGATTGATTGGGACATGTCTGCAAATTACCTTATAAGATCACTTGAGCAACTTCAAACAGTTTCTTGCAATCCGTCTAGTAGCTAACATTCTGGACGGTTTTTTTATTGCCTCGATGTATACAAAAAGTTTAGTATATTATTTCACTCAAAATTAACTTCAAAGCATGATACAATCCTTTCAATGAAAAAACATACCCACCCTCAAATCATTGCAACAATTGTAGTATTAGTGGTACTTATTTTAGCTCTTGCAGGATACCTGTATTACGGATGGGGCAAGTACAAAATACTGACTAAGAACTTAGAATCGGGTAACAACAAAATTGTTGAGCTTGAAACTAATATTATAAATCTAGTGAGTGAAAACGAAATGCTTGTATATCAACTCCAAAAGGAAAAGGGTATAAACGAATCCTTCTCCGCTCAAATCAGTGAAATAGCTGGCACAGTAGGGATTCTAGATAAACTTAGTAAGACTGACAAGGAGCTACTACAGAAATATTCAAAAGTATATTTCTTAAATGAACACTTCATTCCCCAAGAAATCTCTCTAATCGATCCTAAGTTTACTTACGACAACCAAGAAGAGCACATACACACCCGGGTTTACCCTCACCTCACTAAACTTATGAATGACGCAACAGCAAATGGAGTGCCATTAAGTATAATATCTGCTTATAGATCGTTTGACACTCAGGTGTCCCTCAAATCAAGCTACACTGTTGTATATGGATCAGGAGCAAATACATTCTCTGCTGATCAGGGTTACTCTGAACATCAGCTTGGAACTACAGTGGACTTCACCACACCAATACTCGGTTCCGACTTTTCCAAGTTTAATTCAGAGGAATCATATAAATGGCTAAGGAATAACGCTCATAGGTACGGTTTCATTCTTTCTTATCCAGAGGAAAATGCTTACTACCAATTCGAACCATGGCACTGGCGTTATGTAGGCATAGCCCTTGCAACCCAATTACACAACCGAGGCGAAAATTTCTATGATGTAGACCAAAGGGAGATAGACAAGTACTTAGTCAACATTTTTGATTAACCAGTCTTTTGGTATTATTAATCTGTATTCAAAATTAGCGAGTAAAATATACAACTATGGAATCATTTGATGGAGGTGTAGACATAGAATTACTTAAAGCAAGGGTGGAGAACCAAAGAAGATCTGTGGAACAAGCAGAACAGGAATTGAGAGGAGCTACCCCTGAGAAATCTTCTATTTGGGAGAATCGGCTAAATCAAAGAAGAAGTGAGCTAGAAGTTGCTCTAGCCAACTTGACAGCAGCAGAGGCAGAATCAGACGAATTATCTGCTGTTTAGATTTAGTAACTTACCTTGGTAAGTCAATTATTTCTTTTTAGCTTTCCAGACTGTCAATTTACCTGTCTGCCTTTCTATCGGATCAGCTGAGCGGAGAAATGTCGTTTTCATACTTCCTAAGATGTCATGATGTTTTGCTTTGTCTAGGCTCGAGTTTATGTACCACAAATCCTTATTGTCCGTCGTCCAATTCTTTTTTATCTTGCTCAGATCAAGTACTCCATATGACCTGAGTGTCTTTTCACCACTATCAAGAAAATATTCGTGAAAATATGACATAGCAAGTTCTCTCGGAGATTTGTAAACTGGGTCACGATAACGTAGTACTGAATGATTGGTTTTGCTAATTGCTCCCCATCGACCACTCCTTTTAAACAATGCAACTGCATGGCTGTCATCCTTATCTGTTGTCACGAGGTCCAAAAGTATTGCCGATTCTCCATGATAAAGGAGTACCCCAGCGGCAAATAGTGCCCCCTCTAGGCAATGAGCTTTTTTTTCTTCAAGCACTCTTTTTGGCGACATTATTGTTTCACCACTTTCCTCAAAATTAAAAGTAAGAGTTTCCACAAAATCCTGAATTTTCATCGGATTGTCCAGTTTTTTGAATATATTCAGATATTTGTTGGGAAACTCCTTTAAAAACTTATGCATTTAACTATTTTAACATTTTAACTGCTAAATGACTTACAAGAATCTGGTTATTTTATATCAAGTATTACAAAACACATGGGTCTCCCCATGTGTTTTGTAATACAATCTTTAGAACTTATAACGTTTAGTTCCAAGGAATCTTTCGATTAAAGTCGGCCTTTTCTCCCGTATTAGATAGGAATCCGCATCGTACAATTTTGGATGTGTGAGTAAATCCTTATTTGCTCTTGCAACAGTAGTATTACTTTGTGGTTTAGAGACTGATCTAGGTTTATGGAAAACTGTCCTATACAGTTTTTTATTTAATACCAAATCTACATCCAGATGTACCCGTGTCGAGTCGTCATCTTTTTCCTCAAAATAATTCCACGTTGTTTCTAAAATAGATTCAACATCCTTTTGCATTGAGAGACAGAGTGCCTCCAAATGCTTACTTTTGTTTTGATTAGTCATATTATTACCCTACCTATGTATTATACCATCTACACTAGGATTGTCAATCTTTTAAAATAAAACCTTATTTATCAATTCCCCTACTTAATCACTCTTTACACTTTTATCCTTATTATTAGCCACAGTGTATGTTTCTAATAAAATGAAGTAATCTTCATGAAGCGTTCACGTTACTAATAGGATACTGTGTATACATTTGCAAGGTGACAGAAGCTGATTTGGTGATTGCAAATTTTAAAATTAATTTAAAGAGTATGAGATTATTACTAGTTGAGGACGAGGAAAAACTTGCTAAGGCCTTAAGTCAAGGTCTAACCCAAAAGGGTTATGCAGTGGACATACTTCATAGAGGAGATAAAGCATTTGATCGTATTTCCCTTAATCACGCGGACTACGACCTAATAATTCTTGATCTTATGTTGCCTGGTATGGATGGTGAGACTATATGCAAGCGGGCACGTGAATATAACATTACTACTCCCATACTTATTCTCACTGCACGCAATGAAGTTGAAAGTAAAATCAATCTTCTACTTGCTGGCGCAGATGACTATCTGGTTAAGCCCTTTTCTTTTGAGGAACTCTGTGCGAGGATCCAAGTTATCCTGCGGCGACCAAGCGAGATTGTCCCTGCAATATTGCGAGCCGGAGACATAGAGATGAATATAGTGGAACGCACAGTAAAACGTGATGATAAGCCCATAGACCTTACCCTAAAGGAGTTTGTCCTGCTAGAATACTTTATAAGACATCCAAACAAGGTGATTAATAGAGAAGAGCTGCTTACACACTTGTGGGACTTTAATTACGCATCCTTTAGTAATGTAGTAGATGTTCATGTCAAAAACCTTAGAAAAAAACTCGGTGACAACAACGGCCAAGGCCTTTTGGAAACGGTTAGGGGGGTTGGGTATCGCCTTAAGGAGTAAGTACCGACAGGATCCATTCTTCAGAACTGAATCCAATATTATTTCACTACAGATATTTTTTGCTTTCTCTATTCTTCTAATTGTTGCTGTTGCATTTAATTACCTCTTTAGAGACATTACTGCCTCACTTGTTGAAAATGTAGTGAGTAGTATAAGCAGTTTGGGAGTGACTAAGACCCCGGCGGAAATTATTTCTGCAGTAGAGTCAATAAAATCAAATTATTTCATTGTAGTTTTGTTATTTACAACTCTTACTACAGCCGTGTTTGGATATTTCATAGTTCGAGTAGCACTAGTACCCACACGCAACGCACTATCCTCGCAAAAAAGATTTATTAGTGATGTAGCACACGAATTACGTACTCCCCTATCTGTTATTAAGACAAATAGTGAAGTAACTCTTCTAGACGAATCTATAAGTTCACGACTAAAGAAAGCTATAAAGAGCAACATTGAAGAACTTGATCGTGCTTCCGAAATCATTAACAATCTTTTGACACTTAGTAGCCTAGTGAGGCCTGAGCAAGTAAACTTTGAAAACGTTGACCTAGGAGCTGTGATTGACAGTGCTACTTCAAAATTAGAAAGCTTGGCACACAGCAAGCATATCCAAATGATAATTAAGAAAACTGGCCCCCGTTTGGTATGGGGGAACATGACTGCTCTAGAACAAATCGTTGTGAACCTTCTTAAAAACTCTATAAACTACACTCCTAGTGGAGGAAACATAAACATAATTGTCGGCCCAGATTACAGAGGAAATACGGAGCATATTATGCTTATGGTTCAAGATAATGGTATTGGCATATCACAAAAAGACCTGTTTCATATATTTGAGCCGTTCTATAGAGCAGAGCGTTCTCGCAATCGCCAGCTTGGATCAAGTGGTCTTGGCCTAACTATTGTAAGTGAGCTACTACGACTTCATAACGGCAAGATTACAATTAAAAGTGCCATAAATCGTGGGACCACCGTAACAATATTTTTCCCATACATAAAAGAAAACAAGCCTACTATAGATAAAACTAGGCTAAATGAAATATCAGTTGATTTTCTTAAGAAGAGAGGCAAGTAAAATATTTCCAAACATTTATTCAAGCTTCAGAAAGGTATCTATGTAATGCACTGCGACTCCTCCAAAATTTTTATTAGGTCCGTATATGTCTTCAACCATTTTAAGGGAATCTAGTAGGCTACTCTTCGATAGACCATGAAATGTTACATATTCTGGTAAAACATTCCCCGTTTCTTGAGCAATAATAATTTTCGTGGATTTAGTACTTTGTTTTGCTTCATTCATTTCGACATCTGAAATCTCCTTTGTACCATTTGCACCCTCAAACGAATTCCTATATGCCATTATAATAACTTGGCTATTTGGTTTTTTCTCAAGTATATCTAGCAGATGTGTATATGTATGAGCAGTTTTTCCATTATAGTTAATTTGTGGGGTCCATGCCTGCTTTGAATCATAGAAGTGCGGTATCACGATGGAAAACAATACTTGCGTATCCTTTATACGATCCACTGATTCATCTATAAATTCCACATACTCTATAAGAACTTGGGCTTTATTGCTTTCATAATTTGGTAATAAATAGGACTCTACGTCATACTGCAATCCTCGAATCTTAAGTTCACTATATTTTGTATTGTATTCTTTTACAAAATCAATCAAGATAAACCCATTCATACGGTTATCCGGCACTCCCCAATCCCTCCAACCACCTTCTACATCAACAGCAATATTGTTTTGCCTTGCGATAGATATAAATTCTGCAAGAGCTTTAAAATATACATCCTTTTTCTCGGTCTGCTCCGCCCCTTTTTCCATTTCCGCAATTTTAATATAATCATCAATCGTCACATATACCACATTAAAACCATTTCTCTTCGCCTCCGATAGCATTAGATTGGCATACCCTGGAGCCATTTGGATAGGAGAATCCCAAATCCAAGTGCCAAACTCTTTTCCCGTTTTGCCTGGCAAATACTCTCCGACTTGAAAGCTCGTTTGATCTCTTAGATTCATTGGCCCATCTTTTACAAAAATCGCATTACTAACACAAACATCACTACCGTTATTGGCAGTTGCACAACCTTCGTTTTCAATCTGATTTCCATCTAAGGAAACTTTAGTCCAAACCTCTGTTTTATACTCACCCCTAGAAACAAGATCCCCGATAGACCAATAATAATTACTTGCGGTTGGGGAACGTGTTGCATCTGTGTATTCCTCTAGGGAAGAATAATAGAGGGAGATGCTAACATTTTTACAGGCTTCCTCTCCTCTGTTTCTCAACGTAACATCATAAAGCAGTTCACCCCCTGGAGTTACGACTTTATAAGATGGTGCAAATATAAGAGAAAGTGAGCACCCAGGAAGAAGCGCCGTAGGTGCACCAATTATAGAATTTGTGTCCTTGTTTCGAAGCGTATTTTGGAGCAAAAGATCTGATGAATTACTCCCACTTTCTATACTCACATTTGAGCTTTGTGGGTTATCCTCGACATGAAGAAATATTGTGCTATTAAAATATCCAAGACCAAAGAAAAATACTATACCTATAAAAACAAGCAGACCAAAAAGGAAAAAGACTAGCTTTTTATTTACTTTTTTATAATTATCAAACATTTCGTTTTTTATACTTGATTCCCTGCAGGCAAACACCCATTCCTCTCCCACCTCTGCCATACAAATTTGCGCTTAGATACAATACCCCAAATGGACTTAATAAGTGCGTGATATTCCACTACTGTCGTGAAGTAGAACAGTAACCAGCCAATTGGGGCAAGGATATAAAGACCTTTATGAACCCCACGCCTATCATCAAAAATCTGAACAGCAAACATTGAGCTAACAATCAGAATTCCAGAAATAAATGACGAGAAGTCGTGAGTCATAAATGAGTATACATAAAGGAAAAGCAGAAACAAAACTTCAAAAAAAAGCTGTGTATCCCCAAATATTGCAAGAGGAAGTATTAACCAGGTTAACAACCTATTGTGTCTTGGGTTAGTGCTAAAGAACAAGTGTCTATGATCAAAAAAAGTTTGGAAACGACCACCTTTCCAACGTAGTCTTTGTTTAACAAGACCATTTACAGTGTTTGCTCCTTCAGTGTATACAATGGCATTATGGGCATACACTATCTTCATACCAGCATCTTGTATACGAACCGAAAGATCTATATCCTCTGTTATATTCTTGTGGTTATAAAAACCAACCTTATCAAAGACTTCTCTGCGGAATGCCCCTGCGGCCCCACCAATAATGTATATTGTGTTTAGCAAAGAGTCAGCCTTCTTAAAGTAAAACGAAAATAGAAATTCAAGATACTGCAGTGTCCCAAGTATGGACTCAGGGTTACCAATTTTCACATTACCCACAGCAGCCATTACTTTTTTGTCTTCAAAATGTTTTACAAAATTACTGACCGTATCTGGAAGAAGAGCACAATCGGCATCGATTGAAATTATGAGCTGGCCTGATGAAACAGCTATACCTCTATTGAGAGCTCTCCCCTTTCCACCATTTTCTACATAGTGATAAATGATCGGTATTTTGTTACTTTTGTCCAAATTAGCTCTTTCATAATCAGAAAGAAAACTAGTCATAATTGAATGGGAATTATCGGTGGACCCATCGTTTATAACAACGATTTCTATATTTTTATATTCACTATTAAGAACTGTTTTGACAGTTGGAAGTAAGCCAACTTCTTCATTCCAGCCGGGGATAACAACAGAAACCTTGGGAGTATACAGATTTAAATTTCTACTTCTTTCCTTCTTTTTTAGCTTTAGTCGAACCAAAACGTCGTACCAGGGGCTTAAGCTCATATAAACAAAGTACTTCATAAGAAGCACGCTTGCAAAACCAATAATGAAAAGACGAATAATTGGGTACTTGTTTTCCTCTGTGGGCGAAAATAAAAATATTGAAGCAATAATAACGGCAGTAAGTAAATATAGGACTCCGTATACTAGTACCTTTTTCCAAAAATTTATTTTTTTCATGACTATTTGACTTCAATATACTTAATTGCAACTTTTGCTAATATGTTTGAAAGTAGAATTAATGAAACAAAGATAGCTACAAATCTGTAGGAAGTGTTGTTTAGTAAGTCTATAAAGGCGTATATGAGAAAACCAGAAAGCACCAGAAATCCTACAGCAAGTACTAGGAAGCCGAAGTGCTTAGTTCTTTTTGAGTTTAATATTTTTTTTATTCCCACATATAATAAGACGCTCGGAAGCGCAACATGTTTCGTATATTTAATTACACAATAGTATTTCTACTTTAATAAACTATTTTATTCATATAATTTTCATCTAATAAGCTCCTTGACTTATGTTGTCCAAGCATTTAATCTCTTGTGGTGCTCTTTACCCCGGAGAAGACAATGGAGCTAAATGTCGACGAAATTCTTGTGCTTCAAATATTTTTTGACAATATTCCGAAAGAATTAACACCAATAAATATTACCGAACACGGAAAAACAACTTTTAGCTGTGAGACTGCACATCAGTGCCTAGACAACTTGGAACATGGATCATACATAACAAGTCGTCTGGGCCAAATTAATATCTTGGGTGAAGTTAAGCCAATAAGATATTACGTGCTGACTGATAAGGGTCTTGGAAGGATTACGAGCTCTCCACTTGCTGCCCCTACTAGCAAACCAGTTTTAAGTGCCACAAGCTGAGATATATTCTCGGCTTTTTTTGTTGGCCAAAATACACTCTATAATTTTCATAAAAATAGCAAATTTCTATCTAAATCATCTGTATCAGTAGCTCCCCTAGTCTGCTTGCGAAATGCTTTATTGGTAGAAGCAAGGTGTACTACCCCTACCCCAAACTTTTCAACCAGAGCATCTACTTCCTTGTGTATGATTTCAAATTTTTTGTCCTTTTTGTCCTCACCGAACAAACTTTCCTGTCGCATCTCTCCCGAAACAAGATCTCGTAAGGTTACTCCTGTAGTACGATAAACTCGATCACTCCTAAAAACTTTTGGAAATTCTTTACGAACAATTGGTAATATAATCTCAGGGATATTCGATGGTGCAAGGAGTGAGATCTCACAGGAATAGTATCTAAACTCTTGGGTTTTCAAAAAAATCGCAACCCTAGAGGCTCTGAGAGAATAATGACGTGCCTTACTACATGCTCCTTCCAAGTTTTTGGAGATTTGAGACATAAGCATCTCTGGATTACTTGTGGGCGGGTAGAAAGTTCTTGTTTTCTGTATTGAGGCATACGTATCTTTTTTTCTAGGATCAACCTTGCTTACTAGAATACAATTAAGTTCTTTCCAAATTTCTATATAAGGCTTTGAGAGAATGTGTGTCACCCAAGCTTCATCTTTTATTGCTAGATCATATGCGGTTATAATTCCTTTCTTGTTCAGATAAACGCTTGTCCTTCTGCCTATTCCCCAAATTTTCTCAATTGGAGTTTTAATCAAAAATTCGTAAACCAAGTTATCGGGAATGAGTGTAATTCCTCCAGGTTTCCTCCACTTTGAAGCTACTTTGGCAAGCACTTTTGTCGAGGCAAGCCCGATGGATACACTTATATCAAGCTCTTCCTTTATCTCATTTTGAATTCTTAGAAGAATTTTCTCATAACTCATTTTAAGTGGTTTATCCCAACCAGTGAGGTCCGCGAAGCATTCATCAATA
Organism: Minisyncoccota bacterium; assembly: GCA_020059045.1. Taxonomy (GTDB): domain Bacteria; phylum Patescibacteriota; class Minisyncoccia; order Phycocordibacterales; family Zambryskibacteraceae; genus JAGVCW01. The sequence continues at coordinate 38,528 of JAGVCW010000023.1, read as the reverse complement.
CTGTATTCCTCTAGGTTATCTGTGTAGCGCCGAACAATATCAAACATTTTTTCTGAATAAGTTGTATATGAAATGTAATCGCCTGGAAGTATCACAACTTGCGGGAAACGCTTGTGTATTTGATAAATCGGAAGCCCACGTGTAATACCAAGAGCTTTGGCCTCATAAGAGAAGGCTGAGGCAATACCTCGTTCTTTGCCCACTACAACGGGTTTACCACGAAGGCTTGGGTTCTTAGCAATTTCTACAGATGCAAAAAATGCATCTCCATCTATATGCATAATGGCCCGAGAAAAACTTCTAAGAGAATATGGTTCCGACATCCATATATAATAGTGAACTAGGGTTCACTTAGTCAATATTTCTCATAATTTAATAAAGCGTCTATAAAACCTTATTTATAGGCTCGATTCTAGGTATTTAAATTACGTTTACGTACTACTTGACATAATAGTATTTATTTGATATAATAGAAATACAGTGTCTTAAGACAATCTTAAGCACAAAAAAACCCGCATGATGCCTAAGGAGGCGCGCGATGGGTACAAAGCTCTCACACATGTTGATTGATCTCGGATTCTTCTCTGCACTGGGCACACTCGAGCGAGTTGGTCCGGGTATGGGTGACTGGAACGTTGTCAAACGCGGCGAGCCAAACACATATGGAAGCAACAACGGTGTAACCGTCGTCTACGACGAAAACGGACGCCCCTGGATTGCACGTGCTGTTGAGCTGGTAAGTGTTCGTGGGGAACTACGAAATACACTCCTCGAGCACAATGCAAGACACGGAGTGTATGTTCCACACTCAAACGACGGCGGGTACTTCGTTCGCGAAACCTTGCCCCAGCTTTAGAGAAGAGATCAGCTAGAGAGTATGCCCGCCACGTCTTCGGACTTGGCGGGTTTTTCTTTGCCAGGAAACCCCGTACGACTGTACAGAGGTATGCGGGAAGAAGGTCGTTTGTTTAAAAGCTTTCAAAAACACTGACACTAGCCACTATTTTATCTATACACCATTCTAAATTTTCTAAAACATCTTTCTCCTTGAGTCTTACTACCTTCCAGCCAAGAAGTCTAAGGTCTCTATTCTTCGCTATATCCTTTCTAATTTGGCTATTGGTCTTGTGAGCTTTCAGATTGTCACACTCAATTGCGATTTTGCCATTCTTGCATACTAGAGCAAGGTCGATTCTATATCTTTTTCCTTTATACGAAACACCGTGCTCACGAACAACCTTTATACCCCTCTTTCGAAGAGCGAGCCTGACAATTTGCTCAGTTGGTGTTACACCATATAATTCCAAAATATCCTTTGAACCAAGTAGTCTACTAAGTGTTGTGAAGCCGAAGGAAATTCTGCGTGGAATTATGTTTTTTATTGGTTTATTAAGTCGCACTACATCATCTAGAGTAAACTTAACATAAGTTTCGTTTGCTTGTGGATGTAAGACCTCCCTTGGTAGAAGTTCAATTCGTTTATGTAAATCTTTTTTTATTACTTTAGAATAATACTCGATTCTCTTTCCGCTTTTACCAAAAATGGCTGGTTTATAAAACGCAATATATTTAAATTTCTTTTTAGGTAAGCTTGTTAGAGGAATTCTATACCAATGCCCCTTTATAAGCAGTCTCTCATCTCTCCTACTTTTGAGTACACTCACCAATACTATATTGTGAGCATTCTTCATAGAATTATTCTAAAAGCAATCGTGCAACACGTATATCCTCATAGGAGTACTTACCATCAAATCTTTCAAACACTGGTTTTAATTTCATTTTTTCATCTTTGCGAAGCTCATTTTGTAAAACTTCTAAATCTTTCAGTGTGCCAGACGCTAAGTGCCTTATATCGTCACGCACAAGTTTGCCAGATTCAAAAAGTTCTTCAATATGGGAAACTATTGTTGTAGGAACAAGTCCCCTTTCGGAAGCTACTGCCTTGACACTCTTGCCGTCTTTTATATACTGCATAGTAACATTCGCACTATCTCCCATTTCTCTTTTCAAGCCTTTTGTTTTCTTTCTTTTGTTTTGAACATACCTGCCACCCGAGGCCTTTATAAAGTTCTCATGCATTGTGCTTAACTCTACTGATGCAATTTCGTCAAAAGCTTTGCATGCTGCCTCTGATAGAGTTCTAAATTCGGTATCTTTTTCTAGAACCTCCGGATGAACCCGGAAAGTCATGTCATTCCAACCTATAATATATAGACCGGTTAGTCGCCGTACTCTTGAGAGTGCCACATAGCCCTGCCCATATTCGAAGACGTCACTCAGGTCCATGACGGCCTCGTCCAAGCTCATTCCCTGGCTTTTGTGAACTGTTATTGCCCAGGCAAGTCTGAGTGGAATTTGTGAAATTCGCGCTTTTATTTTTCCACCTTCCTCCACTGTCCAATCCATCTCACTAACCGTAATCAACCGACCACTTCTTGTGAGAACTACCGGTTTGCCATCTAGACTATCAAATTCTTTTACCACCCCAAGCGTTCCATTTACAAACCCAGCGTTAACATTATTTTTTGTAAACATAACTTGAGCTCCCACTTTAAGACTAAGTTCATCTGGGGAGAGACACCCCTTCTTGAGTGCAGCTACAGGACCTTCTCTCCCCTCATAGGCCATAACAAACTTTTTCTCATCCATATTGATCTGTGAGAGTTTGTCTAGATTCACAGAGTCAACATCGGCATTGTGTGAAAACAGTTTTGGAATATTATCCTTTATATCCTTCATTACATACTTACGTGTCCCCACAGTTTTAAGATGCGTTTCATCAAAAGTGTTGTCCCTAATAGAAGACAGAACTGAAAGAAAATCTCCATCATCCTGTCTGTGTTGTTCGGTTAGATAGAGCACTAGGGGCTTAGCTGCAAGCCATGCAGGTGAGTCATAAGCAAACCTTTTTACTTCTTCTAGAAAAAGCTCCTCCTGGGAATCACTTTCATTTTGGTCTCGTGACAAATTTTTTATTATGGGTGGTAGCTGAAAGAAGTCACCGACAAATACTACTTGCAGTCCTCCAAAGGCCTCACTTGTTTGCTTCACCTCTCTACACACTGCGTCGACCATAGACAGAGTCTCTGGTGGAAGCATTGATATTTCATCAATAATAAGCACCCGAGCTCGCCGAATACGCTTTGCGATATGCTCGCTTGATGCAATCCTGTCTAGCTCGTATTTATCCAACTTGCTCTTTATACCTATACCTGCCCATGAGTGTATGGTCATCCCGCCGATATGAGTAGCCGCAATACCAGTCGAAGCGGTAATGGCTGGCTCAATAGCGTAATCGCGTAAATGTGAAACAAACGCATTAACTGTATACGTTTTCCCCGATCCTGGCTCTCCAGTTAGAAAGACATTTGCTCCTGTTTTAAGTATTTTAAGTGCATCCTGTTGAGTCATTTGTATAGACTCTGCCATACAATCATTTAAATTCAAATAGTAGTTTTCCAAAATCTACAATTTTGTCTTGTTTGTCAACTTTTATTCCTTCCGCTTTGTACATCCGCATTCTGTCTTTACGGTACTTTGGGCTAACCCATATTCGGCCGTTTGCATACACTATTCTATGAAACGGAATTTGCTTCTCACCCGCGTCATATGCTTTACCAAGAACTGCTGTGACACTTTGTGAGGCCATGCTCCCACCTCCGGCCGCACGAGCAATACGTCCATATGTTGTAACTCTTCCTTTCGGAATAGATAGCGCAAGCAGAACCACTTTTTGGCTAAAAGTTTTCATTTTATAGATAGACCTATATTTTACTTGGGCTTAGTACGTCCGGGTTAGCTAGACCGTATGATGTGTTTCTTTCTTTACTTCTGACCGTCCGTATCCTGTATAAGACTTAAGAATCTCGAGGGGTACAGTGAATATAATAGTATTTGATTCATCTGAAGACACGTCGTTAATAGACTGCAACGTTCGTAAGTGCAATGCCCCGTCTACCGCACCAAGTATCTTCGCAGCTTCAGCCATATTTTGAGCAGCCGCAAGCTCCCCCTCAGAGTTAATTATAACCGCTCTTTTTTCTCGTTCTGCCTCTGCTTGCTTTGCAATGGTTCTCTCCATATCTCCAGGCAGGCTAACATCTTTTAATTCCACATTGTTTACCTTAAGCCCCCAAGCATCTGTTTCCTTGTCTACAATTTCACGAATCCTCTCTGCAAGTTTATCTCTGTTTGCGAGTAGCTCATCCAAAGTTACTTCTCCCACAATATTTCTCATCGTGGTTTGAGCATACTGAGAAATCGCATAGCGGAAATCCTCCACTTCAAGAATTGCTTTTTCAGCAGATTGCACTCTGTAATATATAACAGCATTGACAGTTACCGAAACATTGTCTCTAGTAATTGCTTTCTGATCTGGTACATCAACAGCTTTTACACGCATGTCTACTTTCTTATACCCTTGAAATATTGGTATTACTATTCTCCACCCCGGCTCCATAATGCCTGTAAACCGTCCCATCGTGAACTTAAGACCTCTCTCAAACTGATTAATCTGCCGAAGACTGATTATAATGATCACCGCTACGAATATGAGAAAACCAGTCAAAAGTGGAGGCATATTAGGTATATTTAGTAATAATTTTTACTCTTCAATCATATCAAATTACCCTAATTTTTCATAAGTTGCTTTTCTTAGAAGCAAAGCTTATTTTTCAAGAAGTTTTTTTAAACTATCTAGCACAATTCCCCAATTCTTCTCTGAGTGATCTCTTGATTCCTCGGTTGGATTATTGTCTTGCGTAATCGTAAGTTTCGTTCCTTCATCTATCTCTTCCAATTTATATATGACTTTCTTGTAATTCTCTGGCTGATCTGGGAGCCCTCCTACGCTACTCCAATATGTTGTTTCAAGTATTTCCTCCGGCACGATATTAACAATGGTCCCTTTGTCCTCGTATGACTTACCTTCCCACATCCCTTCGTATGTAATTGGACTCCCAATCTTCCAATCTGATTTAACATTAGTCCCAAACAAATATTCTTTTATAAGCTCAGGTGCTACAAGTGCCTCCCACACCTTGCCTTTAGTAGCTTTGATCCCAACTGATGACGTAGCAATATATGTGTTATTCATAAATACTTTTATTTATGCTCAGTGTATGGCGGGAAAATACAAAATTATCATCGTTTATCAACTAGTTTTTGGACGAACAGTTAAACATCCACTGTACTCCAAATTTGTCAGAGCAAGAGCCAAAGTAGTCTCCCCAGAACATTTCTTGCAGCTTCATTTCCACTTTGCCACCTTCTGACAAAGCATTGAATAACCTCTCCGTTTCGGTGCGTGTATCTGGCTCAAGATTAATATAAATATTGTTGCCATATTTAACAGTGAATCCCATCGATTCTGGTGCGTCAGTTCCCATAAGCATGTGGCCACCAAGGATAGGAAGAGCTACATGCATAACCAAGTTTTTGTCCTCTTCTTTCATAGAAGGTTGTCCAACTTGCGAAGGCACTTCCGAGAAACGATGTATGCCACCTACAAACTCTCCACCAAAAACGGATTTATAAAAGTTGAATGCTTCTTCTGTATTACGCGGGAAATTAAGGTATGTGCTTACTTTTGCCATTGTTTGTCGTCTCGAGTTTATCGAGAAGTTACTTATAATAGAATGTCATTATAATTCTTTTGGGAATAAAGTTCTACATTCATACCAAGCTTTCTTTGTTACAAAAAAGAGCGCGAGTTGTAAACTCACGCCCTACCAATTTTACTACCTCTCCACAAGAACTGCTTCCGCGAGACGAAGCTTTTCAACCTCGAATCTCGCCTGCAAACGTAGTGCAACATCTTGAGTAAAAGGCGCATACAAGTAACCAACAACGCCCCCCACTGCCGATCCTATTGCCGGGTTGCCGTAGTAAATACCTACAGCTCCTCCGATCACCGCATCAAGAAAGCACAACCTTCTCTCGTCGGTATGCGTATAAGCAAATGAAAGCTGAAGGAATCTCCATAAAGCCCCGGTTGCCTTGAGTGCAAGAGACGGGACTTGGGTCACGAACTTCAAGGCCCAGATACTGCCCTGGAGCAAGCAGCCAGCCACCCAGAACGACCAAACAACAGGGTTCCCTTGATAGAAAAATTTTCTCCACCCTCTTCGTGCAGTAACTTGTGCACGCCGACCTCGTGTTTCTTTCTTTTCGCCTTTGTAGGTATCGTGACCCACCAAGACACCAACCTCTGCGGCAAAGATTGAGACGAACCCAAAGGTAATGGTAAACCCTGATTGAAGAGTCACTATCTCATGGATGGTCGCGGCGAACCCCATATGCCAAATTGCAAGCAAGAATATGGGTGTCAGAATGACAGAATAAAATCGCATCACGTGACTTAGACCATGTGAAAAAGCCCAGTGTGCACGTTGTCTATCGGGTCGCCAATTGGCAAGCCGAGTGAAGCTTTCACGGAAGGCGCGAGTGATGCCAAAAGCGAGTGCGCGGACGTCGCACACAATCCACGCAACCAGCCCACCCACGAACATTGAGAGAGCGGTCGCAATATAGCCACCACCAAACTGCAAGGTAGAGATTGCTCCAACAAATGCTCCTACGGATGCTGCAAATGAGCGACCCATGAGTAAGACCTCTGGAAGAAGTGAGAAGAAACTTCAAAGAACACTATTAAATAGTATACACCATAGGTACCCACCTGTCAACTATAATTTGGGCAAAAAAATCAACTTGTTCTGACAATAACACGTTAAAAAGATTTATCGTCTGCAGATGGCCCGTATATAGATGGAACTGGAAGATTGTTAAGACGCATATATACAGTAAGCTGCCCACGATGGTGAACCCAATGGTTTAGAGAGCTGCTTACACTTTCCTTTTTCGAAGATTTCATAAGTTCCTTTCCTCCCATCTTAAGATAAAACATTTCTTCAAGCGCTTCGTCATTGGTGTTTTGTAACACCTGCTTTGCAGTCTCAATGTTTTGATCAAAATACTTTACAAGCTCATCCTTACTTGTTAGCTTAAATTTTTCCCAAGTTGCCAAATCAATTTCTCCTTTTTCTACTGTAACAGCTATCCACTTGGGGATATCGGCCACAAGAAGAGCGAGGTAGCCCATCTGCATTGATTTTTCGTGGGGTTTGTAATCAAAGAGACTTTCATCAATTCTTTCCAAGCATTTACGGCTCGCCATAATTTCTGTTTCTAACTCTCTAGAAAACTCTTGTCCAAAAATATTTTTATTCATTTTTATATTGTTTCAAATTACCTGCTTATGAAGGTCCTCGTTAGTTAGTCTCAGCAAGTTTCTTGAGAGCTTCCAGTGCTTTCGGCCACATTTCTTCAAACATTCCCTTATACGCATCTTCTATATCCATATCTATTATAAGTTCTGTTCCACCATCCAATTCAGTAAAAGTGTAATTCTCATAAGCAGGTGTCCACTTCTTCGCCTCATCACTTGTCGTGTCTTCTACACCATTTTTAACTAGACCCAAATGTTCAATAGAAATAAATTCGTATTTACGATTTTCTTTAATCCTACTAACCATCCCACCTTCAATGGCAGGATCCGTTGGATCAGGTCCGAGAAATAAGATTTTCGACCCTTCATTCCAATCACCCTTATAGTATGAACCTGGGTTAAATGCACTTGTCCATTTTCGATATGTTTCATCATCAAGCATTGTGTTCCAAACTTTTTCTCTTGGTGCACTTATAAATGTTTTAAAATGTATTTTTTGCATATGATTTAGCGAAATAATAAACTGCTCTATCTTACTTACTACTTTACTACTTTACTACTTTTTTGCCATTTTCCCTTACGCGATACAAAATAATTTTACGAATAAGCGCTAGCGGTAATGGTTTATCAAGTGGAAATTGTACAGTTCCCTTAGAGGTTCTGTAACCTACTAAATCTTTTTTTAATAGAGGTAAGTTACCTGATATTGGATAGAGCGATATATGCTCTTTCCACCCTGCAAAATATATTAGATAAGCACCGTTAAGCTTAAATGAAGGAATCTGATAACTTATTTTCTCTTCTGCTTGAGGCACAAGCTTTTTGACCATCTTACGAATGGTCTCAAGTTTTGCCTTAACATCCTTTGGAAATAAGCTTATATAGCCACTTATTGTTGTGAACTTCTTGCTTGATTTATTTTGCTTTGTCTTCATGGATTATTGTGTGTGATTTAAATTATTACAATTTTAATCCCATTGCGCGATGCCTGAGTTCTCAATAGGAATACTTGGAAGACTGAGTGCTCTAAACTACCTACTTTTGACTGTAGTATTTGAAAATGGCCTTAACACCAGCCAGGTTTTTCTCCCACTCAATCGTCTCATGAGTTTTAAGCTCAACTGTGATTGCTGGAATATTTATAGAAGCCAGCCACCCTTCTACATCTCCAGTTATAGAGTAAGCTGTAAATGATTCCACTGCCGGGTAACCTGATGCAACAGAGTATGCATTCATAATATCTAGGGTCTCTGGAAGAATTCCTTCTTCGCACTCTGAAGCATACACAGCATTCGCTTGGCTATGCCAGAAAATAACTGCGTCTGGGCTAGATTCTAAAACAAAATTTTGTAGAGCTTTAGCTTCTGGTTCAGAGAATGCTTTTGTACCAGCACTTACAGTTTTACTCTGCCACGTACTTGTCGGTTTCCACTTACAATCGAAGTTACGATTGAGATCAACACTCCGAGCGTTGAACCTGCCAGACACAGAAACTTCTTTTGTGACGACAGGAATATCTGCAAGTGTTATGCGACCAACTTTGCTAACCACCTTGTACACGCCGTCAGGATTTGCGGAGGGAATAACTGTAACTCTCGTGTTTTCCGGCACTACCATAGGATTTACCTGAAAATAGCCAATAAACTCATATGCTAGAACCACGCTGTTCCATTCATACCCACCATGAATACCACCTACAAAAACAATGTGCCTGTCTCCGCTTCCAAACGAATATGCATCTATTGCCCGACCTTCGACGGATGTACCAATTACCGTCTGTTTCGGATCAATATTATTTTCCTCAGTTGCAGGTGAAAGTCCTGGTTCGGCATCCTTTTTATTCGACACGACAAATACTACTGCACCAACTATGGCAAGCGTTAGTATAATTACAACAACTCGCTTAGAGAAAAAAGAACTCATTCTTTACGTACGTTACTTTGTGTAGTATTTAAGCAATGCGTCTATGCCCGCCTTGTTCTTGTCCCATTCAATATCAGTGTGATTAGTAAGTAGTACACTAATCGCTGGAATCTTGTTCTTGGCAAACCAATTCACCATATCACCAGTTATTTCGTAGAAATCGAAGCTTTCATGTGCTGGATAGCCAGATGCCTTTGCATATGCGTTAGTAATAGCAAGTGTCTCTGGTAGTACACCACTGTGACAACTTGATGCGTACACGCCACCTGCCGCACTGTACCAGACTATGACAGCAGCTGGTGTATGTGATTCTACATAGTTTTTCACAGCAAGACTTTCTGGCTCAGAAAATACTTTACTTCCACCACTTACAGCCTTGTTCTGCCATGTACCAGTTGATTGCCAATCACAGTCAAAATTGCGATTGAGATCGACAGTGTTTGCGTTAAAGCGACCGGACACTACAGTAGTCTGTGATGCCGATACGTCAGATGGAGAAAAGCGACCAGCCTTACCTACAACCTTGTTTAGACCATCAGGATTAAGTACCGGGATTACTGTTACTTTTACGTTCTTTGGTAGAACATTTGGATTTTCTTCCAAATAGTCCATCATTTCGTAGGCTACAAGAACTGTATTCCATTCATATCCGCCATGGATACCACCAACAAATAATAGTTCAGTATCTCCTGTACCGTAGTGATACGCAGTAATATCACGAGCTTCCACAGTTTTACCTATAACCGTTTTTGTATTATCTACCGTCTCACCAGTCTGCTCACCTGTAGGTGTTGAAGTGGCGTTGTTCTGCCCAGTCGGTGGCAAGGTGTCATCGGGAGCTCCTTTCTTGAAGTACACGAAACCAAGACCTGCAATGATAATAATAACAAGCACAATAATGATTTTTTTCATATAATCCTATTTTAGCATACCCGACGCTAAATTGCAGGCTCAAAATTTATGCATATTATTAGCCATAATGTGTAAAAATTTAAAATATTTGGCAATTAAAAAACCGATAACCACCAAGGTATCGGCTCAACTTACACTAAACAATCATAACTTCATTTCACGCTGTAACTCCATATAGGCTTTCTGGAACTTATGTACTCGTTTAACTCGAATGACTGATGTTATACCTGCCATAAAAACTGCTCCAAAATACATCTGTATCAAGAACCCTACCCGAGTAATGAAGAAAGGATCTCCTTCTTTTGTCGGCGGGTATGCGATGATTCCAAAGCTAACAAGCACCGCCATAATCAGGAAAAAAAGTGCAAGAGCCCAGCCACCCATTTCCTTCATTTTATCGAGCAATGACAGTTCCTTGAAAGAATACACAACAGAAGTCATAACCTTTGCAATTTCTAAAGACCTATCCTCGCGAGTTTTAGCTTCAAGTCTTGCCTTCTCGAAATCTTCCGAAGTGACCTCTGAAAAAATAAGGTACACACTTGTTGCCCCAAGCAGTAGTGAAGCAATAACTATCAAGCTCTGACCAATCGTATGATAAATATGGATGGGGCCGCGATTTGCCATTGTAAGGATTACTCCAACATTTATTACGAGAATGCAACAAATGATAAGCAGGGAAAGGCTCGACCGACCAGCATTGGTCATAAACTTTGGCATATTCCTTTTGGGTTTAGGAAGGAGTCTGCTAAGCAGGATAATACAGTCTGGTGATTTGTCAATAGTTAAGGGTAATGTGCACACACATATGGCGGTTTCTCCTAGAATGGAGGAATGAGCGTTTTCACCCACTCAATTCTTCAAATAATGTTTCTAAATCTTTGTGCCGAGCGAGAATCTTCTGATGATTCATTACCCAAAATAGATTTGGCTTGAATGCTTGGATGAACTCATAATCATGAGTAACAAGAAGTATCGAACTCTTAGAATTGAGACAACCATCAAGCAGTATCTCCCATGTCACTTCATCAATGTGGTTGGTGGGTTCATCAAGTATTATAAGTTCGGGCTTAAGTCCGAAAGTAATGGCAAAGCGAAGTCTCATCCTCTCTCCTCCTGAAAGGTTTTTAGTTACAGTTTTCATTCGGGCAACATCGAACCTCATCGCTCCAAGTGCAGCTTGAGCCTCAGTGTCTGTGCACAGCAGTTTTTCCATAACCACCTCTATTGGGCTAACCTCTGGACTAAATTCTGCGTGTTGGTCAAAATAGGCCCACTTTATGCCTGTTGCCCAACTTACCTCGCCACTATTTAGCTCACTTTTCCCTGTCATACATTTAAGAAATGTAGACTTCCCTGAGCCATTTCTACCCAGAAGAACTATTCTGTCACCAGATCTTATCTCAAGATTTGCATCTTCGAAGGTTCTTGCTTTAGCTTCCGGATATTTAAACATTCCGTTCTTTATGCGAAATAGTAACTTCCCATTGTGAAGTTTCTCATTTGCTTGCTCAATTCTAATTTTGGTTTTCTTGTCATCTGGCCGACCTGATTCTCTATGTTCCTTCTTAAGGCGGTCAAGCTCTTCTTTTGCTCTGCGATAAGCTGATATTTCTTTTCCTCTAAAAGCTTTCTGTTGGAGAATGACTATTGAATTAGAAAGTTGCTGTATTCTTTTCGATTCTGCATCATACTTACGCTGCATTCCTCCTATTCGCTCCATCTTCATCTCTATATAATCATCATAGCCGCCTTCTGATATATAGAGCTTACCTCCTACTATTTCTGCTATCTTCGTCGCGACTTTATCAATAATTAGCCGATCATGTGAAATGAATATAATACCGCCCTTAAACTCTTGCATAAGAGAGATAAGAGTCACTCGGCTTACAATATCGAGATGGTTCTCTGGTTCATCAAGAAGAATGAAATCTGGGCTAGTGGCAAACGCCACGCTTAATACTAAAATCTTTTGTTGACCACCCGATAGTTTCCCACACAATTTCTCTATATTAGCCTCAACATTGAATCCTAAATTTTTGGCAATTGAAAATATCTTTTTGCTCAGCGCTTCTACACCCTCACCCTTGATGTATTCTTCAAGTGTCTTTTCTTTATAATCTGGATCAAACTCCTGTGGTACATACACAAATCTGACATGTCCTTGTCTTTCGATTGTGCCATGATCGGGCTCGAGCTTGCCACACACTATCTTAAGTAAAGTCGATTTGCCGGCACCATTTTCACCGAATATACAAAGTCGTTCGTCCACATTACAACTGAAAGAAACGTCCAGTAAAATCGGTTTTTCTTGGACTGAATATTCAATTTTTTTAAGTGATATTGCCTTTTTCATAGAAAATGTACTTTACCACAATCTCTCAAATTGAAAACAAAAAAACCGCCTAAATAAGTAGCGGCTACTCCGGAACAATAGTGATTTCTCGCTTAAACACAACTTGTACAAGTCTATTCAAGTCATCCACAGTCATCCAACTTGTCGGACGATTACCAGCATATCCCTCCTGAATAAGATCCTGTATGAACCAATTCACATCTCTTTCAGACAAAGAACCTCTCTCTATACAATCGGAGAGTAAATTCCCAACTTTTCCCTCAATTTTTGCCACACCTCTTGTCTCCTTTCCTTCGACACGCATAAGAGCTTCTTTCTCTGTTTCCTCTGGATACATTATTGCTACTGCACCTTGAATATTCTGATCGAGATAGAAAAGAATTTGTACCATTCAGCCCTCCTCTTAAGAGTGGTGGGGACTTCTAAATATAGACTAGCATAGATAGTAATTGCAGCAATAGTCCTCCATTTTTTAACAAAAGACCTATTTACCTATTTAAATATTACGGAACCGCTATCAAATTTCAAATCTAGCACTAGTTCTCCCCGAGAAGTGAAGTGGTAATTTTGAGTATTTTGAAGTAGTGTTTCAAACTCTTCCTCTTGAGACCCGACGCAATACATTTTTGTGCTCATTATTTCCGAAAAATTAATTGTTTTATTCAGAGTATCAGTAGTATATTTTCCACCCATACTATTACAATCAGTAGTAGCTGAAAAATTTCCATCATTTCCAAAACTAATTGTAAACACTCCAGACTTTTTCGGTTTTACTTCTCGCCCGTCGTTATACAACGCTGATATCCATGTCCAGCTTTTCATGCCAAGTGACATCCTTGAAGGGTCTGCTTCACCTTCGAAATTTTTCTCCACTTCACCAAACTGCATTGTGCTTGCATCGAGAAGCAACCAAATACTTTTGGCTTGAGAGGGCTCAATACTGAAATCCTCACCCAATTTTCTGTCAGCGTAATTAACTACTATTATCTTTCCATTACCTTTTTCTGTAGTTTGAGGAGCTATACGATCCCCTAAGAATAGTGCTTCACTTCCGACATACCCACGATCAGTATTTAGACTAGCTACAACATAATAAAATACTCCGCTTCCTCCCGTCTCCTGTGTGAGCAGGAATACAATATCCTCTCGTCCATCACTATTCAGATCAGATCTGATCTCATTTCCGAAGTATCGGGTAGTTGCCTTTGATGCAGAGCCTGGTGCGCTTTCTGTTTCTGCAAAGCCGTTTTCAAGCTTTACACGCACGCCATCAATAACATATTCAGCATCTTTGTAATCTTCTGCCGCGGAGCCTTGCTTTTCATTGTAAATATACGCGTTAAGCGCATAAAAACCAGCAATTAGAACAAGAATTACTACTATCCCTATTAATATTTTTTTCATAGAAAGTGATTGTAACATATTGGCCGTTTTGATTGGTTAAAAGCTTTCATATAAATATAAACTCTCCAAAGTCAAAACACTTGGCAAAAACTCTTAAAATTTTACTCCGCTTACTTTACTATCTAGACTTTTCTTAACTAATTCTAACTTCCTGCTTCTTCTCCACCTCTTAAGTTCTGCTTCTCTTTTTCTTGCTTTCGCAATAGTTTCGTATTCTTCTGAATACTTTATTTTTACTGGTCTACGTAATTTTGTGTAGTGTGCACCCCGTTTCGAATTATTATGTTCACCTATTCTTTTATTCAAATTATTTGTACATCCGATATAAAAGGACTTGTCTCTACACTCCAGTATATAAACAAAATATTTCATGAAAGATTGTGTGCTTTGGAGAATAGCTCTTAGAATGGTTGTGATCTCATCCTCTAATAATAAACATTTGACATTCAAGTTGTAAATTATTTGTCTGGCCTAAGAACCAATCTTACACGGAGAATCCTCATGCTCAAAAACCAAAGACTGTGGCTAGAGCTGACAACCGAGGAAAGACTTTTCCTCCTAGCCATGGCTCATGAACTGCCGAAGGTGAGTGGTCTTGAAATTCTTTACACAGACGTCATGAAGAATACCGGCTTCGATAATATCAAGCTATGCGAGATCGCCTACAGACTCGAGCGAAAGGATCTTATCAAGGTATATGGTAGCCCCTTGACGTTTCAGTTCAGAGGAGATGCTGTGACTCGTTCTCTATGCGAGGCAAAACTCACTGATATTGAGAACGAAGAAGTAGCAAACAACAAACATCCCTATCACTATCGTATGCGTGAACCTGAAGCAAGTAGGTCATGAATCTTTTCTCAGTCGGTCGTCAAATCTTCGGGGTTTGACGGTTTTTTTATTTTTTTAAGAAAAGTCTTACAATTAGATTCTGCGTTTCAGGTAATGCACGAGTTGGCTACGTGGTACAAAGTTACACTTATCTAGAAGATACCAAGACATCAAAAGCTTTCTTCACCTCTAGAACCAGAGGAAACTGGTCGTACTCAGAAAGTGATACCCACTTGTAATCGTCGTGGTCAGTACTAAGTTTGACTTCTGTGTTAAAAGTCTCACATATGAAAAATATTCCGATAATTTGAACTTGCTCGCCCTTGATCACCGGTTTCCATTCATCGACAAAGAATGGTCTGCCGACTTTTACTTTCAATCCAACCTCTTCTTCAGTTTCCCTCTCTAAAGAAGCCTGGATTGATTCTCCAACCTTAACTCTTCCACCAGGGAAATCGTATTTTCCTGTTTTCGTGCCATCATCATATCGACTAGACTCCCGGATAATTAAAAAATTACCATCCTTCTCAATAATGGCGCGTGCAGCGACAAGCTGTCTTTGAACTTCAGTCATTCCTCTAGAATACCACGAGCTTGTCGTCTCGGGTTACTTATCTTGAGCTTATTGAAACATTGCCCTGGTGGGCTAAGCTGCTTGACAGAATTAGCTAAATCTTAGCATCCAAAACGACTGGTCTCGAGCGCGTCTATTTTTTTAATTCCTCTCTGATCTCCATCCAGAGTCTGCCGGTATGGTTTAATCCGGCCCCATCTTCTCCATCATCCCAAAAGTCGTCTCCTGGGGGATAAGTAACAATGTGTTTAACAATTTTTAAATCCCCAGAATCAATCAAGGCTTGTTGTACTTCTTGATGCTGTTCCGCTTTGAGTCTCATAAGCTCTTTCATTACTCCTAGCCTATATTCTTCACTTTTAAACTCAGGGATTTGAAGGTGTTTATATTTTGAAGATACTTCCCATGCTTTTACTGGGCTTCTGGCTTTTCTAATCTCTTCAATAATTTCTGAATCAGTGTAACGCCTACATTGATATGCATGCTCAAGCGTAGGATAAACGATTCCATAGATAACTAATGCGTGGGCAGTGTAAGGAGAAAGGTATATATAAAATTTTTCTAAAGGATACATGCTTATTTATCTTGGATAAGTGTGTTTATTTCAGCAATAACATTGTCCGCCTTCAGTTTATTATCATTAAACTTTCTTTCATCAATACCAAATTTGGGTGAATTAGTCATCTCAATAAGAGTGTTGTAATGCTGAAGAATAGCACTCTTTCCATTTAGTTTGGCGGTAATCTTTAATGATGCTGCTTGTTTTGAAAGAGCTCTTTCTGATTTTTCTTGAGCCTAAGCAGTCCTTTTTAATTCCTCCCTTGTTAGTTCAAGTTCCTTTCTTTGAAGACTCAATTCTTCTCTTTGAAGAATAATTGCGTATATAACACCAAGAAAAGCTAGCCCAGAGAAAAATGTGTTGAGACCACCAAACATGTCCCCAAACTGACCTTGGCGAGTTGCGTCAGGATAAAAGTAAGTAACTAATAAAAAATATCCTATAAAAATTACAGAGACACCAATTAACATTTTCTTCCAGTTCATAAATTAATTATATCGCTGAACCATAAAATACCACTCTATGCAAAGTTTGTGAAGTATTATATGGACGCGTCTCGAGCGCGATAACCTATCACGAGTTGGCTGGCCGTCTCGAGCTCGAACCATAGTGGACCAAGCCCTGCTTGACGGAATTGACTAAATTTTAGCACCTTAAACGACAGATCTCGAGCGCTTAGCTACTTTTTATACTGATTTAGAACTTGAGAACATGGTGCCGGTTTCCCTGTAGAAATATTATACAGCCCTGAATCTTCTAGTTCTGGTGAACTGTTACACAATTCAATAGCCCCATTAATTGATCTGGCTTGATTTATTTGTTCTGGGATACTTTGGATTTCTGTATATTTCGTCTGCAGTCTTTGAAGCTTGAAAGTTTGAATAGCTAATACTGTCAAAATAATTGTCAGAAATAGTAGCACCCAAGTTAAAAACAGGAGTTTTTCATTATATTTATTTGTTGAATCTCGCGATTCATTTAGTGCCTCTATAAGTCGACGATTAATTTCAGCTTGTGCCTTTTGAGATTTCAAACCACTTGGAGTTCCAATAACTGTTTCTCCTGCCAATTCAACAAGCTGATCAACTGTCATATCTCTTGTATTTGGGTCAGACATGATTGTTAGTAAATTAAAGGTCACTGCCCAATTAGCTGACAGTTGCCATCGCGGTACTTATTTTCTGCTATAGATTTTTGTAGATCATCGGAATTAAGTTTTGTTTTGTCGTAATTTGTGTAAAACACTTCTTCCAGTGCATCCTCTTGAGCGTTTGTATAAAGTACACCGAGAACGAAATCATTATTTGGACCAGCAAGTGACCAGCTAACTCCGATTGGAACCTCTAACTGAAAATCCTCGTCAGTAATTTCCCCCGCCCTCGCCGCGCCTAAGAATTTCTCCCCTTGCTCATAACCAAACAAGAACAATCTTTCGGCTTCTTTCTCGTCTCCAAAATGGGAGGCCCAAGTAGAACACGAGAACGCACTCCAGAGCTCACGACTCATTACGGCGTATTCCTTTGAGCTTTGATTGTAAGAACTATTCTCCTGCTTTGTGTCCGTAGTTTCTGATACTGTCTTGGAATTAGTAAAATAATAAACAGCTCCACCAACTACAATGGCTGTGATTAGTATTGCAACCCCTATCTTTGATTGTTCTTTTTCCATAACATAATTATATCGCTTCTGGTGATTTTGCTAAACGACGCGCCTCGAGCGCGATAACCTATCACGAGTTGGCTGCCGGACTTGGATTCGAACCAAAATACCCACTTCCAAAGAGTGGTGTCCTACCATTAGACGATCCGGCAATACTGCTCAACAATACCTTGTGTCCAGCCTGCTATTTTCCGATTTAAGATTGAGCTTGCCTTTACTCTAACCCGCAAATTACCGTAATACAAGTTGCCAATATTTCTCCGTTTAGCATTAACTTTATTCTTTTTCCAATACACCTTTTCAAAATGTTGTATAGGAAAACCTGTCGTGCTTGACCAAAATTTTTTCACCAAATTAATAGATTCTTTCTTATGTTCATGAATATATATTTCGAAAGACACGTCTTCCTTTGCCACCTCACAGGAATCAAATAACCATTTCAAAAATACAGAAATCATTAGTGGATCAGAATTTGTAAGCTCTGTTCTAGATCCGGGACGCCATTCTTTCTCTTTGGACCCTTCCGCCCAGTAGAGAGCAATACCAATTATCCACCTTTCTCTCTTTGATAGGGATCTGATTTCTGACCTCGAGTCACTTATCACTTTCTGAGTCAACTCAATTCTCTGATCTTTTCGTGCTTTACCCCCACGTTTACTTGCTTCCGACCTTTTCCTCGTAATCCGCTGGAATTGTTTTTTTGCAAGGCCGACTTCACGTAGCCAAATCGAAAGAGTGGACTTTGCAACAGGAACTTTATGGAGTATTTCTGAGTACGTTTTTCCCTGCTTACGTAGTTGTATTGCTTCTGCTTTTTCTTTTAGTTTTAACTTCATATAAGGTAGGACACTACCTACAGATAGCATATCACACCTTTTGAAGTTACCCGTAAAACTGATTTAAATTCTCTATCTATCATTTCTGACCAGAACAGAAATGCCTGAAATTTGCAAATTTCCATTCACGTGGGCTTCATTGACTTAATTTTATAGTTTTTGATACGAAAGGTCGATAAAACGGTTAAAAAACAAAAAAAGTTATCAAAATTTATTAATTAGTATTTTAGGCAAATCAAATAATTATGTATAAAGCAACTTCAGTACTAGCAATCTTGGGGCTTCTCGTTCTCGCTGGCTCCCCTATTGCATATGCGGATTCGATTAGTGTAACGAACGATAACAATGCAGAAATATCAAACGCCATTACAGTTTCTGCAAGTACAGGTGGTAACAGTTCATGGGGTGGAAATGGTGCAGACGGTGGTGATGGCGGCAATACTACAGGCTCTGGTAGTGGCTCACAAAGCGCAGGTATGGGTGGAACAGGTGGTGATGGTGGAGCAGGTGGATCTGTAAACAGCGGCAACGCTTTCGGTCTAGTCTCAATTTACAATGAGGCAAACACTACAGATACCACAGTCGAAGACATGGGATGCTCATGTGACCGATACAATGAGACATTAGACATTCTATCTTCAGAAGGATCATCCTCATCTTCATCATCTTCAGATAGTTCAAGTTACGATGAAGAGTGGGACAACGACTACGACAGTGACGAATCAAGTTCATCCGAAAGCTCAGACGAGGAATCTTCTGAGTCTGATTCTGATGACTCAAGCGAAGATGGAGACAACGAATCTTCATCAAGTTCATCATCTGACAGCTCGAGCTCTAGTTCAACAAGTTCTGACGAAAGCTCAAGTAGCACATCGAGTTCAGAATCAGGATCAGTTTCAAGTGATGAATCAAGTTCCGAGCAGAATGCAGAGGAAGAACATGACAACCTAGAGCTTCATTATACTCGCACATATGTCGGAGGAACGGACTCAATAAATGTATCTAACTCAAATGATGCGTCTCTTGCTAACGGCATTTCAGTTGCCGCTTCCACTGGCGATAACCACTCAAGAGGTGGAAACGGAAGCACGGGAGGTGAAGGCGGAAACACTACCGGGTCTCTTGAAGAAGATGGATCAAGATCTGCGGGTAACGGTGCACATGGTGGATGGGGCGGAATGGGTGGCGATGTAACTAGTGGTCACGGTGAGGGAGTAGCTGACATTGTAAATGTAAGCGGCCGCACAATGACTCGCGTTGTACGCAACTAATATAGAAGTGAAAACAGGGAAATCCTGTTTTCAAATAAGTCCTGAAGACCTCTTAAGGATTTATATGAAAACAGAAACCTTTTGATATTTTATAAGCCACCACAAATAAAAATGAAAAAACAAATTCTTGAAAATCTTCCGGTACTAATACTTGTACTTGCCATAATTTTCGAGACTGCAATGCCGGCAGTGGTATGGGGAGATACCGAAGCCAGTGAAAGTGCCCTGCCACCGCCAACAATTAGCGAAAATATAGAGGAAAGGAATAGTGTAGAAGATATACTAACAGAAGAGGAGCTTCCGGCAAGTACCGAGGTTGCAGGTAACAATGACGAGAGCCCAAGTACTAACGAGCTGAGTGAAGAGGAGAATAATGAAGTAACAGTGAGCTTGCCGAGCCCCGACAACGTTGCTACAACTACAATATCAGTGGGCGAAGAAAGCCCCATTACTTCACCGGATGAATCCGCCACCACTACCCCATCCGATACTCTTCCTGTACTTAGTTCTACGCTCGGGGGTGAAGCGGGACTTAATATATTTTCCACCACCACCCCAGCGGAGATGTCTGCAACTGGCACACCTACTATTGTTTCTGGTGAGGCAGTGGCGCTAGCAAATATTTTAAACTTGGTTAATACCAATTTTGTAAACTCAAACGGTGTGATTCTTTTCTCAAACTTTTATGACTTAGTACAGAGCACCCTTGATCTTCGTGGTGGGTCATCCTCTCTTTTTGATGGAGCATGTGGTCTTCTCAATTGCACTGGCAACCAAGTGTCTGTAAATGTTTCAAATGATGCACATATTGAGAACTCCATACTGCTCAATGCTTCAAGCGGTGAAAATGTGATAGGTGGTGGAGCCACTTCGACCATTACCACTGGCAATGCATATGCGGGACTTAACCTTGTAAATGTTGCAAACACAAACTTCGTGGACTCAAACTATCTTCTTGTAACTTTGAATGCCTTCGAGGGGGTACAGGGTGACATAGTCTTCCCAAGTCTTTCAAACTTTTTCAGCAATTTAGCAAGTTCCGCATCATCTCCTGTGGATATAGATCTTACAAATAACGGGAATCTTCAAAACAATGCAAATATTATCTCAAACTCTGGAGGAAATACTGTAAACGCAAGTGGCGGTGGAATCGAGAGTGGTGATGCATATTCCTCATCAAATGTTTTCAATCAGTTAAACTCCAATCTTATCGGTGGTGCTAATATATCCATCCTCTTTCGTGTGCATGGTAGCTGGGCAGGAGAAATATTCGGTGCGCCTAGTAATCTTGCTTGGACAGAGAGCCCCGATGGGGGGGTGTATCTCTTCGACATAGAATCAGGTTCGGGAACCACTTCAAACGGAGTGGCATCATCAGTTAATATAAACGGAGTAAACAATACTTTGATACATAACGATGTAAGTGTCATAGCGCTAACCGGTGAAAACGAGATTAGTGGTGCGGGTACAGGACTCATATCAACTGGGAACGCTTATGCAGGTGCAAATATTGTAAACATAGCCAATTCAAATATTGTTGGGAGAAACTGGATAATGGCGGTTATAAATATTTTCGGAGACTTCGAGGGTAACATCGCGTTCGGTCGACCTGATCTTTGGGTTGGTGAGCAAGTGACTACACCAAGCGATGTCACAAACGGATCTCTACTTACATACAAGTTCACCGTTTTAAACAATGGGGACTCACCGGCAAGTGCCACGAGACTCGTAGACAGTTTCGACAGATCTCACATTGAAATAGTCGACTCCACCCTACAATATTCAGAAAATGAGAACGGTCACTTGGTGTGGGACCTTGGCAATCTTCCCCCTGGTAAAGGTACAGAAGTAAGCTATCGTGCCAGAATTGTGAATAGTTCCCCAGACACTGAAATCACAAACATAGTTACAGTAAGTGCTCACGAAACAGACAATAACACCCTTGATAACACTGACACAGCCTCAGTCAGAACAATGAAAAGCTCTTCTGGTGGAAGAACCCGTTCCACTCCCCGTGGCGAAGTCCTGGGTGAGATGCTTACCAACCTCAACTTAAGTATAAATAGAACTAATAGCGACGTAATACTATACCGTGACAAAATGATGATGACTCAAGAGCTAGTAATAAAAAATACTAACAACTTGGAAGCAAAATCAGTAGTGCTACATGACACCCTAAGAAATCCAAATGGCGACTTAATACATGAGGAGGTATGGGATTTCGGTGATATTCTACCGAACGAAGAGATTACAGTAACTTACGACCTCAACTTTAGTGATAGTGCGCAAGCCGGCACATATATACTTTCTACTGTAGTTTGGGGGGTAAACGTACCAAAAAGTGACTATATCGCTAATGGTTTCATATCTCTAAGGGAAAATGATACGACTAGTGAGGAAACTGCAGTAGCTGAAGAAAACCAAGTTGTGCCAAGTGTTACGTCTCTAATAGAGAGCCTGGGTATCGAAGAAGCCGAGGCTGCAGAAAGTGTAGATGCCACTAGCACACCCGACGACACTTCTTCTATAATGTTTTTCGTAGGAATACTTGGAGTATTCGTAACAAGAGTAATTCTTGGAATTAAAGAAATATTAATGTAAGAATGTCAGAGATTGAGGATCTGAAAGCACAAAGGAAAAAGGAAAGGAAAGCCTACCTATATTTCATAGAAGCGCACATCGTGGCGCTTGTGTTTTGGTCTATTGTAATTCTTGTGGCCACTAGCTAGCTGTTGGACCAAAAAGTTTAACCAATGCAAGTTCAAGGGGAAGCTCTTTTATATATGCTCTGCCAATACTTTCATAAGAAGTAAGCAATTCCACCAGTAGTTGTGAATTGATTCCACTTCCCTCTTTCACACTCAATTGTTTCAAAAAAACTAAGTCATCTTCTGAAACTTCATTAGAAAAATCTCGAGCATCCTCCGGAGCATATTTCATAAGCATAATGAGCCTCACTTTCAGAAGTGCAAGCTTGAGAAAAATCTTGGGGTCCACATTACTTTCTGAAAGTTTGCGTATAACCTGCAATGATTTCGGAAGATCTTTATCAGAAAGTGCGGTAACAAAGTCATTCACCATTACACTTCTTGGTGCACCCGTCACACTTTCAACTTCTTCCCTTGAAATCTTAGTATCTTTAGTGAAACTCAGAACTTTTTCAAGAATTCCCTGCGCATCACGGAATGATCCGTCGGCAAGAGTAGCTATAAGATCTGCAGAAGATGGCTCGATAGTAAAACCTTCTTTCTTTGAAATTGATAGAACAATGTCTTTAAGAATCTTCTGATTTGGTTTTCGGAACTGGAACACTTGGCACCGTGAGAGAACTGTGTCCGGGATCTTCTCAATTTCAGTTGTAGCTAGAACAAACACCACATACTCTGGTGGCTCCTCAAGAGTTTTAAGTAGTGCATTAAATGCTTCTTTTGTCAGCATGTGAACTTCATCGACAATGTATAACTTGTACTTCGACTCAAAAGGATGAGTTCCCACCGAATCGCGGATATCCCTAACATCGTCAATTCCTCTGTTTGAGGCCGCATCTATTTCATACAAGTCCACTGGGTTTACCTCAAGCTCTCTTGCTATTATGCGAGCAACCGAGGTCTTCCCGGTTCCTCGTGAGCCGGCAAAAAGATAGGCATGAGAAATGTTGCCAAGTTTTATTGCACCCTGAAGCACTTTCACTATATGATCTTGACCAATTACATCTTCCCAAGTCTCAGGCCTATACTTACGATAGAGAACTTGCTTTGATTCACTCTTACTATCTGTAGATTTCTTCATACCGCAATTATATAAATTTATACCCAAAATACAAAAAAGCAGAGAGTCGTGTTGACCTCTCTGCATACACTCCACTGCCTTATGGATCTACATATACCCGCACAGAACTTGTGCGTTGACCTTCTCCAGGATCAACTGCCATAGTTTTCGCCGTTATGATAACCGGCACAATGTGCGTACCTACTCTCTTCGAGAAAATCCCCGTAACTCTGCATGACTGTCCAGAGACAGTAACGATAGCAATGGCAGGGTCCCCAGTCTGGCATGTAAATGTTCGGAGAGAACTCGGAAGCCCGCTAAAAACTGATACAGGAAGATCGCTTGATACCCCCACCTTCACTCTCGACGAGTCGGGTGACATCCGTATTGCGAGGTTACCGTATACAACTACCTTCATCACTGCAACCTTCGTGGTGTCAGCAGAATGTAGGAACTTTACAGTTGCAACTCCCGGCGCTTTTCCCTTAATGTGAATGTTTTGGGCAAGGTCCATCCCCTCCGCGGACGGAGTCCTCTTCGGTGGATCCACCGACAGCTCAATCGTGGTTGGACTTGAGTTCCTGACAACCAAACTGTCAGTGGCTCGCCCGACTGCAAAAACAGAAGCCCCGATTTTCTGATTCGGCACAATCGTGTCCTCGCTCATACTTGCTGATACGAGAAACACAGGGGTCTTCACGGGCGGCGGAGGTGAGGTGACACTCTTACTGTCCTTCTTGCACGCGGCAAGAAGGAGTGCGACCACAATGAGTCGCGAAACTTCAAAGCGGTATATCATGGATTTCTCCGAGAAATGGGTTGTGTATTGGGTACAAACGTTCTTTCCATATAATACAACTTCCCATATGAATGTCAAATGAAGACTTTTTTTGGCCAAGAAGCTCGGCTTCTTTGAGTCTTTAAGCCGAGCTTCTGACAAACTTCAAAGTTTGCTTTGTAAAAGAAAAGCGGACCCGAAAATCGGATCCGCTCACTTTTCCTCTGACTCCTGTCCTCAGTCGCCTTTCTGACCAAAGATAGTAGCCTTCACCTGGACCGTGTCGGCAGCTTCACCGAAACGGACGATGATCCGAGTTTCGCCGGGCGCAAGTGTTCGCAGCCGGTAAAGCTCGTGAACCTCGACGTAGGCGACGCCGAGATCAGGATTCCACAAGTCGTCGACCATCGTTCGTACCCGTCGTACGAGCTCGACAACCTTTGTGTCCTCCACGCTGACACGCAGTGTGTCACGAGCATCCAGGCGAGTCTTCCCGATGATTTTGCCGGTCCCGGACCACCACGACTCCTCCCCCACTGTTTGGTAAAAAGTTGTGGGGCTGAAGTCGCCGTTGCCGAACTGTACGGTTGACACATGGTTCGGTTGGTTTTCTTCAGTCGTGCTCGGACCGGTAGCGCTGTCCACACCACAGGCTGTGGTGAGGACAAGAGCGAGGAAGATCAAGCACAAGTTGCGAAGGAGCGACATTGGTAGTCCTCAGAAGGGGTTGGAAAAGCTGTTACAGAGCTCTATCTACTATTATATCATATTCTGTCTCTTTGTCAAGGAGAAAATTATTCAAATTAATTGCCCTATTTTCAAGGAAATTAGGGCATTTCTAGTATGTACTCCTATAAAAGGTTAATGCGGCACCTCCCCGGGGGAAGGTGCCGCATATCATGAACCCCGATCTGCGATCAGATCAACCGCTGTCGAGCGGCCGAAGGTTCATGTTCACTACCGCTGGCCGTCGCGTCTCCTGCCTCTTGGCAGGGGCCGCTCGTGCTTCAGGCTGCTTCATCCATCTCTCCGGTTAGGGAAACGATGAGACCTGTACTACTCTGAGCTTCCCGACTGGCATGCCGGGCCCCAGTAGATTGATTATAGAAGAATCTTCATAAATAAAAAAGGGCAAACGGTGGATAACCGTCGGCCCATTCGAACTGGTCGCGAAGGTTAGTACTCTCGTACTCTCCCTTGCGCTTTCTCAATCCTTTCGTCGCTGTGAATAGCTGACCATACGACCTCTTCTTTCCCAGGCTCCTCTTCCATCTTGTTCATGATCTGATGCACGAAAGGAGAAATCCCGTATCCCAAGCGAGACAGTCCGTCTCTCTGGAAAAGGACGACACCTGGAGACACCAATTCCTCTCCACTTTCTTGATCAGAATCATCCACTACGTCCTCGGTGGAACTGTCGAAAACAGCCTCCACCACGTCCCTTGTTTTTACCTCATCGAGAGGTGGGGCGAAGCGACGGAATGCTCCGCTTGTAGCTCCAGGTAGCGGTAGGAGTCCTTCGTAACCTCCTCTTGCAGCCGGAATGTCCCGATCAATGATCGGGTGGAGATCACTCCCCCGTATCACGGGAGGCAGATCTTTTGGCAATTCCGCACTCCTGCGTGGAGCCCGCCGTCGTTCTGGTTGAGACGCAGCATTGAACTTTTGCATTTCCACTCTCCCGGTAGCGTGGTTTTCGGTTGAAGACAAAGAGCCAAACTGCACTCTTCTATTATTATATCACCCCCGAGAGTAAAAGTAAAGGTTATCCACAGTTGCCAATATACTCATCTATAGTTTGCTTCAAATCGACACTATTTTCTGCAAGCATTAGTTTTTGTCGCAGTGGTGCCGCTCCCTCCCACCCTGACACATAGGCTTTGAAATGTTTTTTCATAATTGCAAATGACTTTGTATCACCCAACAAATTTTCATACAGCTCACTGTGCTCTAGAAGTATTTCTAATATCTTTTTCTGGGCCACGCTCTCATTCTTATTCTCTAATTCTCGAGAATTAGAGAATAATGACGGACGGCCAAATATTGCTCGGCCAAGCATCACTCCATCGCATCCGGTCTCCGCAACTCTACTAAGTGCTTCCACGCAATCCTTTACGTCTCCATTACCAAATATTAGGGTCTCCGGACTAATCTCGTCTCTTAGTTTTAAAATTTTTTGCATCTCTTCCCAGTGAGCCGGGACAAGTGACATTTCTTTGCGGGTCCGTAAATGCACAGTAAGCACATCTGGTTTCTCCTCTAGCACATCTCGAATCCATGTTTCAATTTCATTTCTGTTATAACCAATCCGAGTTTTCACTGACACTGGTATATTGCTACCTGCATCACTAATACCTTCTCTAGCTGCACGGATTATATCTCGAGCTTTTTTTGAATCTTTTATCAGTGCAGCTCCTGCCCCTGATTTTTCAATACTTCTATCTGGGCATCCCATGTTTATATCGAGCCCATCAAACCCGAGTTCTGCCACAAGCTTCGCAGCAATTCTCATTACATCTCGATTACCAGTAAAAAGTTGTGCAACTATTGGTCTTTCACTTTCTGTGTATGCCAAACCTTTAAGCAACTTCCTCTTTCCTGCCTCCAGGGCTTTGACAAGTCCATCTGCTGATACAAACTCAGTCCACATAACAAATGGGTGGCCCCCGGAAACTTTGCTGTATTTTGCAATGATACGTCGAAAAGCCATATCTGTGACATCAGCCATTGGAGCAAGAACAAGTATC
The DNA here is from genome assembly GCA_020059045.1 of Minisyncoccota bacterium. Taxonomy (GTDB): domain Bacteria; phylum Patescibacteriota; class Minisyncoccia; order Phycocordibacterales; family Zambryskibacteraceae; genus JAGVCW01. Next base: position 11,688 of record JAGVCW010000023.1, on the reverse strand, counting down.
GGTTTTTCTAATTTTTTCCAAAAAGACATTCTAGTGGGGATGCGTGAAGAATAAAGAATAAGGAGTGTTGTGTAAAGTAAATAAAAAAACGCGCTATTAAGTTTTCTTTGAGCGCGCCATAAAAAGATTTTCTTCTTGACTATCTAAATTTCTGAAGTCGACTAACCCCTAGCCAGCAAACAAAAGTCAGTAGTATCCAGACAAGTAGCATTGATACCATCCAAATAGTGAAAGCCATATCCCCTGCTTCATTCACTCTTACAATTCCCATACACATAAGAATTAAACCGAGTAGCCATAAAATTGACTTTGGCATCGTTTTGAGCGTGACAAATATTGGAATTGTCATTGTAAACATTCCAATAAAGTACAGTAGGTACATGGGTTTCCTCCGTGAGTGGTGTGAAATCTTTGATGATTATATCATAATTAATTAAGTTTTACAATACAAACGTACAAACATCTTTATAGTTTACACAATGTCAAATGCATAAATAAAAAAGCGCATCGTTTTAGGAAGCGCTTGCGATCTACATATCTTATATCCCCTTCGGATTGCCAGGCCTAGCCCTGCGCCGAGTAATTACAATCCATAGCATAATGCTTACAACCATACACAAGAGAAAGATTACAGATAGTGTGATCTGTGGTTCGTTTCGGATTTGATTGATCTGGATTAGAGTCACTACAAGTGTAGTGGTACCGAGAAACCAAACCAATCCCCCTATCATGGTTCTTTGAATAATAGGAGAAAAGAGTACAACGACACATCCTAGCAAAAACAATGCACGTAGTAGCATCGTGAGGTCCTATAGAGAATGTGAAAGGAATGGATCTAACAACATTATATCATTTTGCATCTGTACCGTCAATAAGAATTTACAAATTTCTATATTGAAAGATCCTCTTTTGTAAATTCAAGCTCTGAGCCAGGGTGGAGATCCCCTGCTATTATTTTGTCGGCAATAACTTTTTCAAGAGTATCCTGTATTGCACGGTTTAAAGGTCTTGCACCAAACTTAGGGTCACTTCCCTTACTTACTAGAAAATCTACTAGCATATCAGTTACCAAAAGATTTATTCCCTTTTCCTTAAGTCTCCATGCAAGTTCCTCCAGCTTAAGTCGAGCAACCTTTTTTAAATGTTCATCGACTAGTGGGTGGAACAATACGACGGCATCAAATCGGTTAATTAGCTCGGGTTTGAATACTCCATCTTTTACGATTAGATCAATTACATGATCCTTCTCGTTAAGTAGGCTCCCACCATGTGCAACAATATCAAAAATTATCTGACTACCAGCGTTTGATGTGGCAACAATAATAATATTACGAGCGCTAACTTTTCTCCCCAAGACATCAGAAAACATGCCTTCATCTATTATCTGCAAGAAAAGATCAAGAACACGACTGTCAGTTTTTTCAAATTCATCTAGAAGAAGCACACCATAAGGGTTCTCACGAATCATTGACGAGAGTACTCCGGGATTCTCTCCATCAAAGGCTCCTATTAGCCGAGAGAGTGCGTCAGGAGAGTTATATTCACTCATATCAAGACGCAAGACCTTACCATCTTGGCCGAAGAACACTTCTGCAAGAGCCTTAGCCGTCTCCGTTTTCCCTACTCCTGTGGGACCGAGAAACAGGAAGGAGCCAATTGGTCTTTTGGGATTGCTAATACCAGCACGAGATCTACGCAGTGACCCGCTTAGTGCACTAATCGCCTCATCTTGTCCCACAATGCGCTCATGCATGTGAGATTCGAGGTTAATTAATTTTTCCTTTTCTTCAGATCGAATATCACCCGTTGGTACACCTGTTTTTGTCTTAATAAGCGCAAGCAAATCTTCTTTTGTCACTAACTTTCTACCTTCCTGCCGAGCTACGCTTGCCGAGCCAAGTAAAAGGTCACTTGCAGTACTATAGAGTGGTGTTCCAACAAAATATCTTTCTGCACCTTGTACAGCCTCAAGTAGTGCTGGATATGAGAAAATGACACCTTCTCGAGTTTCAAGTTCGTTTATTTCATCTTCGAAAATTGTAAGCACTCTATTTGTATCTTCACCCTTAACCACAAGTTTTTCGAAGTGTGTGAGAATTTCAGTCTTAGATTCAAGAACTTTATTGAATTCATCCTGATCAGACAAAGCGATGATATTAACGTTTCCAGAACTAAGAAAAGGAACAATAAGTGCAGAAAAATCAATGGACAAAGCCCGTGCGTCCATAACAAGTGCAGGCAGGTTGGGAATAACTAGAATAATATTTCCAGACACTACAGTATCTGTAAGTAGTTGAATAAAAAGTTTTTCAAATTCAAATTTATTTGGGGCACTTGTACTGATTCCGACCGTATCAAGCGCATATATCTTTTTATCAAGCAACAGTGGTGATGTTTCTCCTTTTTTTATGAGTCTTTGAAGTCCTTCTACTACCTCAAGCTTGCCAGATCCTTCTTCACCGACAATTAAAACGTTTCCCCCACTAGATTTTGAAATAAGAGTTTCTAATTCCTTAATTTCCTCAGCATGCAACTCCTTCTTACGATCCATAGAGTAGCGTATTGGATAGCTCCATCTTGCAAGAGTATTTGCTTCACCATAGTCCCAGTCCCTACCAATCTTTTTAATCGATACTAAACGATCTTCATTCCACCAACATTCCCCTTCTAGTTTTTTTCTTTCAAGATCAAATACTAGCTCTGTGGTACGCAAGAGTAAATCTGTATTTATATTGTGAATAAGCAGAAAATTCTTAAATTCTTCATCTCCTCTGAGCAGTGCATTAAAGTATTGTGCGGCTAAAGTTTCCTCGTTTCCGTAAACCAAATCTTTCTTTGAAATAGAAAGCTTTTTTTGTGAGATATAATCTTGAAAAGTATTATCATCTACACCAAGACGCATAAGGATGTTCTTACCTTGGGGCGAAGTAATAAAACTTTTAACAGGATCCTCTCCAGGGGCAAAAACTATCAAAGCAAGTTCAAACAAATGGTCCTCATCTCTAGCCTTAAAATATATAGAGTAGAAAAACGCATCAAGTGCGACAACTATAAGCCAGACTGACAAAAGAAGAAAAAATAGCCCTGTAACTGATGCGCTTGGGGGTACTATAATTCCAGATCCAAGTACAAACGCAATGAGTACCAAAACAAAAATTATATTCTTGAGTAGTCTTCTCAAACGATGCGGAACGATGCTTTCAAGCAATACTGCTCCTCTAAAATCATTCAAACTTTTTTCAAATTCTTCCCGTGTCATATTAGATTACTTAGCCCTTGTACGATAAAAAATGCGATAACAAGTGGGAAAAATATCCAACCCACGAAAAAAACAGTCGCCAAAGCCGCACTAAGAATTGTTGCCACTAGACCAATAACTATGACGACACTGCGTATGACGAAACCGAGCACGCGCATAAGTGTATTAACTATGAGCGTTGCGAAGAAATCACTAGGATCAAATCCTTTGCTATAACTCTCTGCCAACCTACGCCAGGGATAAAATATTGTGTGGATTAAAACGGAAATAGAAAAGTAATTAAAAACAAACTTCACAATATTACTTAAGTTTATCCTTAAATCCTGTATGCCCCGAGTATAGTGCCATTGCACATAATAAGGCAAGAATAGTAGAAATTTCATACTCATTATTATAGTTCGTGAACACTCATTCGTCACTTACTCCCTTTTTATTATCACCTTATTGCCGTAACGCAGGTCAATCATCTTTACGATTAGCTCACCATTCTCATACACACCTAGATCCTTATCAAGAAGCACCGATTCAAGATTAGATAGTGTGTGATTAACATCTTCCTCAAGCGAGAAAACAATTTTGCCTCCGCCTTTAGTTTCAAGTATATACTCGTCTGTATCCTTAAGCACGAGTGAATCTGCTCTAAGGCCAAGTTCTTTTGTTTTGTCTAAAAAAGTTGTAACTAATTTAAACTTACCTTCAGGAAGAATATATTGACCAATTGGGTTTTCCAGAAGCCCTTCACGAAAGATAAAATACAGATCCCCACTAAATACTGGGGCTTCATCAAATACAAAACCCTCACTATCTACTAGGAAGCAATTATTATTTAAAGCACTTGCACACCATAAATATGAGGGTTCTCTTTCGACAATATTGATCACAAGTTTTGTAAATTTCTTTACATCAGTTTCAACAGAAAGAATTCTCGGAAAACTAGCTAGAATATCCTCTTTGATTTTCTTTTTCGAAAGAATTATCGAATTAGATTTTGGGAATACCATCATATAACTACCAGAAACTTCTTTCTCTGCCAGAGCTCTAACATCGTTTTCCCTAACTATAGTATTACCACTAATTTCTATTGTATTTATCCGAAGTGTAGAAAGTCTAGAGAGAAATATAGGTACACCAATAATAAAAACAACTACTATAAAAACTAAAAGGGTTCTCAAAGTAAGCCGCTGCGCTCTTCTTTTGCGTAAATTTGCTGATCTTAAATGACGCATTGCTACTATTTGGATATGGCCAATTTCCCAGCCATGTATTTCTGTAGAACAGCTGGAATCCTTATTGATCCATCAGCCTCTTGAAAATTCTCAACAAGTGAAACTAATATTCGTGGAGTTGGAATCGCAGTGCTGTTAAGCGAATGAACAAATTTCATCTTACCATCGGCATCTTTGTAGCGAATATTCAATCTCCTGGTTTGGAAATCGTGAAAATAGGATGCTGAGCTAATCTCGCGATAAGTGTTTTCAAGGGGAACCCAAAGCTCGATGTCGTATTTTTTTACCTGACCTAACCCTAGATCTCCACCACAGTTAACTACTGTGTGGTAAGGAATACCGAGTGATTCTATAAATTCTTCAGTATTTCTATTTAGCTCCTCGTGAAAGCTGACAGACGTTTCGTGATTTGCTTCACACAGTATTACTTGCTCGAGCTTGTAGAATTCGTGAACTCTTATTAACCCTTTTATATCCCGGCCATGACTTCCCGCCTCTCTTCTGAAGCACGGTGAGAACGACAAATATTTCTTTGGTAGATCACTGAGGGAGAGCGTTTCCCCAGAGTGATACCCCATAGTTGCTACTTCTGCCGTACCTGCAAGATAATCTCCATCTTGAGTTTTATATAAATCCTCTTCACCTTGTGGAATAAAACCAGTACCTAAAAGATTTTCTTTTCGCACAAGCGAAGGCACAATAAAAGGAGCGAAATCTTTTTTTAAGAAAAATTCCATTGCATAGTTCCATATCGCATATGAGAGAAGTGCTCCAGCATTTTTGAGAAAATACCCCCGGAACCCGGCAACCTTGGTTCCTCGGTCGAAATCAACCATGTGAAGCGCCTCCATTATTTCTATATGACTTTTTGGCTTAAAGCTAAATTCTTTAATATCCCCCCATTTCTTTATCTCCTTGTTGTCTTGATCACTTTCTCCTTCTGGCACTGAGACATCTGGCATATTTGGAACCTGTAGCATCAAATTCTGCCAATTCTTCATTACATTTTTTAAATTTTCCTCTTCTTTTTGAAGTTCTTCCTTAAGTACTCTCATCTCTTCTATATATTGAAGCTTGAGGCTTGAGTTTGCTTCACTTGAAATCTTCATACTAAAATCGTTTTGCACTGTTCGCTTTGACTCAACTTGTGCCAAGATCTTTCTTCTCTCTTCATCAATATCAATGAGCTTAGTTACATCAAATTTAATCCGCTTCTTGCGGGCCGCCTCAGTAATTAAATCTTTATTTTCGCGAATGAATTTAATATCGAGCATGATTGTAACAATTATTTACTGGTCCAATTTAAACATTTTCTGGGTATTTGGGTGGTAAGTTAATTCTATTTCTTACTTGATTGATACTAACTATGATTTGACTCATGATTTGAACTAATCGCTTTCTTTCTAAATCCGTTCCTCCCAATTTTTCATTTATATCAATCTCTACTTTAATACTCCCTAAATTTTTTTCTAGTTTTTGTAAAAGTATCATCTTACGAATAATTTCTAATCTCTCACCACTAGTCTCTGACGATTCAACTAAATTTGAAAATTCACGAGCTTCTGCTTGAATTTCTTCAGAATATTCATCTCTTTCACCACTTTCTTCAGATGAATTATCAAGGGCTTCCATAGTTAAGTATTTTAATCTATATTACTCATTAATACAGGTAGTTAATTATACTATGTATTCTATTCGAGAGCTAAAACACGAGGAATTTCCACCACTTTTGCATGAGATTCCAGACTCACCGAAACGCCTATTTTGTGCAGGTAACCTGCCGCAATCTCAAAACAAAATTCTTTGCGTCGTTGGAACACGCAAGTTTACAAGTTATGGCAAGGAGGTCTGTGAAAACCTCATAAAGGGTCTGCGAGGTTATCCGGTTACAATAGTTTCTGGTCTTGCACTTGGTACAGACTCCCTTGCACACAAGGCGGCTCTTTCAAATAATATAGAAACCATTGCAGTGCCTGGATCAGGTCTAGGACATGCCACGCTTTACCCACGATCGCATCTTCACTTAGCAGAAGAAATAGTGGAGAGGGGTGGAGGACTTCTGTCAGAATTTGAAAATAATTTTCGTTCTACACTTTGGAGCTTCCCACGCAGAAACCGCATTATGGCTGGCATGAGTCACGCTGTTCTTGTAATAGAGTCAGCAATAAAATCTGGAACTCTAATAACCTCTCGCCTAGCTACAGAGTATAATCGCGATGTGCTCACAGTGCCTGGCTCAGTATTCTCTCCTACTTCTGCTGGTCCTCATATGCTTATTCGTCTTGGAGCAACACCTATAACAAGTCCTCTTGACCTAATAAATGCACTAGGATTTGAGACCCTTAGTTTGAATCAAGGAGAAAGATTAAATTCTAGTTATATTGATTTAACAAGTGATGAAAAGCAGATTATCGATCTACTTCACGAACCTACATCACGTGATGACTTGATACGATCTCTTGCATGGTCCACAAGTAAAACAAATATGATTATTAGCGCTATGGAAATAAAAGGAGTTATAAAGGAAGAAATGGGAGAAATAAGACTAAATTAGTATAGACACAATAGTCCATTTTACAATCTCTATATTTATATATAATTAAAAGTAGAAAATTCTTGTCACTTAAACGCTGGAGGCAGGATGCTCACTTTTCTTGTTCTTTTATTTTCAACTATTTCGCTCGCTATTCTCTTTCAATACGTGTTGCAACTTATGGGGAGAGTAAGTAGAGGCGGAATATCCATAGGGTTTTATAGGCTAATTGAACATTTACTTTTCGTGATGTCAGTATTTGCAACATTTTTTATTGGTACCTCAGCTCCTGGTACAAGTTGGTGGAAAGTGCTTACTGCATTTACCGGGTGGGTTATAGGCTTTGCATTGTTTGGTCGCTGGTACAATCCTCCTAAGGGGCAACGAAGAGTGTAAAGTGAATTCTAGAGGATCAGTGAAACCTGTTTCCAAAACATGTAGTACATTCAATAGTAACAAGCAGAAATGCTTGTTTTTTCATCACACTCATTTGCATTATAAAAATCTTTATAGTACTAATGTTAGCTGAACCTGTCCCGCACAAAACCGCGGTCGCGGTTTCAATACATAAAGTAAGGTACAGGTACAAAATTCAATTCTATTACAAGATATTTTATAACAGAGTTCGCTCCTCGCGACCTGTTTCGTACGGGATGAGTAAAAAACTTTTAATCGTAGAATCACCAGCAAAAGCGAAAACCATTGGGAAATACCTTGGTAGTGATTATCATGTGGTTGCTTCCATTGGGCACGTTCGTGATCTACCGAAGTCAAACAAGAAAGCTATAGATATAGAGGCTGGCTTTATCCCAAATTATGAAATATCCAAAGGTAAAGAAAAGGTAATTACAGAAATAAGAAAATTAGCAGCACATTCAGAAGAGATAATACTTGCAACTGACCCGGACCGTGAAGGGGAAGCAATAGCCTGGCATTTAAGCGAACTTTTAAAAAAAGATACGAAAAATAAAACACAGAGCATAAAAAATATTAGACGTGTCACATATCATGAGATAACAAAGGAAGCCATAGAAGAAGCCTTGACTCATCCGAGATCAATTGATGAGAATTTGCGTCGAGCCCAAGAAGCAAGACGAGTTCTTGATCGCCTAGTCGGCTATGACTTATCTGGATTAATTTGGAAAAAAGTTCGATATGGTCTTTCGGCCGGACGTGTACAGTCTCCCGCACTACGCATAATCATGGAACGCGAAAGAGAGATCAGAGCATTTAAGCCTGAGAAGTTTTTTACAATTGAAGGAAACTTCAAGACAAAGAAAGACGAACAAATTACATTTACGTGTATCAAGGAGCCGAAGGAGCAATCCGAAGTTGATACAATACTCGCAAAGGCAAAGGAAGAAAAATGGAATGTTCTCGAGGTTAAAGAAACTGAGGTCAAACGCTCACCTAGACCCCCATTTATAACATCCACTCTTCAGCAAGCCGCGTCATCAAGGCTCGGTCTCTCACCTTCACGCACCATGGGTATAGCTCAAAAGCTCTATGAAGAAGGGCATATAACTTACATGAGAACTGACAGTACCACTCTTAGTGCGCAAGCCATATCTCAAATTTCACAAACAATTGAGAAGAAGTACGGAAAAGAATATCTGCAAAACCGCGTATTCAAAGGAAAAAGCAAGAATGCTCAAGAAGCCCATGAAGCGATAAGACCTACTAACTTTTCAAAAAGTTCTGCTGGAGCAAACAATGAACAGGAAAAGCTTTACAATCTCATCTGGCAGAGAACTCTTGCTTCTCAAATGACAGACGCTAAGACACTGCGTACGAGAATCAGCGCAAATATAGAAAGTAAATCTATACCGGATTTTGTTGCAAACGGCTCTCGCATTTTATTCGATGGGTGGCTTATTGCAGATCCTCGCGCACGCCAAGACGACGTTGAGCTTCCAAAATGCGCAAGCGGCGATCCACTCACACTAGAAGACATCACTGCTCTAGAAAAAGAAACTACTCCTCCACCTCGCTACTCAGAAGCTGGTCTTATAAAAGAACTTGAAAAAAGAGGTATAGGCAGACCCTCAACGTATGCAAGCATAATGAAAACACTTGCAGATAGAGGTTATGTGGACAAAATAGACAGGTCACTTGTCCCCACGGACACTGGAGACGTGGTAAGCACATTTCTTGAAAATAACTTTACCGATTATATTAGTGACTCATTTACTGCAGAGATGGAAGACGAGCTTGATGATATTGCAAGTGGTAAACGTGAGTATGAAAAGACACTCAAAGACTTTTATACTCCATTTACTAAAGAAGTTAAAGCTAAAGATAAAATAGAAAAGATTACAAATCTTGGGAAAGCAGACGATAAATGGAAATGTCCCAAGTGTGGAGGTGGAATGATAATAAAATTGAGTAAAACAGGAAAATTCCTTTCTTGTGAAAAATTCCCTGACTGCGCTGGTGCACGCACCATTGATGGTGAGGAGCTTGCAGGGCCTAAAGATACTGGTGAGCTCTGCCCAGAGTGCGGCAAAGGCAATCTCTTTGAGCGGGACGGTAGATACGGAAGATTTATTGCTTGTGCAAGATACCCAAAATGTAAATTTGTGAAAGAAGACCCTGAAGCTAAGAAAAAACTTCTAACAGGAGTCAAATGCCCAACATGTGGCGAGGGAGAAATGATGGAACGCCGGGGACGCTTTGGAATTTTCTACTCCTGTAGTAACTATCCTAAATGCAAAAATGCAATAAAAGCTAAACCTACGGGACAAATTTGCCAAATGTGCGGTAGCCTCATGATGCAAGGCACGAAGACCATTCCAGAGCGTTGTAGTAACAAAAACTGTCCTAATCATAATCCACACAAGTTGAAAAAATAGTTTTGAAGCGTCCAAATTGTTTTGTACGCACGAGGTCTGTGTGAGGCGCAGCCATATTTTCTTTAGCAGAAGAAAATGGTGAGCCGGGGTCGCAAAATTTTGCAAGCGGCAGCGAGCAAAATATTTGTGACCTAAAACTATTCCTGAGAGGTGTTCAAAAAAACTGTTCTAACCATAAACCACACAAGTTAAAGAAATAATCTGGAAAGTACACAACCTACGTTGTGTACGGAAATAGTTTTAGTGAGACGGAGGTTTATCGAGCGAGCACGCGAGATACCGAGTCGGGTGAGAAGCGAAAACTTGGAGCTTCGCAAGACTCATTGAGAGCTTATATAAAAGATCCAATGAGTGGACAGATTATGTAATAATCGCGAAAAAACTGTTTGATGAAACAGTTTTATTCATGACCCAAAACAACTCCTGTCCAATTAAACCGTAAAGTTTTTCACCGAATACATTTCTACATCCTTCTCATCATCTTTAGTGCTGTCATCAATTGGAGTATTTATTGTCTCTGTATTTTGAACCTTAGGAATAGGATTTTCTGATTCATACTTCTCTAGTGATTCATTCGGATTTCTCGCGACCCCCTTGGACTGATTATCTATTATTGAAAGTAGACTTCTTAAATCTTCATTAGAGAAGAAATCAATCATTATCTTGCCGCCCACATCTCTTCGCTCAATCTGTACTCGTGTGCCAAGCACTTCCCTTAGCTTCTCTTCAAGATCTATTATCTCTGGATCTATGGCTCTCTCCTTCTTCCGTACCTTGTCTACTGCCACTCGTCGCGCAATACCTTCTGCTTCACGCACTGTAAGTTTTTTAAATGTAATTTCCTTAAACAAAACCATTTGCTCATCGGGTCTGTCATTAAGCATCATGAGAGGGCGTGCATGCCCTTCAGAAATTTTACTTCGAGAGAGTGCGTCGAGGATTTCGGGAGGCAAAATGAGAAGACGCATTGTATTCGAGACATATTCACGACTCTTGCCAATCTTCTCCGCAATGATGTGATGCTTGAAACCAAACTCATTTGCCAGACGTTCAAATGCTCTAGCACGATCTACCGGATTCAAATCTTCACGTTGAATGTTCTCTATAATAGAGAGCTCAAGTTTCATTAAGTCAGTGTCGTCACCAGTCTTAATAAGACAGGGGACTTGAGTAAGACCTGCCATGCGAGATGCACGTAAGCGCCTCTCTCCAGCTATGAGCTCATAGCGAACAGCAAGACCGCCGTCCTCCTTTTCGTATTCCTGACGAGTTACGACTAGTGCCTGTAGGACACCGTACTGACGTATTGAGTCTGATAAACTTTGGAGCTCAGCCTCACTAAAATCTTTTCGTGGCTGATAGGGGTTGGGTTCAATCTTCCCTACGTCAATCCAAAATATTGAGTCTTGATAAAATTGCGACATACAAATATTTTAACACACACATGAACGGTCACAATGTTTAAGTACAAGGTACAAAAAAAGCCGCTCATGTTAGCGACTATTGGATACTGTGGCATACCTGCCCTTGGTGTAGCACACCACGGCTAATAGGTAGCACGCCATGTCCCGAGTTGGTAGCATGCTCATATACCGGAGGGGAGGATGTAGCACACCTGACTCCGGTAGCATGCCTCTACGGTAGCACACCACTTCCTCTACACCCAAAGTGAGCATTGTTGGCTTTCTTGGATCACGTCCAAAGGGCAAGCCCAAAGGACACGTCCAAGCTTCATCTCTGGTTGCTCAAGCCAGAGTGGCCCTGCTACGGGGCATAAACACAGCTTATCGCCATGTCCACTGTAGAACACTTAAAGAG
>JAGVCW010000006.1 GCA_020059045.1 Minisyncoccota bacterium | reverse complement strand
TGCTCCATAATGGTTGAGAAAGGCCGAATAACTATATTATCATTATGAAATACGAAATTACAACTGTAAACGGTTATGATTTCTTCGAATGCTCTTCTGCTTTTCAGAAGAGTATTCGGAGAGGTTTAGAGGAAGAGGCATTGTTTTGGGCAGTAGAACTGTTTGAGAGCAATTTTGTTGAGTATATCTGGAAAAGGATAAAGATAATTTCTTCAGAAGATATAGGCTTGGCAAATCCCAGCATATCGTCCGAAATCAATGCTTTGTATGAAATGCACAAAGAGTCCTCTAAAAAGAAGGATGATAAAAATAGGCCATGGCGATTGTTTTTGGTACATGCCATAGTGTTGCTCTGCCGATCGCCAAAGTCTCGATTGGTCGATTGGGCTTTGATATCACATTGGAACTGCCACCAACAGATGCTTAGGCCCATCCCCGATTTTGCCTATGATAAACACAACGAAAAAGGTAGAAAGATGGGAAGGAGTTGGCAGCATTTTTTTGAGGAAGGAAGTAAATTGATTGAGCCAATTGAATTCACCAGCGAGCAAGAATATCGAGAAACTGCTAAAAAAGCCATTAGCGGCACATGTGGCCAAGGTTTGTTCGATTGAGTTGTTCTGTTTTCTGTGAATAGTCTGTCACTCTTTTGTGTCAGACTATTTTTTTTGTTATGGAAATTGATAACGATGCAATCACAGCTGAGCTAAGCGAATACGACCAAAGGAGGTTGAACAGAATCGACAAATACGTCGACCACATGGATAGGAATATCCAAACTAAACCACTAACAGAAGCAGAGGAAGAGTATTTTGAGGTACTCCACAAGGCATTTCATTGGAGCAATAAGTTTTTTTCTCCTCAGGATATAATCAAAATGCTCCAGGACCCGAAAGAGGCAGGAGGCAAGGCATATTCCAAAAGTATGGCCTATCAGATATTTCACGACTCTCAATATCTTTTTGGAAATGTAGAAGAGCTCAACGAAATCGCTTTAAAAAAGACACTAACAGAGCATATTTTGAAGGCTTCTCAAATGATAATGCAATGTAAAGACAGTTCATTGCTTGCAAAAGGAGTGGAACTAAGGAAAAATGCCCTTGCTCTCAAGGAATTATACAACATTGGCTCTAAAGAAAACAAACTGGATGCAGATAAATTAATGCCACCAGCCAACATCACATTTGTGATGCAGGGTGCCAATAATAAAATAGAGGTCATAGAGTCGAAACAGGAACAGATAAACTTTGGAGTCTAATGAGTTTATCAAAGAATCATTATGATGAAAACTATGCAGCACTTGAAAGGAACATCAAGCAACTAGAAGTTCTAAACGAGGTAATAAACAATACTGCAGATTTTGTAAAGCCGGGAGAAGGGGCGTATCAAACTGGTTTTAGAGCTACTCTCAACTGGTCAAGAGCTACTGGTAAGACTTATATTTTAATGGATTTGATTGCGATATCCGCAATTAATTTACCCGGGGCAGTTGGTGGGCTTTGGTCCAGTACTTTTAATTCGGTTCAAAAAATCATCTTATCGCAATCCAGTAAGGTTTGGAAAGAGTATGGTTTAACAGAATATGAAGAGAAAGTCAATGAGTATGGCAATTACGTAGTCAATAGAAAACCACCAAAGCACTTCAAAAAGCCACACATAACCACTCGAAACTATGAGAATACGGTAAGTTTTGCCAATGGCTACATGCTCAAAATGCTTTCTGCCGACAGGCCAGATGCACAACGTGGAGACAACTTCGATCAATTATTTGGCGATGAGGTAGGATTTAGTAAAATGGAATTCTACACTCGTATTTTGTTACCAGGATTAAGGGCTAACAAAAGAGTTTATAAAGATACACGTCCTGGCAGAGCTGGCCACAACCATCCATTGCATTGGCTAAGTGTTTTGGTTTCTTCATTGCCATACTCACAAAAAGGGAGATGGTTTATGAATTATGAAAACTTAGCACGTCAAAACCCAGCCAAGTATTTCTTCAGCCGAGCCAACGCATTTGACAACCTTGAGAATTTACCAGGAGATTTTATTGATACACAAAGAGACGAATTAAGTCCACTTGAGTTTCAAATAGAGATAGAGAATAAGATTATCAATAGGCTTCCTAATGGCTTCTACCCATCTCTAGATGACACCAAGCATGTAATTACGAGATATACCTATGAGTACGATCCATTAACCAGACAGCAGAAAACATTCGATAGGATGCATGAGAGTATTAAGCCTCTTGATATGTCTTGGGACTTCAATGGTTACTTCACTTGTTGCACAATTAGTCAGGAATTGCACGATTGTTACGCATTTAACAATGAATTCTATGCAAAAGAAACAACAACAACTCTCGTTGAGCGAGTTTGTGATGATTTCATCGATGAGTATAGATATCACATGAAAAAAGTTGTCTACCTCTATGGCGACAACTCAGGTAAAAGTAAAGATCCTGACCGTAATACAACCCTGTTTGATAAGATTAAGTCAAAACTTATCATGGCAGGATGGACAGTAATCGATAAGGTACAAAAAACCTACCCATCATTCAAGGCTAGGCATACCCTTGAAAACGATATCCTATCTGAATTGAAACCAAGATATCCAAAGGTCAGAATACATGCAGAAAAATGTAAGTCGCTAATAGTATCCCTCCAAAACGCTGACTTCTCTGGTAAAGAAACATATGAGAAGTCGAAGAAGGATGAAGGACCTAATACAGGAGTTCCACAGGAGTTCGCAACCCACTTTAGCGATGCATTTGATTATGTTATTTATGAAAAGTTTAAATCTCTTTCAAGTGTCTCAGCGACGAGAACTTACAAAGTGAAGGCCCGCACGAGGTGAAAGCATATATTCATAAAACACGAAAAACGCAATTGCGGTTTTGCTAAAT
>JAGVCW010000007.1 GCA_020059045.1 Minisyncoccota bacterium | reverse complement strand
ATGTATGCGCACCCCAACCTTTTAATACATAACGCTTTTTGCAACCTTGTTGCATTTAGATTTCACTTTATTGCAACAAAAATGTAAATTGTTGCAACATGTATAAAATTTGTTACATTTGTAAAATATGCCAAGATTCACAAGAAGCCAATTTGCCGAGCTGATAAAAAAAACAGCTTCATATATCAATGTTTATGTTGGCAGAAATGCAATTATTTTGTCGCATGATGAGAAAGGCTTTGAGTTTATAGACTCGGATTTAGAGTTAAATAAATACTTCCTCCAAAAAAGAGGAGTGTCTTTGGATGGATCGGAATTACCAGAAGTAATAAAACCCAAAAAAACAGTAGAGTCAGAAATTGAGCAAGCACAACAACCCTTAGAAAAAGTAAAAACAAAACACGCAAGGTCAGAGGGAGAGTCAACAGGATATGTTGACCTAGACAAACAAAAGAAAAAACTAGAGATTGAGAAACTCCAAAAGGACGTACATCTCAAAGAAATAGAGCTAAAGAAAAAACAAGGCGAAGTAATACCAGTCGATGTGATAAATGGACTAATATCTAGACTTGGCAAAAATTACGTGACTAGCTTCAAAAACGAAGCGGATAAATATCTGACTCATGTGGTGAATAGAACAGGAGCAGACAGAGAGACCGCCAACAAATTAAAAGGGGACTTGATTGAATCGATTAACAACGCTATAAAAGAAACTTTAGATATTACGTCAAAGGAACTGGAGGCTATTGTGAAAGATTATACGGTAAGTAGGAAATAACGGTTGCGTATATGAGAGGTACGCCACCGATAAACTTAAATAAATGTAAAACCGCTTATTGGCGTATCTCTTATATACGTTGTTAGGCACAGTTAATTTAATTATGGAAAATAACACAACACAACCTTATGGTGAAAACCCAAACAACTATGTTGCAGGATTAGTAGAAGTTGATTGCTTCAAAGATGAACAAGAACTTATTAAAGCAGAATATATGTTAGACAATGACAAAAACAATTCTTATTGGAATGGTCGTGTTATTTTCTTGCATGATAAAATTGCACTAAAAAAGAAAATAGAACAAAGTTTGCGTGATGGTACTTTTAATTGCACCTAACTACTATATGTACAAATCACTCATAAAACATTAAATATAAACAACTTAAAAAACAAACTTCGGAAACTAAGCTAATTTAGTTTCCGAACAAAAAAAAAGAACATGGTAACAATAACAATAGACTTTGATAACACATTAACAAGATCGTGTGTCCAGATGGCTGTCAAAGAATGGATAGAAAGAGGTATCGACGTTTGGATTTTGACGGCAAGATTCGACGAGTTGCACAAACACATGTATCCTATAAACCCAAAAAATGATGAAGTTTACAAGATTGCAAAAGATGTTGGAATCGAAAGACACAAGATAATCTTTTGTAATATGCTTCCCAAAGCGAACTATCTCAGAGGGACTAATGTATTATTTCACTTAGATGATTCAAGTGTTGAGCTTCAAGAGATATTAGATTCAAAAATTAAAACTATTCCTTTGAGTGTATTTGACGATTGGAAAAATAAGGCCGAAAATTTCTTAAAGATATGATAGAAACCCTTCAAGATATACTAAATTTCTCCCCTCCATACCTCAGCTCTATTAAACCGAGCGAATGGGCTGAGCAAAACAGGGTCATGAGTTCAGACACAAGTCCTTTTCCTGGAAAGTTTAGCTATAGTACCACGCCATACTGGCGAGAGATAGTTGACAGATTACAACCAAGTGATCCTGCCCGTATCGTCACAATTATGAAAGGAGCGCAGATTGGCGCATCAACTGGAGTTTTGGAAACGGGTATTGGCTGGATAATGTCCCAAAATCCAGGTAACATCTTACTTACAGCAAGAGACGAAAGTTTGATTAAGAAGATGATGGACACAAAGATTGATCCGATGATCAAACAATGTGGAATTACTCACCTTCTTAGACCTCACACAATAAAGAAAAAAAACCAAAGAACAGGAGACACAAGCACTAGCAAGGAGTTTTCGGGCGGAACGCTTACGGCTATGTCAATCCAGACACCAGAGAGAGCGCGTCAGATTACTTGTCAGTACGGGTTCTTGGATGACTTTGAAGCAGCTAAAACATCAGAAAGTGCAGGATCACCAAGCAAATTGTTTGAAACTCGTTTCTATGCGACTTATGACAAAATGAAATTATTTTATATTAGCACGCCAGAGACGAAGCAATCAAGTCACATTGAACCACTTTACTTAGAGGGAGACCAAAGAAGGTATTACGTACCTTGTCCATGTTGCGGTGACTTCATTACAATAGAATGGTCAATTGTTAACGAAAGAGGAACTAAATGCGGAATAACTTGGAAGTTGGATGGCAAAGGTAAGGTAATCAAGGAAAGTGTGGGTTACACGTGCCAAAGTTGCGAAGGTTTCTTCACAGAAAAACACAAATACGACTTACTACTTAATGGCGAATGGAGACCAACGGCAGAGCCACAGAGGGAAGGTAATTTCAGCTATCAAATAAGTTCTCTTTATTCCCCCCCAGGTATGTCAACTTGGGAGCATTATGCAAATGATTATGTCACTTGTTGTCCACCAACAGGTAAAGTCAACATGGCACAATACAAGACATTTGTAAACACAGTATTAGGTCAAACTTGGGAAGAGCGAAACAAAGAAAATGATGCAAGAGGCATCGCTTTAAATAACCGAGATTATGACATTGGAGTCATTCCAAAAAATAAAAGCTTGGACGACGGAAACGGAAGGATAGTATTAATCACTTGTTCTGCAGATATGGGGGGGTACAACGATGACGCAAGACTTGACTATGAAGTGGTGGCGTGGGCAGAAAATGGCTCAAACTACTCAATTAAGCACGGAAGCATTGGAACATTTGAGAGGTTTAAAGGAAAAGAAGGGCAAGAAGCACAAAGAGAGCGATTAACTTACGACTTGGTATCACCTAATTCAGTTTGGCCACTATTTGAGGAAGTTATTAGTAAAGTTTATGATTGCGATGACGGAACACAAATAGGCATTCAAGCGACAGCACTAGACAGTTCCGCATTTACTTCCTTTGCCTACAACTATTGTAAGTGGACCAAGTGCGCAGTATTTCCAATTAAGGGTTTACCAGAAAAAGCAAACAGATTCGCAGACGGCGCTAAGGTATACCAAAAAGGAAAAGAAACAGACAATTTGTATATTTTGAATGTAAACAAGATTAAAGACTTTGTTTCTGAAATGATGGATTTAAATTGGGGAGGTTTCGGAGTGGATCAACCGCCTGGATTTATGAATTTTCCAAATTCGGATGGGGTTAATTACACCTTTCAAAATTACTTCAAGCATTATGAAGCCGAGCAAAGATATTCAGACCCAAAAAAGGGGACTGTATGGCTTAAGAAACACAGCGCAGTTGAGAATCATTTCTTTGATTGCCGTGTCTATAATTACGCAATTAGGGAGATATTTTCCGCTATAGTTTGTGAAAGTATAGGAGAAAGGGACGGAAGTTTTGATAAATATGTTAATATAGTATTTGGGAGTTAAAAAAAACGCTATGAATAAAATAAAAATTGGGAGTGACTTCTCTGGAGTAGGTGCATTTAATCAAGCTTTGAAACGGTTAGGGATAAATTATGAAGAAGTATTCGCTTGTGATATGGATAAATACGCAAGGCAAACATTTATATTGAATCACGGAGAGCCAAAAGACTTTCCAATAGATGTGTATGATAGAGAAATTCCAAAAGAATCATTGGATATATTCATGACTTCGCCCCCTTGTCAAGCCTTCAGCTTAGCAGGTAAAAGAAAAGGTGAAGACGATAAAAGAGGTATATTATTTTACAATTCGCATGAGTTTATCCAAAAAAATAAACCTAGATTTTTCATCTTTGAAAACGTAAAAGGCTTGTTGAGCGACTCAAATGGAAAAACATTTCAAAAATGGTGTGCCTATTTAGGAGGTAAATCAGTAAACGGAAATCCAACACTATTTCCAGAAATTGAATCCGTGCCTTATCATATTTATTACAAGGTTCTAAATGCCAAAAATTACGGAATACCTCAAAACAGGGAGCGTATCTTTATTGTTGGTATTCGAGACGATCAAGACAATGAGTTTACATGGCCCAAAGAAATCCCTTTAGAAAAAAGGCTAAAAGATGTATTAGAAACTGAGGTGGATGAGAAGTATTTTTTGAGTGAAAAATTTTTGAATTATTGTTACGCTCACAAAGAAATACATTCAGATAGAGGAAACGGATTTGCTTTTGAACCAAAAAAAGAAAATGATATTGCTGGAGCGATAAGTACAAAAGCAGGTACAAGACAGACAGATAATTACGTAGAAGCCAAAATCGGAGCAATCCGAGGAAGGAACCCAGAAAACCCAAAAAGTCGATTTTCAGGACTAGCAACTGAGCAGACGTTGGAAATAAACGAAAACGGGACAAGTAATGCGCTTACAACTGTGCAGAAAGATAATGTGGTGATATTACACAATTTACACGGAGGTTTTGACGAAAGTGAGCCAAGAATATTTACAGAATACTCACCAACAATAAGAACCGCAAAAGGAGGTGGACACATACCAAGCACAATAACACATTCACGCATCCGCCGACTCACACCGCTGGAATGTTTCAGATTGATGGACTTTAACCAAGACTTTAAGTGGGACGTAAGCGACACACAGTCATATAAACAAGCAGGCAATTCAATTTGTGTAGGAGTATTAGCGGGGATACTTGCGAAATTAAAATTATTTACCTAACTTAGTAACTGCAATTTAGAGCAGTTGGTCAGCTCGCTTGGCTCATAACCAAGAGGTCGCAGGTTCGAATCCTGCAATTGCTACAAAACTCCCAAGTTTTTATTTCTTTTAGCGTGGAAATAAAAAAACCTAGACGTAAAAAATCTAGGTTTTTTATTTTGATTCATTTTTTTTTAGTATATTTCCAAAAAAAATGATATACGACTCGCCAGAATTATATTTAGAGGACTCAACTTCAATCAAAGATAAGATTGCAAGGATAGACACTTTGATTGCTTCGATGTACAATGCAGCAGACAAGGCGGCACTTACTGGTTCAGTAGATTTCTATTCTATTGACGACGGACAAAGTAAGATTCAAACTAAATATAAGGGAGTGGACGCAATAATTGAGCAGATAAAAGGACTCGAAAAGTTGCGCACAATGTATATGAATAAAATTAACGGGAGAGTGGTGACACTTAAAGATAGGAGGGCGTTTGGCTAATCAATTCACTACATGGTACAATTCACTTTTAGGAAAAGAAGTAAAAGTTGAAGTCGAATATAAGGCATACGATGGTCCAGCTGTTAATGTATCAGCACAAGCGCCTATTTTAAGAATGCTTTTTGATGGCGAAAAAACACCAGGCGAAATTGGGGTCATTCGTGATTGGCAGATGGACACAGTCGCGCTTGCTTTTCGTTCGTGGCAATCGTTCACAGAAAATGACATCACTCAAGATGTAATTAAGAAATTTGTACTTTGGGTATGCGGTGGAGGGTTAAAACTTCAAAGCGAGCCTTTAACCACTATTTTAGAAGATATTGGAATCGCAGACTTTGACCACGAGAAATTCACAAACATTGTAGAAGCAAGATTCGCACTATTTGCAAAAAGCCAAAAAGCGAGCTGGTCAGGTGAGCAAAGCTTAAATGTTATGTGTCAAGAAGCATACAAGAACGCTTTAATAGGTTGTGATGTTCTAGTAGTTCAAAGAGTTCAAGGCGGTAAGCAAACAGTCCAACTGATAGACACAGCACAACTTGGAACGCCGTCCAAGTATTTCATGTCAAGTGAAAAAAGAATCATCAAAGGAGTAGAGATTGGTAGCAGAGGTGAAATCATAGGTTTTCACGTAAAGAAACCAAACACATTTGACGATTACGAGTTTATTAAAGCAAGAGATTCAAAAGGGCGTAAGATGGCTTATTTGGTTTACGCTACCAAAATGAAAATTGACGACGTTCGAGGTATTCCAATCATTACGCCAGTTCTTCAGACTTTGGAAATGCTGAATCGATACAAAGAAGCGACAGTTGGAGGAGCTGAAGAGCGTCAAAAAATTGCTTGGTTTTTTGAACACAGTAAGGATTCTGATGGAGAAAATGCACTAACAGAATCGATAAAAAAATCCTTTGCTCCAAACGGAGCGGATACACATTCAAAAGATTATTTGTCAGAAATTCAAGAAGCTCAAGGTCAAATTGCTTTGACACAGCAAAAAAGCATAATTAACCCACCAGTTGGAGCAACCATCAAAAGCATTCAATCTGATCAAGAGATAAATTTTAAAGATTTCTTCTTGACAAATATCAACATCATTTGTGCGTGTATAGGAATACCACCAGAAATTGCACTAAGCAAGTATGATTCAAATTTTTCGGCATCAAGAGCAGCAATAAAGGATTGGGAACACACGTTAAATGTTGCAAGAAGGAATTTTTCAGAGCAATTTTATCAGCCAATTTATGAACTTTGGTTGGATTTGAATGTTTTGACAGGAAAAATCAAAGAGCCGAATTACTTAAATGCATTAATAGCTCAAGACGATGATGTTTTGGGAGCTTATCGCAATTGTAGATGGACAGGAGCAAGCGTTCCGCACATTGATCCGTTAAAAGAGGTAATGGCAGAGAGAGCAAAACTCGGAGATTTAGGGGCAAACATTCCACTTACAACGGTAGAAAGAGCGACCGAAAATGTAAATGGAGGAGAGTCAAATAGTAATATCGAGCAGTTTTTGAAAGAAATGGCTAAGATGCCAAAAGAAGAAAAAGAAAAACCTAAAGAAAAAATTGCAAAAGAAGAAAAATAGTATTATTATTGGGTTCAATTACAATTAAACGACTATTTGTTTAAGTACGCAAAATTCAATTTTCAGTATATGAAAAAATAATGGCAAAAGAAATTTTATTATACGGAGACATTTACGATTATTCCGCTGAAAGATTCATTAATGCAATGAATGAAATAAATGCTAATGAAGAGTTGACTTTAAGAATTAACTCGAATGGCGGAGAGCCGAATGCAATGGCAGGAATGATTGATAAATTTAAGTCTCACACAGGTGTTAAGAAAATTAAAATTGATGGAAAGGCTTTTTCAAGTGCTTTCTTTTTTGCATTATACACAGATTCAGCAAACATTGAAGCATCCGATTTGAGTAGAGCATTAGTTCATAGAGCAGCATATCCAGAGTGGGTTGAATCAAATCCAAAGTATATGACTGCGGAAATGTGGAGTTTCTTGGACGCAACAAATAAGAATCTAAGAACAGCACTAGAAGCGAGAGTGAATCCAGAAGATTTTAAAAAAGTAACTGGAAAAACAATCGACGAGGTTTTCTCAAATGAAAGCCGAATAGATGTTTTTTTAAGTGCAAGTCAAATGAAAAAATTAGGACTTATCTCAAAAATAAATAAATTAACACCATCTAAAATGCAAGCAATAGAGGCTTCGTTTTATGATGTGGCAGCAAATTATAATGGTGTTCAAGTTCAAGAAGTTGAAACTGAGGAAATTACACCAACACAAGCAAGCAACCAAGCAAATCAAGGTATAAATTTAAACACAAAAAACAGAAAAATGACAGCAGATCAGTTAAGAGCTGAACACCCTGACATTTACGCTTCCATTCACGCTAGTGGCGTTAATCAGGAGCGTGAAAGGGTTAAAGCAATTCTAGTGTATCATTCAGTTGATGCACAGAAATCAGTAGAGCTTGTGAATGCAGGTTCAGAGTTGACACCTTCAGAGAGAGAGGCGTTCAACTTGAAGGCTATTCAAGCAAAAGAAGTAACAGCAATTGAAAGTGCATCCGCACCAGTTGTGGTTACAGCACCAGTTGAGGCAACTTCAGAAGCAAATGCAGAGTTATCAGCATTTGAAGCAAAATTTAAACAATTGAAAGGAGGAAACAATGCCTAATTCATTGATACAAAACAGAAATACGGAGAATATATTTCTTCAAGTTGACATCACAAAAACTGGCACGTTTAAAAACATCACAGGCGCGGCTTTGGATTTAGTTCCTGGTCAAGTCCTTGGTAGAGTTGGTACGGGCGGTGATTTAGGAAAAATTGTTGCACTTGATCCAGCTGCTACAGATGGCTCTCAATTTCCGTATGGAATTTGCATGACCACATCGGATGCAATTGCAGATGATGGAGAGGTTGCAGTAACTGTATTAAAAGCAGGTATTGTTGATAAAGAACTTGTTGTGATGCTTTCAGGTGACGCAATCACTAACGTAGTTACGCTTATAACTGTTGAAGACAGATTGGAAGCAATGGGTATTTATTTGAAAACAGTTACGCAGTTGAGCGCGTACGATAACCAATAAGAAGATGGCTAATTTAAGTTTAACAGAAGCAAGAAATTTCTTTACAAAACAGCTGATCGCCAGCTTTAAAGAAATTCCAGTGGTCTCCGCATTAGGTAGATCATTTTTCCCAACTGTAGAAACAGGCGTTTCAGAAATCTCAATCGAGGTTGAAAGAGGAACAGAGCTTGTTGCGGTTGATATTATCAGAGGTGCAGAAGGCAATTTGAATAAATCAACAAAATCAACAGAGAGAATCTATGAGACTCCTTTGTATGACGAAAGAATCAATATGGTTTCGACAGACGTTTACAAATCTTTGTTTGTAAACTCAAACGGCTCAGTCAATGAATCTCAAATGTTGAATTATGTTGAGAAGACAGCAGAAGAGATGTTGAAGTTAAGAAACAAAATCGAAAGAGCTTACGAATATCAAGCTTGGCAGGTTTTGGTTGATGGTATAGTAACATCAGCAGTTGGTGACAATATTGATTTTAAAAGAAAAGCAGGTTCAAAAGTAACGGTTGCAGGTGGTGCAGAATGGAGTGTCACAACAGTTGACCCAAGAGCGGCTTTACAGGCAGGATGCACATGGTTAAGAACTAATGGACTAGTTAACGCAGGCGTATATAACGCTATTTTAGGAGAATCAGCATTTGCGGCATTAATTGCAAACCCTAAATTTCAAGCAGTTGGAGATGTGAGAACATTTGAAAAATTAACAATGATCAACGAACCACAAAAAAATTCAGTAGGTGGCGTTTTTCATGGTCAAATTTCAGCAGGATCTTATTTGATAAACTTATGGACATACCCACAATATTACACTAATTCAAGCGGCGTTGCAACTCCATATTTAGATCCTAAAAAAGTGGTATTGTTACCAGACACGACAAACTTTAGACTTGCTTTTGCAACTTGTCCTTATGTTTTCAGCGACAATGGAACAGATGTTGTGAGACCAATGAGAGGAGCTTATCAGTTGCATGATTCGGTGGACAGAAACAAGAGAGCGCACTATTTTGGTGTACAATCTTCTGGTTTAGCGATTCCAGTTGCAGTTGATACAATCTACACGGTAAAAGTATTAGCATAAAAAAACTCTGGGGTGAATACAAAAATTCACCCCTAAATTTTCTAAAATTATGGCACTAAGAAAAGCAAAATTATTTCGTTGTTTATCAATTTCAGCAAAGAACAACAACAAAATTTATAGACTTGAAGATGGCGAAGTATTCACCGAAGATCAAGTTAATAATTTTGACGAGTTACTTGAGTCTGAGGCTATTCAATTAGTTGAGGAAATTGCACCAGCTAAAGTAGAAATCGCACCAGCTCTAGAGCAAATCGCACCAGTTGACCCTGTAATTATTGCAGTAAACGAAAAAGAAATCAAAGGACCTCTTTCAAAATCAAATAAAAAGTAAATGTCACAACTAGACCAAGCAAAAACTGACTATAAAGCAATCTTAGATTCTAAGGACGATTGGAGCGTTGATGTCACAGTCACTAATCCAATTACAGCTCAGACAGTTACAATTGCAGGTCATGGAATGACACACCACTTAAAATTTGACTTAGATAAAGGACAAGCAGTAAACAGCAGACAAAGCCATATCACCTTGTCAATCGACAGTTTAGTTGACGCAGGTTATACTTTGTTTGATGCAAACAACAAAGTTGCACTATACAAGCACAATGTAAGTTTCTCAGGAGATAATTACTATATCACAGAATTCTTTCCAGATTTGACTTTGAATATTGTAACTTGTATTTTATCGGTAAAAAATAACTGATTGAGATGCCTAAGATTACCAAGCCTATATTGCCAAAAAACCTCGATATTATTCGAGCAAAGATAGGAGCAATTTTGGTAGATGAGCTACCAAATATAGCAACACTTAACACTGACTTAGAACTTGCAAACATTCAAGTTGATTTGGAGAGATTTACTCCAATAAATGAAAATGAATACGGTCCTAATGTGGTTGTAAGATTTACAGGCGGAACTTTGGAAGGTAGAACATCAGTTGGTCAGCAGTGGAAGTATAACTTTGCTTTGATGGTTTATTCGAGTGTGGACGAAACAGATGGAGACAAAAAAGCGGCGCTTTTAACCTCGAAAGTTTTGGGTATTATAAATGAAATTTTCACTTTTAGTGATTACCTTCATTTGGACTTACCAAAACCGATGATATTCAGAACGGAAGTCGCTCAAATTGAAATCATGGATTCGCAAGACACGCAAGAATCTTTGAATGTTTCAGTTGGTGGTTTGCAATTTTCAGTAACAGCTCAAGAGTCGCCGAATACAATTGACGAAAAAGTGTTGCAAGATTACCATAATAACATGAAATTATTTAACTCAAACAAAGGATTTGAGTATGAATGGACAAAAACAATTTAAAATAAAATAGAAATGGCAATAAGCACAGCAGTTAATATAAATCGAGTGTCTAGGACACTAGGTTACGAGTTGCAGAAAGGCAATTTTCAGCCGACAAGTCCAAACTTGCCAGCTTCGATTGCAATATTTGCAGAAGCGAATGCAGCTAATCAATCAGGACTTGATACGGTTGGTTACCAAATTAATTCATCAAGAGAGGCGGGCACTCGCTATGGATTTGGCTCACCAATTCATAACATTTCAAGGATTCTACTCCCTATATATGGGTCTGGAGTTGGGTCAACACCAGTTACTGTTTATCCTCAAGAAGAGGCATCAGGTGCGACTTCTCAGATAAATACCATTACGGTAACGGGAA
Organism: Minisyncoccota bacterium; assembly: GCA_020059045.1. Taxonomy (GTDB): domain Bacteria; phylum Patescibacteriota; class Minisyncoccia; order Phycocordibacterales; family Zambryskibacteraceae; genus JAGVCW01. The sequence goes on along the minus strand of JAGVCW010000007.1, from coordinate 2,408 downwards.
CTCCAAGCGAAAACACTTCTCATTATTTGAGAATTAACGGACGTTCAGATGTTGACGGGCAAGGCTATAACTTTACCGTTACTACAGATGACACAGTGACCACGATCGCAGCTAAGATTGCAAGTGCAATCAACGCATGTATAGGCTCACCAGTTTCAGCTACAAGCGCACTTGGAGTGGTTACGACAACAAGTAAATGGAAAGGTGCAACAGCGGCAGAAATAAACATTGAAGTGTTTACCGATTCAGCAAGTGCAGGAATGACTTATGCAATCGCAAGCACAACAACAGGAACAGGAACACCAAGCATTACAGATGCTCTATCACAAATCAGAAACATTTGGACCCCGTTCATCATTAACTCATACGGCACAGGCAAGCTTACTGAGTTGGAAACTGCAAACGGTACACCTGATGTAATTCCAGCACAAGGCAAGTATAGCGCGGAAATTTGGAAGCCTTACGTAGCCTTCTTTGGTTCAAAATTAGCTACAATTTCAGGCGTTACTGCAATTACAGACGCAAGCGGAAGAAAAACACAAGTCACAAATGTGCTTGCACCAGCTCCAAACTCAAAAGGTTTTGCTTATGAAGCAGCAGCAAATGTTTGTTATTTGTGGGCGGTTACATCAAACGACACACCTCATCTAGATATTTCAGGTAAATATTATCCTGACATGCCGACACCTATAGATAAAAATATAGGCGATTTCGTTGAGTCTATCAATAGAAATTCGATGGTTTTGAAAGGATCTTCAACCGTTGATTTGTCAAACGACAAATATCAAGTAATTGACTCAGTTTCTACATATCATCCAGATGGAGAAATCAATCCGCAATGGAGATGGGTTAGAAGCTTAGTTCAAGATTGGAACATTCATTTCGGCAGAAAGATTTTGGAAGAAACATTTGTTCAAGACAAATCGATTGCGGAAAACGATCAGATTGTAAGTGTTGACGGGGTCATCAAACCAAAAGAATTCAAGCAATTACTTTCTAGTTATGCGGATGATTTGGCGGAGAGAAACTTGATTGTTGATGCTCAATTCATGAAGGATTCAATAAATGTGTCAACTGGAGAATTAAATCCAGACCGTTTAGAGTCTTACTTTGAGTATAAGCGTTCACCGTTTGCAAGAATTGTTTCAACAACAGGGAAAGCAGGTTTTGCGTTTGGTTTATCATAAAAAATTAAAAGTTAGAAAACATGACAGGTGGCGATATAATAGAAGTTAGATATAAACACCCGTCTCTAGGAGACGGTGTTTTTTATCCAAAAAGCGGTGAAGCTGGAGCATTCGACCCAGGCGGATTTATGTCTGCGGATGACGATGCAGGAATAGCTGGAAACGGTGAAATGATTGACGTAATGACTCAAAAGAGATGGTCATTGGAAATCGTTTGTGGATGGGACATGAATGACAAGAACGAGGTTGCAAAACTTAGAGCTTTGGAATCAAATCCTATTTTAGCAGACTGGACTTGGTCAAGTATCAACGGCACAGTTTGGGGTGGAAAAGGCAAACCAGTAGGCGGTAATGGTGGCGACAAAGGTGCGGCAACATTCACCTTGAAGCTACAAGGTGGCGGAAGAGCTACAAAAATAGTAGGTTAAAAAAATTGCACGCCTCCGACTCCTGATTTTCTTGGTTGATAATTAGGACATCGGTTGGCGTGCATAAATTAAATTTAAAAACCAAGAAAAAAAATGAAAGACAAAATTACATTAAGTCCAGAAATGGCAAAGGAAGAAACTCAGAAATGGTTAGACGCTAGAAGAGTAAAGGCTTCAAAAATTGAAAATTCAAAAGAGCTAATTGAAACAATTGAAATGGCTTTTTTAGACGGCTTCCTTGAATTTGATGAAGAAACAAAAGTTTTAAAACAAAAACTTGAGTTCCCTATTCAAAATGACAAAGGCGAAACGACAGTAAAATCATTGGAATATGCACCAAGGTTAAGGCAAATCAAAATCACTCAGGCAACTGAAGGAGTTTCAGCATCAAATTTCAATGCCATTCTTACGGCTTACGTAAGTGCAATTACTGGACAAGCAAAAGCAATCATTGGAGCATTAGACACAGATGATTTTGCAACTTCAAGGGCAATAGCGACTTTTTTTATGTAGTCCCAAATGAGGGACTAGAAAACGTGATAAAAACAATTATTCGGGAGTACCATTGGACTCCCGAAATTATTGACAATTTATATTTGGATGATTTGGATTATAATGGTATATTTTGGCATTATGAAGACATCAAGGAAGTAAACGAACAGATTAAGAGAAGCAACAAGAAAAAATAATGTCAGTAGCACACCAAATAGCAACTCAATTTACAGCAATAGACAAGTTCACAGCTCCTATTCAAAGGATGGAAAGAACAGTCATGGGCTTTGCGAATAGAGTT
>JAGVCW010000020.1 GCA_020059045.1 Minisyncoccota bacterium | reverse complement strand
GCTTCCTCTATCGGTATTTCAAAATGTTTGCTACCAAATTCATCTTTTTCCACGAATCCCAGGCTTTTCCACTCGACGCCGTCAAGCGTATACAGGACTTCTACGAGACCATAGGAGGATGCGGGGGTCGTAGTGGCAGTATCGAGAGTAGTTGTTGCTGTTTCTGCAAAAGTCTCTGTCGAAGTTGTGGTAGCTTCTTCAGTTTGAATTTCTTGCGCATACGCAACAGTTGCGAAGAAGTTAAGAAGTGATGCTGTAGGTTCTTCCAATACCGGTTCGAATGTTGGAGCATGTGTTGGCTCCGGTGTCGGTGCGAGTTCTTCTGTTTGCACCTGCTCTTGTGGATCAGGTGCAGGTTCGACTACTTCGGGTGTTGTTACCGATTCTTCCGATTGCGTCGCTTCCGGTTCGGCATTTGGTTCTTCGGCTGGTAGATCAAGTGGTGTATTGGGGTTGTTCTCTGCACTCTCCTCTTCGATACTTTCCGACTCAAGAGCATCTGTGCTCGTTGCGGACTCCTCGCTTACTGGAACAGTTTCAGTGTTCAATTTCGGATACTCAACCGCCCATGAAAATTTGACCAGAATCTTTTTTGGAACAGTGTTTTCTAAAATGTCGCCGTTAAACCCTCCACAATATATCTGCGCATGTGCGTCCCCGTTGAGCCGAGCGGAATTTCCTTCAGTAAATACTGGTGCTCTGCCTGACTCAAATGCTTCTGGAGCACCTGCGGCTAGATGCGTATTTTCCCATCCTCCAAGGCAGGTTGATGAGTAGAGATTGTAGACGCTTGCTCGTGCTACAAATGCGTAAAAAGAGATTGAAAGAATGATAGCGATCACACTGATCGCTGTGTATATGAAAAAAAATCTTGGAGACACAATACGCATATTATAATTGTAACAACAATACGATAATAATAATATCGCATATTTGACCGAACCACTTCGACACCATTCAACTCTAGAACACTTATTTCGTAATTTGTCCGCTCATGGATTTTTGTCTTTGCTTTCGTTCACAAAAATTCTTTGTGAGTGTCGTTTTGGTATCTAAATTTGTCACTTGTTAACAATAATTGAAAATTTAAGACCTTATTTGAACCCTAAAAATTACTTTTGCTAACAAGCATTTCCGTTCAGAAGCATTCATCCCCTTAGAGCCGATAATCAGACTTGCACTGATGACCTTCTCCTTACCATGGAGATGCTCTACTATCTGAGCTATATCGGCTCTAATGGGACCAACTGAGCTAAAACGGCAAACACACATAGTGCCAAATCATATTACAGTAATAAGCTATTTTCAATTCATAAAAAAACGCCCCACTAAGGACGTCTAAAAATGGTTCGGGACAGTGACCCTACCGTCCACTATTTGAGTAAGACAACCATGCTCCCTATATGATTGCCTAGGACCCCGAGTATCGTCAGGCTATGGTGGGCCTACTTAATCTCGGATCTGGGTGTTAACCCTCTTAACCTGCTTTATGCCATTGATAGGAGGCCCGCCCGGTGCTGCACAGGTTACTTTGGCACAGGTCTTTCAGGTCACTTCCCGAACCGATCCTGATACTACTATAGATTTAAACTATTTCAACAAAGGATGAATGCTTCAATTGCACAAGCAAGGCTGCTTTGTCATAATTTACCTATATTACATGAATGAAACCTTGTTACTATTAACCGCGCTCATTAGTACAGGATTTATCCTAGTTTCCTGGAAAATGGGCAAGGAGCGTCTTTATACTGTTATTATTATTTTTCTAGTACTCATTTCCATCGGCGGCGGCAAGATTGTAGAATACTTTGGCCTCCTAACCAATATTGGAAATATTTTCTACGCGTCAGTGTTTCTATCAACTTATTTTCTAATTGAGCGTTACGGTAGGGATGAAGGGCTTCGTTCAATATGGATTGGTGTATTAGGAGTAATATTTTTTCTCACTCTTGCAAAAATTGGAGTAGCAATGGTCGGATCAGAAACTACTCTCACTTTCAGTAACGCTCTCGATATAATATTCAACTCAAACAACCGTATCGCTTACGCGAGCATCATAGCTTATGTATTAAGCCAGACTCTTAATGTTTATCTCTATGTTTATCTTAAAAAAAAGTTTGGTGGTGCCCACAGATGGTTCAGGGCAAACATTACTAATGCTATAGCACAAATACTTGATAGTATTGTTTTTTTCACTATCGCATTTATGGGTGTACTACCTACAGTAAACATGATTGAAGTAATCGCAACTGGGTTTATTATAAAAATTGTTTTTATGATGCTTGCCGCCCCAATTCTACGTTTCAACACGTTAGAATCAGAAGAAAGCAGTGGATATTCTACAATTGTGATTCCGTAAGGAGACCTTTAAATAAGATCAAATACTCTGATTTTCAAACTTGTCCACTAAAGCCAGGGCCTTCTTTTTTATCTCCCCAAGTATTGAGGTTTCTGTGATTGGTATTTCCAAGTAGATTCCCTTCCTTATTCTAGAACCATGAATTATTCCTTCCTTACCAAGAGACATGGCTATCTTTTGGTTTACCGGACTTAAAGATTCAAAATCTAGTGCAATATGAGCATAACCGCTTCTTACATCTTTCTTGTTTGCTGAAGAAAAAACTGTTTTTATTCCTTTATCAAAAAACCTTTGACATGCTTCAAGTAAAGGCGCTTCAACAAAAGATCTCAAATCCTCTCTATTTTCCACAACCATTCCACCTTCTTCAATTGGTTCAATATCACTAAGAAGGGTTGCTTCCGTTAGTTCTTGCTTTAATATTGGATTATCTGAACTTTCCATACCAAAATTATACCAGTTTAAATCTGTAAATCTTAGAGTAGCCGCATAAGGAATAAAAAAACCAGTATCTCTCATGATACCGGCATAAACCGCCTAGATATTGAATTAATTGGAATCCAATCCCCCACTTTGACGCTCGTGAAGTTTGTCTTGCACAAATTCAGAAAAGGGATATCCGTGAGGGATCTCGTCCCTCCAAATGAGTAGATCTTCTTCACCGATAACTGTGAATACCAGCAATTTGCGTTTGCATTTTGGACACTCGAATGTGTAGCAAGGAACACTTGCAGTGAAGTAAGTTGTTTCTTCCACTCGCGTCATTCTGGTAGAACAAGTTGGACACTTCATTTTTCTCTCTCTTAAGGGAAGGTGTTTCTAATCAGAAACTACCATACTCACGTGTTGTGTCAAACTTAGTTCGAACTATTTACTCTGTGTTTGTTAACAGATAAGAATTGCTTTTGCAAAAGAAAAAGGGCACCTTGTCAGTACCCCGTTTGTAATCCTGTCTTAAGCTTAAGTATTAAGGAACGCCCGGGCGAATGACTGCCATGCCTTATCGTGACTTGTGTCAGGCCATCCCTTCCATCCTGGTGGGTAGTGTTCAGCTTCAAGTTTCTCCCACTCTGACCCCTGCACGCGATCACAAAGTCTCAATGTGTACTCGACATCCCGGCTCCCAACAAAGTTTCCACTTACTGTGTGAAGATCCCATGGACCATTAGTCTTCGAATTACTGATCCATTGAGTCAGTCGTCCGATCGCTTCTGGGTCCATCTGATATCCCCAAGCCTCGTAAAGCGGATCAAGCTCTAGATCCTTTGGATCGACTCTAATTCCGAATTGAGTCAGGAAATCCGTGATTTCCTCGGGAAGGAAATACCACTTGGCTCGCTTCACGAACTCATTGAGGTCAGTATAACGCATAGTCGGCTCCAATATCTCCACAACTTGTTTCCGACCATTGATTGCAATGCCGAGGATATCGAAGAAGATCGCTCCATCGACTTCAGCTCTGCGCATGAGCAGATGTCCCACCGACTTCTTGAGATCAGCACGGTGATAGTCATAGCGCTCGGGATGCTTCAGCCAGACGATTTCGTCGGGCCCCCGTACGGTCATTCCTCTATGGGAGAAGTCGCACACATACTTGTGGACATCTCGATAATTTGTGCTCTGAGCACGAATAAACTCGAGAAGTCTTGAGAAGTCAACATTTTCTATCCATGCTTGGATTAAATCCGGATGTGACGCAAATACTAGCCCTTCAAGTGGATTTATCTCAGTAAAGCTCCACCCGTAGAGAGACTCTGAACGCTGGACCAGATCCTCCATCTCATGCCCAAGGATGCGCTCACGATAATCCTCCTCACTAAACGGAATGAGGAAGTACCCACCAGGGAAACGATCCTTCAGAAACGCTGGTGACTTCAAAATGTAGAACTCATAGCGGATCTTACGATTGCCTTGAACCCCCGAGATACTGATACGCCCTGCGAACTCGCCATCGAAATCGGCTTTGAGTCTTTCCCACATATGCTCGCTGACAATTACCCCGGCAACACACCCGGCACGACCTCGAGAGACGAGTTGGGCCAGATCTTGCTTCAGCTTGGATACGCTCATGGACGTCTCCGTTAAGTGAACCAGCAGAAAGTGAAAGAACAACACTTGCACGATACTCCTTGAACAATTAAATGGCAAGCAATTCTTTAGAACCAAAACTTTCTTGTATTCTTACCTAGTCGAAAAATAAGCACTAAAAATTAAAAGAAAAAACGCCAGGGTCGTATTGCCTAGCGCTCGAATTGATCCCAGCCTTCTCGCCAGAAGGCAGTTCTCGCTGACCATTCACTATCAGAGTAGTCCTCTCGACTGATTTCGGCAGGAATCCTGAGTGAATTTCTATCTTCCCATGTAAGATGTGTGTGCTCGTTCCCCTCAGGGTCATCTTGGTGATGCTTTGTTTCCCAATCGTCTTTCATTGAGTATCTCCAGGAGTGGGCCCATGTGGACTTCTAATCAAGAAGAATACACATCTTTACTCTAAAAGCAACTTTGCTTATGTAAGTTAGTTTACCCTGAGTTTGTCGATGGTGGAGAATTTTGGAACCACAATCCGTAAAACGATTTAGGTAACTGTTAAATCTTTGTTCTTTAAAGCAACCAACGAAAGAACAAGAATGTAGACAATATGGTCATCAACAATTGGGTTATTTTCAGGAAGCAACAAAGCTAGATACATTAGGAATAGCATTATAGACCCGACAACACATCCCCATTTAACATATTTGTTAAATATAAGTGTTAAACCTACAAAAAGAAGCCCAAGCATAAATAACCAATCTACTACAGCCACTCCTGCTAAGCTGTGAAATATTTCAGCAAATGGACCTTTGACCCCAAAAGACAGGAACCCAGTGGTTGGAGACCCTCCATGAATCCACGCCTTGTCTGCAGTTGTAGCAAATCCTAAACCAAAAACTTTATCAAAAAATGCCCAAAGGAAAGTAAAACCCATAACCAAACGAAGTGCTACGAAAACAATTTTTTGCTTATTCATATATAACTACTATACCAGATCAATTCCCTTTAGACTTGTGAACTCCTGATACCTCACTTGGGGAAAATGTTGGTGCTGACTAGTTTATCCCTAGCTTGCTTGCGGTGAACTCGTTGAATTCGTCGAAGGGTAGGGACATTAGAATTATTTTTGTAGCAGGAAGGCAACAACCAATAGTAAAATGGGAATAAAGTACCTTACGGTCACCTTAACTCGTCGCTTATTTAACTTAGGGAAAACCTTAACTAAATATAAATACCAGAAAGTCACATCTTCATCCTTCCCAGCTTCAAGCTGTGTGAGATAACAGCCATCGAGAATAACCCACTGTAATTGCAATAACACAATGCCAAGAAAAATAAACTTCCAACTTAACCAAAAGGGTGAAGATAGAGCAACAACAATCAACGCTAAATGTACCCAAAAAATAGCACCAAAAGACTTTTTCATATCCACAAGTTTACCAAACATTTGCGCGAGCTATTTATCCTGAGCTTGTCGAAGGAGTGGACGATGCTCCCGATTTAATTAGTTGTACCCAACTTAGAAAATCGCAGTCCTTTAGGGTTAGGACCAGAATCATGGCTTATAATGTCGATTTCTAACTTCTTCCTTAAGAAAGGTGAAACGGAGTCTTTTATTGCTATTCTCTCTTGTAAGGACAGATTCCTGAAACCATTTATGTGTTTCTTGCATTTTTCTGAGCCACATTGGCATTGAAATACATCTTCAGCATCCCAATCACTTGTAAAGTAACTATATGTAATTTCCTCACCATTCTTGATTTGTCCCAAGGCAATTAATTCCAAAGTTTTAAAATTTATAAAAGCATTTGGCTCACAGGAATGGTTAATAAAATTTTCTGGTAGTGAGGGATTACCACTTACCTGATATTTTGATTCATCGATGCGAAGGGTTTTGTTTGTGGAGAAATCAATAAATCTCTTTTCAAACTCTAAAATAATCTCACCCTTTTCAATCAATTCTTTTGCAATAACACCCAGACCGTTTCTTGTCTTTTGTGTTGTGATCTTAGAATTCATTTTGCGCGACCTAGTGAACGATGTTGGAACTGCTATTCGCAACCATAATGGTTATATTTATATACCAAATCTCGGTTAATTGGGTTGCTGATTTACAATTTTTTTATTCTTCTTTAGTAACCAATAAAGTAAGGGGAATCCTACAAGAGTAATTATAGTCAACACCAAAAAAAGAGTGTCTTTTGTGTTTATTCCACTCCCTAGATATGCCAACCCCAAGCTACCTCCTATGTGGCCAAAAAAATTCGCTATAAAAAATAAACGGAAATTCATTTTAGATAGTCCTGCTAGATAACTCAATTCATCATCAGGGAATAAGGGTAGGAAATATAAAATAAAAAGAATAAAAGACTTATTAGAAATATATTTGTCGTATTTCTCTAATGTCTCTGGCTTTACAAACTTTTCGGCAATCTTTCGTCCCAAAAAACGAGCAATAAAAAAAGCAATTATGTGCCCTATCATTCTTCCAATCCAGTTGTATAAGGCGCCTAAATATGGTCCATACAGAAAACCACCCACCACTCCCACAGAGTAATGGCTAATCGGAGTAACTACTACCTGCAGAGCTTGAACAAAAATAAAAGCTAAAGGAGCAAAAATACCAAATGCTATAATCCTGTCTCTCCAAATTTCCTGTGCTTGGGAAAAACTTTGCGGATCTAGGAGACTAATAACTATTCCTACTATTGGAAGAACAGTCACTATAAGCCAGAATATAAATGATGGGCTTGCAAATCTTTTCATTCTTAAATAATACCACAGTTCAAGTCCGTTAGACCCGTAAACTTTTGGTACTTATTTTATTGAGTCAAAACCTATGCGCGGCTGATGGGTTTGGCCAGGAATATTTTGCTAATCAGCCACTCGCAAAACTTCTCGACCCAGGCTCGCTATTTTGTTTTGCTAAACAAAATGTAGCTGCGCTTGTCAGTACCCATCACAAGCCAAGCAGTTGGCTTGCTCAGCCACACAAAAACGCCTTAAGGCGTTTTTTCTTGGCGCGGGCTAGTAGATGATGTTAGAACTAGGATTATCCTTTACGGACAGGTTTTAGTATCATCGTCTGCATCATCCCCTCAAGCATAGTGATAAACCTTTCGTTTTCTTCTGAATTAAAACCTTCTTCATTTACACTCCACCCGTAATAAATACTTATACCTATAGGGCGATTACCATCATATTCCCTATACTGCTCAGTTGATGGCTTGAGAATTAAATGATATCCAACGCGATACATACCAACATCACCCCAACTGGTTTTGAATACTAAATAACCATTTTTAGTGTAATTGGGTGTGGGTTCACATGTTGTAATCGGTTCGTTATAGTAACCCTTCTTCCAAAAGGTATCTGAGTTTGGTTCATATGTTATGAGTGGCCCAGATTTACTACCAAACTTAAAGATATCTTCTTCCAACTCGGTCACCTCCACCCTTGCTGAGAGCCCCGTGCTTTGATCTAAAATTGTGTAGTTGGTCAGCTTATCCCTAGATCTGGTAATTACTACATTTGCAGGATGATTTGCTTCAAAGTGTAGGTCATAAGTACCGACAGATTTGACCCAATTCGAGGTATCCACTGTCCTTAATGGAGTTTGATTCCCCAAACATTCAGACTTGGTTACATTCTGATCCTTTATGGAGAGAGGTTCCTCAACCTCCGTGTTTTTTGTATCTGATTGATACTTTTTAACAATCTCTAACCCTTTTTGTGAGAGCATTACAACGAGAATTACAGTTAGAAGAACTATAGCCAAATTTTTCCAAGTATCTTTTGCTTTAGTTTCTGGTGTTGTATTTTCCATGTAATTAAGTATACCAGTTCTATATCCTATAGATCCGTGAACTTTTCATGGCTTTATTGTTAGCTTAAATCGATGCGCGGCTGATGGGATTTGGTCACGGATAATTTTGTTTTCGTCAAAACAAAATTTCCTCGACCCCGCCTCGCTCGTTTGAGTTACTACTCAAACATAGCTCCGACTGTCAGCACCCATACGGAAGTGATGAAAATCACTTCCTCAGGCACGCAAAATCCCCTTTCGGGGATTTGCTTGCGCGGCTGATGGGTGCTGACCCCACGGCCTCCCGCGTGACAGGCGGGTGCTCTACCGTTGAGCTACAGCCGCAACGAGCTATAAAGTAACAAATTTTGACTGATTCGGCAATTTAGATATTTATCACCTATGTTCTTGTGACGGAGGTGGGGATTGGTTACAACTCTCGGCTCGTCGCCACTCACCGCTGTCGCAACCCCGCCTCGCGGTTTTGTGTGGTCACAAAACATCGCTCCGGCTTTCAATCCCCTAATTCGCTATACAAATTATTAACTTGTGACGGAGGTGGGGATTGAACCCACGACCCCAGGCTTATGAGTCCTGTGCTCTACCAACTGAGCTACTCCGTCAATAAGGCAATACTATATCTTACGAAAATAATCCCGTAAATAACAGGATTATTTTCGTAAGAAAACTTGTTGTAACTCTCAATCCTAAACATTGGAAAAACTGTTTGCCTACTCCCCAAATACATGTTGCGGGGCCGGGATGTGGTCACCGATAATTTTGCACTCAAAATTTCCTCGACCCTGCCTCACGTCGCCAAGCGACATGTTGCGGCTCGCAATCCCGGACGTAGGCAAAACTGTTTGCCTACTCCCCAAATACATGTTGCGGGGCCGGGATGTGCGCCCGGGCCTTCAGGTTATGAGCCTGACGAGGTACTGCTCCTCCACCCCGCTATCTGACAAGATACAAATATAACCAAAAATAGAGGTATGTACAAGCTATATAATCTTAAACTCTTCGAAAATTGTTTTATAAAGTCCAATTACACGGCGTGCTTCACGCTCTGTAATGAGATAGTCAGATCCTTCGTGCGCAATCACATTTCGTACTTTATGTGCCTCCCATGCAAGTTCAATAGTATTGAAATCGCTCTTCTCAACACTTTTGAGTTTATCAGCCATGGTTTCTCCGTGATATGCCATGGTGCTAAGCAATTCATCAAGTATTATGTCCGCTTCAAGAATTGCAAATTTCCAATCATTCTGATTAATCGAGTTTATATGTGTTAGCACCTTTTCCCACTTTTTATTTTTTACTTCGAGTGATATGCCCGAATCTTCGTCTCCCGATGATGACTCCTTAATACTGTAAAGCTCATTCTGATCCTCGCTTACTTTCCTTAGCTTCACTATGCTCCAAAGTATTCCCGCGAAGGCAAGAATCGAGACGGTGAATGAAAATATTTTGAGACCTGGGAGTAAGTGCGTTCTGAAAAATATTTGAATCCAGCTTGCTCCAGTGTCTACAAGTTCAGCGGTAGTAGCAGTACCCGAGAAACGTTCAAGAAACGTGCCTATGAGAAGCAGGATAATGAGCCACATTATTACTGTTTCACTTGCATCGAGGCCACCTCCCCCCGAGTCCTCCTTCTTTTTTGGTTTTTTTTCAGGTGCCATTTATCCGTCTAAACTCTTAAAATACTCTGCACTGGTAAAAATAATTATCCTTAAACTTGCTCCATGTATCTATAATACATTAATGCTACCAAAAAAGTTTTAGGCGGATAAAGTTAAATTTCTTGTAGAAAGCTTTTACCGATTGAAAAAAGGACATCTTCTCTATAATGATTTGCCACAAATTGTATACCCACTGGGAGACTCCCTTCCCCTTCAAGCACCGTACCGGATGGAATAGAAATTGCAGGATTGCCACTAATATTTGCTGGCACTGTAAATATATCTGCAAGATACATTGAGAGTGGGTCTTCTATCTTTTCTCCTATTTTGAAGGCGGGTGTGGGAGCCGTAGGAGTTAGTACTACATCTACTGTCTCAAACACTTTGTTGTAGTCATTCCTTATGAGATCACGCATTGCATTTGCTTTACTGTAGTAAGCATCATAATATCCAGACGAAAGAACATAAGTTCCAAGAATTATTCTGCGCCTTGTCTCCTTACCAAAGCCAGCGCCTCTCGTCAGGAAGTAGTCTTCAATTAAATTTTGACCATTTCGATGAAAACCGTATTTCACCCCATCAAACCGAGCAAGGTTCGAGGATGCTTCTGCTGGCATAATAATGTAGTAGACAGAGAGAGCGTACGGAGCATTCGGTAATTCTATGTCAATTATTTCATGTCCAAGATTCTGCAATTTAAATATACTTTCTTCGAAATTCTTTGCAATTCTGTCATCTAGCCCAGGAACATACACCATTTGTCTTGGAACTCCAATCCGCAACTTGTCTTTCACCTCTTTCTTTTCTGAAGGATAGTATGACGTGCTATCGAAAGCGTCTTGGCCTTTAAGTGTGTCGAACACTATTTCTGCATCTGACACAGTCCTCGTTATTGGACCAATAATATCTAGTGACGACCCCAGTGCTATAAGCCCATGCCTTGATATGGATCCATACGTGGGCTTAAGTCCTACACACCCACAGAAGCTTGCTGGTTGCCGCACAGACCCACCAGTATCTGAACCGAGAGCAAGAAGCGTAGCGTCCATAGCAACAGCAGCAGCCGAGCCACCTGATGACCCCCCTGGAACCCTGCCTGTGTCGTGGGGGTTTCTAGTTACCCCAAAGGCGGAATTCTCGGTAGAACTTCCCATGGCGAATTCATCCATATTGGTACGACCAAGGATTATTGCCCCCGCACTTTGTAACTTAGAAACTGCTGTAGAGTCATATGGTGAAACGAAATGCTCGAGAATATGAGAGCCAGCACTTGCGACATGACCTTTTACCAAAATATTGTCTTTTAGGGCTACAGAAACTCCAGCAAGCGGCAGATCGTTACCTTCATCAACAAGTTTTTGAACATTTTTTGCCTTTTCTTCAATATCGTCAAAAACTTCCAGGAATGCGTGTACCGTATGATTTCTCTCATCTATCGCCTTCTTATATCCTCGCACCAAATCAAGAACAGAAAACTCTTTCTTAGTTAGTCCTTCCTTAACTTTCTTAATTGTAAGGCTTTTTAAATCCATGAAGACAAATCAAATTTTGTTTTTTATTTTATTTAAAGTATTTTCTTTACCTTTATATAGTTACCTTCTTTATCTGGAGCTCCGTCAATAATATCCTTGGTATAAAAACCTGTTTCATGTGGGTGTACATCCTCTCTCATAACATTCGTCTGAGAATGTGTAGTGGTGGCCTGGGGTGTAGTAGTACCTACAGATTGGATCTGGTCTACATATCCAATAATTGAGTCAATCTCCTTTACAAATGAGTCTGTCTCATCGCCAGAAAGCTCTATTCTGGCCAGTTTTGCGAGTTTTTCCACATCTCTCCTCTCAATCATGGCCATATATTAACATAAAAAAACTGCCGAGTTCCGTATCAGGTTTGATACGAAACTTGGCAGCTATCCCGACCATCAGTAACACTTTCGCTTACCTTCTGGAAGAACCCAAGTATGCCCGGGTTATAGTAAGTCGTAATCGCTCCATTGTGGTTCACTATCCAGCCCCCAGGCACTTTGAGACGGTAAGTGACATCACTGTGTCCGGCACAAACTCTTTCCCACATCACAGTTTCGGGAAGAGTTGATTCCACTTCTTTTTGAGCAACCAATTCTGCTTCAGCTGGATTCTTGTCAAGCCAAAAAAGAATGGCTGTAATGATCCCAGTACCAGCAAGAATTAGGATATTGGTTTTCATTGACCCCGTCTCGTTGAAAGAATGTTTCGGAAAACTACAATCTATCTACATTATAACATATATAACTTTGAATTGCGAGAGGTAAAATAGCTCCTATATTAGCTCTAAAAAGGCTTTTTCGGATATAACTTTTACACCGAGCCTCTCAGCTTCTTTGATTTTTTCTCCAGGTTTCTCCCCTGCCAGAACATAGTCCGTCTTTGATGACACAGAGCCAGAAACACTTCCACCCAAACTTTTTATTTTTGCCTTAGCTTCGTCCCGACTCATAGAAGACAAGGTTCCTGTAAGAACAAAAGTTTTGCCAGAAAACTTCCCTTTTTTCTCCACTCTTAATTCTGTCAAAACTTTTACATGTAGAAGTAGGTTGTCTACTAACTTTTTATTTTGTATATCAGAAAACCAATCTACAACCGATCGAGCAATGATTGGTCCTACGCCTTCTATCTTTTCTAAATCTTCAAATGTCGCTTTTCTAATACTTGCAAGTGTCCCAAAGTGGCGTGCCAAGTCGTAAGCAGTCTCTTCACCAACTTGAGGAATGGAAAGTGCCACAATAAATCGTGGAAGTGCAATAGTCGACGCTTTCTTGATTGAATCTAGTAAGTTGTCAGCTGATTTATCTCCGAACCCTTCAAGATCGACAATATCTCCTTTTGTAATTGTAAATATATCGTCAAATGATGAAATGATATTCTCATCCATTAGTTGCTCCAAAATTTTCTCTCCCAGGCCATCAATATTAAAAGCATGTTTTGCAACAAAGTGCGTTAGTTTACGTGCTTGCATGATTCTCCCGCCCCTAAACACACAGCGGTATGCTGCTTGTCCTGGTATACGCTCGATTGAACCATCTCCCCCACATTCTGGAACATGTGTTGGAAATTTGAAAACTCTTTCCTTGCCAGTTCGTAACTCCGTTAGAACTCGTACAATGTCTGGTATCACATCTCCAGCTTTCTGAAGTATCACAGTGTCCCCTATGCGAATATCAAGACGCTTGATTTCATCTTCATTGTGAAGAGTGGCTCGTGACACTGTCGATCCAGCCACAAGAACAGGCCGCAGTTTTGCAACCGGAGTAAGGACCCCCGTTCTCCCGATTTGTAAAACAATATCTTCCACGAGAGTTGTGGCCTGCTCAGCCGGAAACTTGAATGCTATAGTGAAACGAGGAGCTTTAGCGGTATAACCAAGTTTTTCTTGAATACTTATATCGTTTACTTTAATCGCAATACCATCCACACCATATAGAAGTGTGTGACGCTTCTTTAGCCATGAATCATAATACTCTACAACTTCACTCAGATTCTTGCAGAACTTGTAGTTTGGATTTACCTTAAAACCTAAAGTTTTTAGAAGCAGAAGTTCATCTGTCTGTGTTTCGGGAACTTTCAACTTCTCACTCTTCGGATCAAACAAGTCTACATCGTATGCAAAGGATTCAAGTTTACGAGCTCTTACCATCTTCGGGTCAAGCTGACGAAGTGTGCCAGCGGCCACATTGCGAGTGTTTGCATACAAGGGCTCTCCCTTCACTTCCCTTTCTTTGTTTATACGAGTAAGCTCACTTGCTGGCAACCACACTTCACCCACAGCAATTAGATCTACTTTTTTTGAAAGAGCAAGAGGGATTGACTCTATTGTTCTTAAATTATTCGTTACGTCCTCTCCTATTTCTCCATCACCTCGCGTAGCACCTTGGACAAACACTCCGTCTTTATACGTAAGGATAACTTTCAAGCCATCAATTTTGTGCTCAGCACAATATGAAATTTTGTTACGGCTTGTCGAATTCTTCGCAAGGTACCTTGCCATTCTCACTCCCCACTCCAAAAGCTCTTCATTAGTAAAAACGTTATCAAACGACCACTGTGGCACTGCATGTTGAACTTTCACGAAACCATCGAGCACTTTGCCACCCACTCTTTGTGTCGGTGAATCTACGGTTTTGAGACTCGGATACTTTTCCTCAAGTTCAATAAGCTCATTAATTAGTGAGTCATAGGCTTCATCTGATATCTCTGGATTATCCCGGGTGTGGTAAAGCCCCCTATGGTGATTAACCAACTCTACCAGCTTCTTTATACGAATTAGAGCCTCTTTTTCTGCCATTTACGTCATATTACATAGTGATTTTAACACTTTACCCGTGCTAATCCATATAACTTTATATACCTTAGAAGTTACTAAAAACATTCATCTATTTCCATAACCGTAAAAATATATGAATGTTTTATATATAAAATTTGAAACTATGCACCTCGGAGGTAAAATCAAAATAAGTCAGATTAACACCTAACAAAATTAGTAGTCAACAAGAATGGCACGCTCCACTCTGCGAGCATTAGCTGGGTCACAGTTGTTGTATCCGCGAGATTCGATTCTCGTTAGAGGCTGCAAACCATTGTAGGACTTGGCCACAGAGACTATGGCACAATAACTATTTGTCGGGAAAGTGATTGTAAATGTCGTTGTCGCTGCCCCACTTACTGGAGCCGATCTTGTGATATTAGGTGGGGCAATATTTGTACCAGCACAATCAATAGACTGAACCGGAGCTGATGTTGCAAAAGCACTGCGTGTTGGCATGGTTGGATTTCTGAGATCCCAAAATAATGCACACTCTACCCCACTGTCCGCGGAATAGAATGCCGCTTCAGAATCTCTTGCGGATCCAGATATAGAGATTTGCTTTAAGACAAGATTAATAATTGCAAAACTTACCAATACAAGCACCGCCGTAATGGTAACCGCCATATAAATTGCAATTCCACGAGAATTCTCGCATTTTTGCTTATGCGTTTTTCTTGTTAGTCGTTGGTTGTGGTTTGTGGTTTGCATGTAATTACCAATTAAGAATTGATTCTTCGACTGTAAACGTCTTGGTAAATGTTCCTTTGGACCAAGTCATTCTCACTATTACAGAAATCTCCTGCCCACTCACTACATCCACTAGTTCTATCTCTCTGTTAAACACCGTTTCCACCCATGATGGATCATTGCCGTACATACCGAACGTGGCAGAAGCAGAATTAGTATCTTGTCTCAAGTTGGGGCAACTTCCCGGGCCTGTTGGACAAGATGCAGGTGGGAAACTCAAACTTTTTGCCCCATCTATTATGCAAGCTTTACCAAAGTAGCATGCATCACTTGCATTTTCAGAAAGTCCAAACAGCCAGTGTCTTGGGGAGCTCGGATTCTCAGAGTTATACAAACTATTCTCGTCACGAATATTTCTTACATACTCAACCGCCTCTTGGGCCAAGAAAAAGGAAGCTACTTGATCTCTTGCTTCAATAGAACTCGATAATCCGCTTTGCACTGCAGAAAAAGTGGCTGTGATTGCCACCGTAAGAACCGAGATTGCCACCAGTGACTCTATTAATGTGAACCCTCTTTTACCATTACCTATTATTTTTTGTTTTGGAGTTGATTTCATTATCTGTCGAGTGGCCGCTGAGAGACAGTGGTCTGTAACACAAAGTTGGACTGAGCGGTCGGCTTATTGCCCGCGTAACCTCTTATAAATATTAGTGCCTTCGGTTGATTCGTATCAGGAATTGGTGCAGTCCCAAACACATAAAACCTTAGATCTGTAACTGTAACTTCAGGAGAAGTCACACCAATGTACGTTCCCCCATGATCAATAGATTTTTCGATCTCTGTTCCCTGTAACCGATAAATTGTGTCTACACCTTCACTTGATGTAAACGTAATAGCCGTACCAGGCGTAGACGTACAGCTTCCAGTTTGCGTATGAGGACTATTAGTGTCTATCCCACAATAATAATTCTCACCAAATTTTATTTCTCTTGCCATTACTTCTAATGCGAAATTCAAATTTGTCATCACAGATTTTAAAGCTTTTGCTTTTCTGCCTGCATCAAGAATACTTATAACAGATCCTAGACTTATAGTCATAACAACCACAAACACCCCTACTGAAACAAGAAGCTCAATAAGAGTGAACCCTTGTGCGTTTACCGACTTTTTGTTTATTACTTTTGCAATTTTCATTACTCTATTGCTATTTGACCTGTAGTGTACACCACCACACTTTGGGTTTTGCCTTGTGGCGATCGAAGTATTACTTTGGCTCCAATGTGCCCAGCAAAAGAGAGATTTGCTCCTGCTGAGTCCAAGAAAGCAATCCTTGCGTTTGGATTGGGTCGCAGAAAGGTGATATCAATTCTACTTGGCCCACTGCCTCCTGATCTACACACATCATTGTTTGCACTCATCCTGACACAGAGATCCATAATAGTGTTACCACGTGTTAGTGAATTAATATTTATGCACTCCGATCCTCCCCCCACAGTACATGTGGACCATGATGCACCAAAGTTATACTTTCCATCTGTAATTATTCGATCAATAAACGAAATGTAGGAAACAGGACCAAGTGCGCCTGACTGCGAAGCGATTAGATTAAAACTTGATCCATACGCCGATGAGAATTCTAGGCTACCGGGCTGAAATTCCTTTACACTTACTCCGTATATTTGATTTTCACGTATATCAAGTTCGATTTCATTCACAACGTTGCTAAGTGCTATCTGATCAGCAAAGTCACTTTGGTTAAAAACCACGACAGCCGTAATAAGCCCAATAATTGAAACGGAGATTAGAAGCTCAACCAGAGTGAACCCAGAAATCAAGGTGTTTGTAGAAAGTCTACAGGTTTTTCCACTACTCGCTCTATTGTGCAACATTTTGTAAGAACTTGGCATTAGAAAATATTATGAAGACCAAATATATCACTCTGAAATACTAACGCGATAAGAGTTCCGATAATGAGGAAGGGGGCAAAAGGTATGGCACTTTTAATTGTAAAGTCTTTTTGCTCCGATTTCAAATGCTTTCCACCAAGATAATGTCTAATTTTTCCTCGCATTATGAGTAGAAGCCCAACAATTGCACCTATCCAAAAGGCAAAGGCTAGAGCAGACAAGCCCTTAGCAAAACCTAGATATATTCCTATACCAAAAGCAAGTTTACCATCACCAAATCCGACCCACTTACCGCCAGATACAAACCACAAGAGAAAGAAGAAGGAAAATAGGACACCTCCAGCTAGTAGTCGATAAAATATACTTGTAAGTGAACAAGCGTCAGTAAGACACGGCAGTATTGCAAGCAATAACGCAAGAAGTGCAAAGCTAAGGGAGAAAGTGTCTGGAATTATTTGATGTCTCAAATCATAGACAAATATAATAATGAGATTGCACCAAAGAACTACAGATATGAGAAAGCTAAGTAACTGCAAATGGGAATACTCATAGAGTATTCCCATTTGCCAAGCTAGGAGGGTAAGGATTAGCCCTGTAAAAACCTCAACCAAAGGATATTGCCATGAAATTCTTGCCTTACAATTCCTACACCTACCGAGGAGTGCCCCGAAGCTCAGTACTGGAACAAGTTCGTACCAAGATATTCTTCTGCCACAAGTGAAGCAGTGTGACCTGCCATTAATACTTTGACCTGTATTGTGTCGAAGTATTATTACATTTAGGAAACTACCAACAATAGTGCCGAAAATAAACAGTAAGAAGTACAGAGAAAAATTCATTGAGTAAAACAGGGTTTCTTAACCTAGATTATCTTCAGTTTTCTATTGACAGAGTGCTACATCTGATACTACTACTGCTGTGCCAGACGCAGAGACACCTGTGTAGTCCACACACCATGTTAGTACTGGATCCGTCTTTAGAGGAGCAGATATAGCCCATGAAGTTGCCGTAGTTCCCGCACCTGCCACACCATCATCAGCATAACAAGTTGTGCTTGCGTTTGTGATTGATTCGACATGAGCAATAGCAGAGGTAATTGTAGAAGTAGAGAAGAGGGAATCAACTGTCGTACAGTCTATGTTTGTATCCACACCATAGTGACCGAAGTCATCGAGGAAGTTTTCTGCTTGGGTTCGTACTTGAGCAAGATCTGCTTTTATAGCTGCATCTGCGCCTTTAGCTCTGGCTGTGTTAAGACTTGCCAAAACAACTGATGAAAGTATACCGATGATAGCTATAACCACTAGAAGCTCGATAAGCGTAAAACCTCGCACCAACTTATTATATTTTGTCATGCTAATTTGTTAACAAATATCCTACTAACAAGCGCTTGTAGTAATAGCAGTGGCTCTACCTGTAGATGCACCTGTTGAGTCTACGCACCATGTAGTAAATGTACCTTCGTTTACCTTAAGTGGTACAGACGCTGCCCATGAGCCTGGAGCTGTGGCACTTGCGATACATCTGTTTAGGTTTGTTGTGTCACCTGCGGCGTTCTTGGCTGCTGTGATGGCATTAACAACTGTAGCACTTACAAACATATGGCCGGGAACTGCTACCGAAGCTGTAGGACATGCTGCTAGAGCGAATGTTCCGTAAGTATTTGGTGATTGGCTATCATAAAAAAGCTCAGCCATTGCACGAATGTTTGATAAGTTCGACTTAACAGCTGCGTTTGCACCCTTTCCTCTCGCTGTGTTAAGACTTGCCAAAACAACTGATGAAAGTATACCGATGATAGCTATAACCACTAG